>CAXTKL010000071.1:0-2489 GCA_964244825.1 uncultured Aestuariivirga sp.
TGACATCCAGCGATGTGATCTTCGTTGTTGCCGGTGTGACCACCGAGAATGGTGGATTCCTGGGAACAGGCGAATTTGCGAAAATGCGCCGGGGTGCAAGTTTTGTGTTGTTGAGCCGCGCTGGAGTTGTGGATTTTGGGGCATTGATGGCCGCCGTTGCATCAGGCCATATCCGGGCTGCCAGTGATGTTTTTCCGGAAGAGCCACTTCCGCAGAGTCACCCCGTGCGCAAGCTCGAAAACTTCATTCTCTCAGCTCACCGTGCAGGCGCTCTGGAGTCTGCCTTCAAGGACATGGGTCGGATGGTGCTGGAAGACTTGCACTTGATGTCACGCGGGCTTCCGCCGTCAGCCATGCGGCGGGCGGAGCGCGAGACGGTGCAACGGTTCAGGTCGAAGCCGGTGGTTAAAAATTAAGTCTTGGTGAAATTGATGGTGCGTTGTGCGGACACATGGAAAATATCAGGACACAAATTGACAGCTACTACTTCTTGAATTTCAGATAAAGTTCAACAACATTTCGAATCGTCGTCGCGTAGTGGCTCGAAACTATTCGAGCATTTTGCAAATAGAAAATTGCCTTGGCAGTTGCTGACTTGTGTTTGAGCTGCCAAACTGTTTTGTAATAGTGCTCGAGGTTTGCGATTGCTTCTTCTGCTAAATCAGGTGGCAATGTTGCGCGAATGAGGAATGAATTTGGTTTTGATGCCGCTGAAACTCGAGCTTCGGAAAGAATACTCGATTGATCTGTTTGGTGTGTCTGTTGTATCTTTTGTATGTAACTTTTGTACTCAATTATATATTCTTTTGTCCACTCCGTATCGGAGCTATAATTCTGAGCAGTAATTGTCAGTGGTTCAATCTGTTCCTTTTCAAGGGGTTCAACACACAAATTCGAACCTCGCAAACGAAAGAGAATTTCGAAATCTTAATTTGTAATTCATCAAGTCTGGCCTTAGCGGCTGAACTAAGGACAAATTTAATCTCGCCGTTTCTCATGTCAAGACACCCCTGAAACCACCCGATTCCGGTTGGCGTAGCATTTTTTCTGTGACGGCAATTGACTCGCGCAGCGCAATCATTCCCTCTCCCGTTATTGTGTACTCTCGAGGAGCTTTGTTGCCGTAATCTTTCCGCACAGCACCAACCTGAAATTCCAGAAATCCTTTTTTGCTCAATCGGTCCAGCGTCGTGAAAATGGCACCAAAAGCTGAAGTTCTACCGAGCACGCTTTCCAGAGTTTGAAAAATCTCACTAGCCGTTGATTTCGGTCCTGCCTTATGTGCCGCCATCATTATGAGCTCTTCAGTTTTTCCAAGCATCTTCGATCCTGTCATCTTTTTGTGATCTGCAATGTATACCAGTCTACAATGTAGAGTCAAGACACAAGGCGCTTATTTCAGGAGGGATGACAGTTGAACTGATTTTTGATAACACCAGTTCATGGAACCAGCGGACAAAGTATCTGTAAATTTACCTCCGGCCCTGAGCGCGGCTGTGCGAGGTGCTGTGTCATCAGGTGAATATGAGTCAGCCAGCGCAGTCATTCGGGAGGCCTTGCAGGAATGGACTGAAAAGAAAGCTGTGCGCAGTTTCACAACGGAAGAACTAAGGTTTCTCTGGAACGAAGGCAAAGCGAGTGGCAAGCCAATACCTTTGGATATGGAAGGCATCATTGCCCGGGCCAAGGCGAGACTTGAGCGGAGCCGTGCGAATTCTCCGTGAAAACGTTCGAGGTTGAGGTTTCACCTGCGGCAGTGCGAGACCTTGAAGATATTTGGTATTTTATTGCTGAAGAAAATCCCATTGCTGCCAGCCGAGTCGTGAACACCCTCAAACAACGTATCTTATCCTTGGGCACTTTGCCTGAACGCGCACAATTACGACCTGACATTGCCCCAAATGCGCGTTGCCTGATTCAGGGCAACTACCTTGTGGTCTATGAAGTTATTGACGCAAGAGTAGAAGTTGTCCGCGTCACCCATGGAGCAATCGACCTCACTAAACTTTATACTTAGACCTTCTCAGCCACCACCATGTAATTCACGCCCATATCATTTGACCGCCGCCATTCATTCGCAAGCGGGTGATAGGTGACTCCGCTTTCGGCAACGGTGTTGGTTTTGTTAACAGCCAACCAGCCTTTCAGTTCTCCCGGTGTGATGAATTTTTCCCACTGGTGCGTACCTTTCGGCAGCCAGCCCAGAATGTATTCTGCACCGATAATCCCCAGCGCGAAACTCTTCATGGTGCGGTTCAGGGTGGCCACAAACATGAGGCCGCCGGGTTTGAGCATGGAACAACAGGTGGCAGTGTAGGCCACAGGATCGGCGACGTGTTCGATGACTTCCATATTCAGAATAACGTCAAATTGTTCGCCAGCGCTGGCCAAATCTTCTGCAAGCCCGGTGCGGTAGTCGATCTCCAGTTCCATTTCGAGGGCATGGACGGAGGCGGTATTGATGTTCTTTTCCGAAGGGTCGACGCCGA
>CAXTKL010000071.1:2589-14825 GCA_964244825.1 uncultured Aestuariivirga sp.
TCGAGGGCATGGACGGAGGCGGTATTGATGTTCTTTTCCGAAGGGTCGACGCCGACGACGGTGGCGCCGAGGCGCGCCATGGGTTCGCACAGAAGACCACCGCCACAGCCGATATCAAGGAAGCGCAGGCCCTTGAAGGGTTCGCGGTCAAAGGGATCGCGGGCGAGGCGGGCGCAGACCTGTTCCTTGATATAGTCGAGACGCACCGGGTTGAAGACATGCAAAACGCCAAACTTGCCCTTGAGATTCCACCATTCGGCAGCCAGTTTCGAGAATTTCTCTACCTCAGCCGGGTCTAGGCTGGGGGGCAGGGCTTTTGTATCGATTGTCATGGGTCATGAATCCAAATTATGACGGTCCTTATATTGCATCGGCTAAGGGCGTCCACTAATAGAACGGCAAAGCCGTGTCGGGGGTTCAGTCGCAACTTCAGGTATGATACGGGGCATATTGTCCCGGTGCTGGTGGTTTGGTTTTTCGGGATCGGAATAAATGGGCCGTTTGGTCATGAAATTCGGTGGCACGTCGGTGGCGGATGTTGACCGCATTCGCAATGTTGCCCGCCATGTGGAACGCGAAGTGAAGGCTGGCAACCATGTTGCCGTGGTGGTTTCGGCCATGTCGGGTGCCACAAACCAGCTGGTGGAGTGGTGTAGGCAAGCTGCGGCGGTTCATGATGCCCGGGAATATGATGCTGTGGTATCGACGGGCGAGCAGGTGACGGCGGGACTGCTGGCGATTGTGCTGCAGGATATGGGGATCCCTGCACGGAGCTGGGCGGGCTGGCAGATTCCCATTGAGACTGACGGCGTGCATGGCTCGGCCCGCATGACCGGGGTCAATGGCTCGGAAATTTTAAAGCGCATGGAACAGGGCCAGGTGGCGGTGATCACCGGCTTTCAGGGCCTGGGACCTGACAAGCGTTTGTCGACTTTGGGCCGTGGGGGGTCTGATACCTCTGCCGTGGCGGTTGCGGCGGCCATTGATGCGGCTTGTGATATCTATACGGACGTGGATGGTGTCTACACTGCCGATCCCCGCATTGTGACGGCGGCGCACAAGCTGGACCGGATTTCCTATGAGGAAATGCTGGAACAGGCTTCGCTGGGTGCCAAGGTGTTGCAGCCGCGCTCGGTGGAACTGGCCATGGTGAAGCGGGTGCCGTTGCAGGTGCGCTCATCATTTGAACCGCCGGATTCACCCAACCAGAACAAGCCCGACGGTACGGGTCCCGGAACCATTGTATGTGATGAGGACAAGATCGTGGAACAACACGTTGTCAGTGGAATTGCCTATTCGCGGGATGAGGCCAAGGTTTCAATCCGCCATGTGAAGGACAAGCCCGGCATTTCTGCCGCCATCTTCGGGCCGCTGGCGGACCAGGATATCTCCGTCGACATGATCGTGCAGAACGTCTCGGCGGATGGTGCCTTTGCCGACATCACCTTCACGCTGGCGCGCAAAGATTTGCGCAAGGCCATCGAGATCATCAACAGTCTGAAGGACAAGGTTGATTTCGCGGAGGTCATGCATTCGGCTGATGTGGCCAAGGTCTCGGTTGTGGGAATCGGCATGCGCAGTCATGCGGGGGTGGCGGCCCGGATGTTCTCGTCGCTGGCTGACAAGGGCATCAACATTCAGGCGATCACGACGTCGGAGATCAAGGTGTCCGTGCTGATTGATGAGGCCTATACTGAATTGGCGGTTCGGGCCTTGCATACGGCCTACGGATTGGACAAGAAGTAGGGGATGAACGTGCGATTTGGCTTCCCCTCTCCGTCACGCTTCGCGTGCCACCTCTCCCGCAAGCGGGCGAGGATAATCAAGATTTAAGGAAACGCTGATGCCCAGCTCCGCACTTGGCCCGCGTGTCCTGCTCCGAAGGCTCCGGGAAGTGATGGCGGAGCCGGAGACGGCCCAGGTCAAGCTCAACAGGATCGTCAGTCTCATCGCCGCCAACATGGTGGCGGAGGTATGCTCGATTTATGTTATGCGGGCTGGCAATGTGCTGGAGCTTTATGCGACTGAGGGTCTAAAGGCAGAAGCCGTTCACAAGTCGGTGCTGAAATCCGGCGAGGGCCTTGTGGGCCTGATTGCCGAACAAGCGATCGGCCTCAATATTTCCGACGCGCAACATCACCCGTCTTTCAAATATTTGCCGGAAACGGGTGAGGAGATTTACCAATCCTTCCTGGGTGTGCCGATCATGCGGGGTGGCTCCGTGATTGGTGTGCTGGTGGTGCAGAACCGCACGCAACGGCATTATTCAGAAGAGGAAGAAGAGGCGCTGCAAACCACGGCCATGGTGCTGGCGGAGATCATTGCATCGGGTGAATTGAAGGAGGTGGCGCGGGAAGTTGCCATCGACGTGGCGCATATTCGCAGCCACCACATTGAAGCTGAAAGCCTGGCAGAGGGCATCGCCCTGGGTTTTGTTGTGCTGCACGAGCCGCGCGTGGAAATTCACAATCTCATCGCCGAGAATGTGCCCCTTGAAGAACAGCGCCTGATGGAGGCTGTGGAGCAATTGCGGGCACAGGTGGATGAACTGCTCGACGGTTCAGAGGCCAATCGCGCCACGGATTATTCTGATGTGCTTGAGACCATCCGCATGTTTGCCCATGACAAGGGCTGGGTGAACCGTCTGAAAGAAGCCGTGCATTCCGGCCTCACGGCAGAGGCTGCGGTCGAGCGGGTGCAGAACGACAACCGGGCCCGCATGCAGCGCATGCAGGACGCCTATATGCGCGAGCGCATGCATGATCTTGACGATTTGTCGAACCGGTTGCTCCGTATCCTGACGGGTGCCGTGGCCACGGCGTCGCGCACGGATTTGCCCGATAACTCCATCGTCGTGGCGCGTAACATGGGACCGGCGGAACTGCTCGACTATGACCGGGCTAAATTGCGCGGTGTCATTCTCGAGGAAGCCGGCAAAACCAGCCACGTTGCGATTGTGGCACGGGCGCTGGGCATTCCGGCCATTGGCCAGGCCGATGGGATTGTTGATCTGGTGGACCCCGGCGATGAAATCATTGTCGATGGTTCGACCGGCGAAATCTTTGTGCGGCCGTCGCAGGATTTGCAGAAGGCCTATGCTGAAAAGGTGCGCTTCTATGCCAAGAAGCAGGCGCAGTTTGCGGCCCTCAAGGACCTGCCTTCGGTGACCAAGGATGGTGTGCATGTGGGCCTCAACATCAATGCCGGCTTGATTGTGGATATGCCGCATTTGCATGATTCAGGGGCCGAGGGTGTGGGGCTTTACCGCACCGAATTGCAGTTCATGCTGGCGCAACGCTTTCCGCGGCTGACGGCGCAGATCAATCACTACAAGCAGGTGATCGAACAGGCGCAAGGCAAACCTATTGTTTTCCGCACGCTGGATATCGGGGCAGACAAAATCCTGCCCTATCTGCGGCAACCGAAGGAAGAGAATCCGGCCATGGGCTGGCGCTCCATTCGCATGTCGATGGAGCGGCCTGCCTTGTTGCGCCTGCAACTGCGGGCCATGCTGATGGCGGGTGGCGGACATGACATGAAGGTCATGTTTCCGATGATTGCCGATGTGTCTGAATTCATCATGGCCAAGGCCGCCGTTGACAAGGAGAAGGCCTATCTTGCAGCGCGCGGCCATGCCTTGCCGACGTCACTGCAGATTGGTGTGATGATCGAAATTCCATCGCTGATCTGGCAGCTGGATCAACTCTTGCCGATGGTGGATTTTGCCTCCATCGGTTCCAACGACCTGGTGCAGTTTCTGTTTGCTTCGGACAGGGGCAATCCGAAATTGTCTGGGCGCTATGATCCCTTGAGTCCATCGGCCTTGGGGGCCATGCGCATGATTGTTGAAAAGGGAAAACAGCACGGCAAGAAGGTGACACTGTGCGGCGAGTTGGGGGGCAGGCCACTGGAGGCCATGGGGCTTGTGGGAATCGGTCTCACGTCCATGAGCATGGTCCCCTCGGGCATTGGCCCCGTGAAGGCGATGATCCGGACGCTGGATCAGGGCAAGCTGTGGGCCTTCATGGAGCCCTTGATGCGCAGCCCGGCCCATTCCCTGCGCGGCGACCTGATGGAATTCGCCGGACGCAATGGCGTGGTGCTTTAGAGCTTTTAGGAATTTAGACGAATATTTTCAGTGTTTTGTCCATAATAAGAAAATAGTGCTTGACACCGCGCGGTCATTCCGATAGATCCTGCTACACTCCAGAATTGGGTCTCCCGCCCCGCTGGCTGCACCAACAGTTTTGAGCCGATCATGAAAACGACGTTGCAGACGGCGCGCGATGAGGCACATTTTTTCTGGACATTTACTAAGAGGAGATGATGATGTTGATTGTGGCTTGTTCAGGGTTTTTTGAGTTTCAGTGGCGGCAGGAATGAGCCTCCATTCTCGGACACAAATTTCCAGAGCGTGATGGCTGATGGCAGGAGGTGCTTTTTCTTGTTGCGCACCACGAACCACTTGCGGATCACGGGTGTTCCTTCCACCCGCAAAACGGCGAGACGGCCTTCTTCGATCTCGTGGGCCACGGTGTGGTAGGACAGAAGCGAAATGCCAAGCCCTGCCATGACTGCCTGCTTGATGGTTTCATTGGAACTGATCTCCATGCCGGTCTTCGGGGCGGCACCAATTTCTGAAAGAATGCGCTCGGTCAACACGCGCGTACCTGAGCCTGGTTCGCGCACCAGGAAGGTCAGGTTTGACAGGCTGCTGGCGGCAACCTGGCGCTTGCGGGCCAGGGGATGATCGGGGGCGGCAATCACCACATGGGGATGCGGGCCGATTTCCTGCTTTTCAACCTCAAGGTCCTGGGGTGGCCTGCCGATCAGCGCCATGTCAATGCTGAAGTCAGCCAGTCGCGAGAGAATTTCCTCGCGGTTGCCGACCCGGAGATTGATCTCGATGCGGGGGTACAGAACTTCAAAGGCCCGGAGCAGGAAGGGCGCAAAATATTTCGCCGTGCTGACCACACCAAAGGCAACGTGGCCGGTCTGTCCACCTTGCAGGGCGCCTGTGACCTCTGCCAGTTCACCCAGAATGGCGCTGATGCGGGCTTCGGCCAGGATCACTTCACGCCCTGCTTCGGTGGGGCGGAAGCCTTTTTCGGTGCGCTCAAACAGTTTCAGCCCCATGTCGTCCTCAAGTTGTTTCAGCGTGATGGACACGGCCGATGCTGACAGGCTGAGCCGTGCGGCAGCTGCCGTTACGGTGCCAAGCTCGGCCACGCGGGCGACGGCTTGCAGCTGTTTGAGAGTAGGGCGGCGCATTTCAAAAAACTCAAAGAGGTGTCAACATAATTTAATTTTACTTCATGTGCAAGTTAACGGACAGTGGGCAGAAGCTTCGCCAGAAAGCCACCAAGGGAACCTGCAGTGCAAGAACGCAAACATCATGACCTGAGCGGCATATTGCATGATTTTGCGTCGCGCTCGGCGCGGGCAAGCGATATCGCAATGACCATCCAGGCGCTTGCCGCAGCCGCAGCTGCGGTTGCAAGTGCTGTTGCGGATGGTAGCACCAGCGGGCGGTTTGCCGAGGAAGGCAAGACCAATGTGCAGGGCGAAGTGCAAAAATTTCTCGACGTCTTTGCGCATGGCTGTTTTCTGGAGGCCGCCAGGAAAGCGCCTGTCGCCTGCCTGCTTTCGGAAGAAGAGGACCTTCCACTGCATCTGTCGAATTCTGGCACCCTGGCGCTGGCCATTGATCCGCTGGATGGCTCATCGAACATCGCAATCAATTCCCCCATCGGTACCATCTTTGGCTTGTATGGTGCAGTAGCGGGCGCAGTTGACCGTAATTTTCTCAGGCCGGGCCGTGATTTGCTTGCCGCTGGTTACGTCATCTATGGTCCACGGACTGAGCTTGTGCTGTCGCTTGGTGGCAAACCACAGGCCTTTGTCCTCGATGCCACGCGCACGACCTGGCATTATCTGCGCGACTGCGACATCGTCCATTCATCCAGCGAATTTGCCATCAACATGTCGAATTACCGCTTCTGGTCTGAACGGGAACGGCAGTTTGTCGATCAATGCCTTGATGGCAAGGACGGCCCGCTTGGCGTTGACTACAATATGCGGTGGCTTGCAGCCCTTGCCGGGGAAACGCACCGCATATTCGGGCGCGGTGGCATTTTCTTTTATCCTGCGGACAGGCGTCACGGGTACGAGCGCGGCCGCCTGCGTTACATTTATGAGTGTGCGCCGATAGCCTATCTGGTGGAACAGGCAGGCGGCGTTGCCAATGATGGGGCCCACGCCATTCTTGATCTGGTGCCTTCTGGCCTGCATGAACGCTGTCCCCTGTGTTTCGGCTCTGCGGCCCAGATGCGTTTGTTTGCCGAAGCCAAGGTTTCAAGTGAACGCCAGTATTCGCCGCTGTTTTCCAAACGCGGTCTGTTCAGGACGGGGGCGTAAGCATGTCGGTCAAACATCCCATCATCTCCGTCACCGGTTCCTCGGGGGCCGGTACGACAACGGTCAAGCACACCTTTGATCAGATCTTTCGCCGCGAAGGTATCAAGGCGGTGTTTGTCGAGGGGGATTCGTTTCACCGCTACGACCGGGCGGCCATGAAGGCTGCGATTGTCGATGCAGGCAAGAACGGCAACAACCACCTCAGCCATTTCAGCCCGGAAGTGAATCTGCTAGAAGAGTTGCAGGCTCTCTTCATTGGCTATGGCCGGGATGGCGTGGGTCAGCGGCGCTATTATGTGCATGATCAACAGGAAGCCGAGTTGCATGGCACGCCGCCCGGTACCTTCACACCCTGGCATGAGATTCCCCGGGATACGGACGTGTTGCTGTACGAAGGCCTGCACGGTGCCTTTGTGAGTGGCGACATCAATCTGCCGAAGCATTCGGATCTGAAAATTGGCGTGGTGCCCGTGATCAACTTGGAATGGACGCAGAAAATTCACCGGGACAGTTCACAGCGCGGTTATTCCACGGAAGCCGTGATGGACACCATCCTGCGGCGCATGCCGGATTATGTGCATTACATCTGCCCGCAATTCACCGAGACCGATATCAATTTTCAGCGGGTGCCGCTGGTGGATACATCAAACCCGTTCATATCCCGCTGGATTCCCACGGCGGAGGAATCCATGGTTGTCATCCGCTTCCGTAATCCGCGCGGCATTGATTTTCCCTATCTGATTTCCATGATCCACGGCAGCTTCATGTCACGGGCCAATTCCATTGTCATTCCCGGCGGCAAACTCGACATCGCCATGCAACTGATTTTGACGCCACTAATCTTGCGGCTCTACGACGCGCGCCGGAAGTCACTGTAATGCAAACCCAACACGCCCTTTACTTGAGCAAGGAGACACAGCATGGATGACGCAATGGGTACCCCGGCAACACAGGCCAAAGACCGCTACAAATCCGGCGTGCTGGCTTACAAGAAGATGGGTTATTGGGAGCCTGACTATAAAATAAAAGACACCGACATTCTCGCGGTGTTCCGTATCACACCGCAACCCGGTGTCGACCATGAGGAAGTGGCCGCTGCTGTTGCGGGTGAATCGTCGACAGCGACCTGGACTGTGGTGTGGACGGACCGACTGACAGCCTGCGAGAAATATCGTGCCAAAGCCTATCGCAGCGAACTCGTGCCGAACACAGGACCCGGCACCAAAACCGAGGCGCAATATTTTGCCTATATCGCCTATGACATAGACCTGTTTGAGCCTGGCTCAATTGCCAACCTCACAGCGTCCATTATCGGCAATGTGTTCGGTTTCAAGGCGTTGAAGGCATTGCGTCTTGAAGACATGCGTATTCCTGTCGCTTACCTGAAAACATTCCAGGGTCCAGCCACTGGCATTGTGGTTGAGCGTGAACGCCTCGACAAGTTTGGCCGCCCATTGCTTGGGGCCACAACGAAACCAAAGCTCGGCCTTTCCGGACGCAATTATGGCCGCGTGGTGTATGAAGCGCTGAAAGGTGGTCTGGATTTTGTGAAGGACGACGAGAATATCAATTCGCAACCTTTCATGCATTGGCGCGATCGCTTTCTCTATTGCATGGAGGCCGTAAACCGCGCAGCTGCCGCAACTGGCGAAGTGAAGGGACACTATCTTAACGTGACGGCTGGCACGATGGAAGAAATGTACGAGCGGGCCGATTTTGCCAAAAGCCTTGGGTCATCCATCATCATGATCGATCTTGTGATCGGCTACACGGCCATCCAGTCCATGGCCAAGTGGGCGCGCAACAACGACATGATCCTGCATCTGCATCGTGCAGGCAATTCAACCTATTCGCGCCAGAAAAATCACGGCATGAATTTCCGCGTGATCTGCAAGTGGATGCGCATGGCGGGCGTTGATCACATCCATGCCGGAACAGTGGTTGGCAAACTGGAAGGCGATCCGCTGATGATCCGCGGTTTTTATGACACCTTGCGTGAAAATCACACATCGAAGAATCTGGAAATCGGCCTGTTCTATGACCAGGACTGGGCATCACTGAACAAGGTGATGCCCGTTGCTTCGGGTGGCATTCATGCGGGCCAGATGCACCAGCTGCTGCATTATCTTGGCGAAGACTGTGTGTTGCAATTTGGCGGCGGTACCATTGGCCACCCCATGGGCATTCAGGCGGGTGCCACCGCAAACCGCGTGGCACTGGAAACCATGATCATGGCGCGCAATGAGGGGCGAGACTACTTCCGCGAGGGGCCTGAAATTCTGAAGGCTGCCGCCAAGTGGTGCAGCCCCTTGAAGGCGGCACTGGATACCTGGGGCGAGATCAGCTTCAATTATGAATCCACCGACACCGCAGACTTTGCGCCCACAGCCACAGCTTCATAAGCGTTGAAAGGATTTTATCATCATGATGACCAATCACGGTAACCGCATCACCCAGGGTCAGTTCTCGTTTCTGCCGGACCTCACCGACCCACAAATCACGGCGCAGATCAATTATGCACTTGATCACAATTGGGCAGTGAGTGTCGAGTACACCGACGATCCGCATCCGCGTAACACCTATTGGGAAATGTTCGGCAACCCCATGTTCGATCTCAAGGATCCTGCCGGGATTTTGATGGAAGTGAACAATTGCCGGAAAACCTTTCCGGATCACTACATCCGCGTCACCGCTTTTGATTCCAGCTATGGCTGGGAAGCGCCGCGCATGTCCTATATCGTCAACCGGCCGAAGAGCGAACCCGGCTTCCGCCTGCACCGGTCCGAGGGTGTAGGACGGCAAATGACCTATACGATTTCAAGCTATGCCACGGACAGGCCGGAAAGTGAGCGGTATGGGAAATGAGACGTTGCTTCGTCATGGGATAGTCAATGTCTGAAGATATAAAAATGGAACAGGGCGTGGCGGTGGCGCAATCAGTCAATCTGCGGACGGAGCTGCAGACCAGCGGATTGATTGATGTCCTTGGCCAGCTTGACCAGGAACTTGTTGGTCTGGTTCCCGTGAAACGGCGAATCCGGGAAGTTGCTGCCATGCTGTTGGTGGACAGGGCCCGCAAGCAATATGGCCTGGCGAACGAGCCGCCAACCCTGCACATGAGCTTTACCGGCAATCCCGGCACAGGCAAAACCACGGTTGCCCTGCGCATGGCGTCGATGCTGCAAAAGCTGGGCTATGTCCGCAAGGGGCATCTGGTGTCGGTGACCCGCGATGATCTGGTGGGGCAATATATCGGCCATACGGCGCCCAAGACCAAGGAGGTGTTGAAGCGGGCCATGGGCGGTGTGTTGTTCATCGACGAGGCCTATTATCTTTACAGGCCGGAGAACGAACGCGACTATGGCCAGGAGGCCATCGAAATTCTGTTGCAGGTGATGGAAAATCAGCGCGATGATCTGGTGGTGATCCTGGCAGGTTATGCGGACCGCATGGAAAGCTTCTATCAAAGCAATCCCGGCTTCCGCTCCCGCATTGCGCATCACATCGACTTTCCGGATTATTCGGATGCGGAGCTGCTGCACATTGCGGAGTTGATGCTGGCGCAACAGCATTACAAATTTTCGCCCAAGGCCCGGGATGCCATGGGCGAATATATCACGCGCCGCCGGGCCCAGCCGCATTTTGCCAATGCCCGCTCCATTCGCAATGCACTCGACCGCACGCGGCTTCGCCATGCCAACAGGTTACTGGATTCAGGCGATGGGACTGTGACGCCGGAGATGTTGTCGACGGTTGAGGAGCCGGATGTGCGGGGCAGCCGGGTGTTTTCGCAGAATGGGTCGTTGAGTGGTTGATATCCTGCATCCCTGGTCGGGCAAACCTGTCAAAGCCCTGTTGTTTGATCTTGATGGTACGCTGGTTGATTCAGCTCCCGATATTGCCGTGGCCGTCAACACGGTGATGACGAAAGACAGCATTGCGCCGCTTTCGGTTCCTGCGGTGCGGTCTCTGATTGGTGAAGGTGTCCGCCGGCTTGTGGAGAAAGCATACGGGTTGCAGGGCCAGTCACTGAGCCCGCATGCCCTGGACGAAAGAACAGAAAGTTTCGAAAAACTCTATGCTTCCGCCATTGCTGTTCACACGCGGCCCTATCCGGGGGTTGTCAGCGGCCTGCAGGACATGCGGCGGCATGGATTGAAAATCGCAGTCGTGTCCAACAAGCTGCAACATCTGACGGATCAGTTGTTGTCTGCCTTGAGTTTCATGGAGGTGTTTGACTATGTCTGCGGCGCGCGGGACGATCTGCCGAAGAAGCCTGCTCCGGATATGCTTATTTACACACTCGCGCAACTCGGTGTGGAAGCATCCGAGGCCGTGTTTATTGGCGACAGTATTGCCGATGTCAAAGCGGCTGCTGCCGGCAAGCTTCCCTGTGTGTTGGTTGCGGGCGGCTATACGGACGTGCCCATTCAGCAATTGGGTGCCTGGAAGACAGTGGGGGCATTTGACGAAATCTGGCAAGCGTGTTGCAGGCCGCAAACGAAGCAGCTATAGAGCGCGCCATTGCTGGGGCGTCGCCAAGCGGTAAGGCACCGGATTTTGATTCCGGCATTCGGAGGTTCGATCCCTCCCGCCCCAGCCAATCCGTATTATTGCACCATGCCCCGGGCGTCGACCTTGACTGCGCCCAATACGTCATTGCCTGTTATGAACACCACTTCATCGAAAAGGTTGGTGACCGGGCAGACGTGATTGGGTGTGATGCGGAGGAGATGGCCGATGGCTGGCTTTTGCGTCAGGCGTGAGATGTCGAGATAGCCGTGTTCTTCGTTGGCGGCGTAGACTTTGGCTTCGCCCAGGTCCTGCACCACGCCGTAGCCTTCAAGGCCGAGAAGGTCGCTGGTCAGCGTTTTTGTTCCGGCATCGATGATGGCACGGTCAGTTGTTGGGCGGCTGACGACTGTGGTGAGGACGGTGAGGGCGCAGTCTTCATAGTCGAAGTTGCCTGTGGCCACGAGTGAACGGTCGAGATAGACATAGGTGCCCGCGCGGTATTCCGTGACAAGTGCAAGGCCCTCGTCTTTCCACATGTCAGGCGAACCACCGGATGAAAAGGTGCCGACGTTTAGACCGGACCGTTTACATCTGGCTTTTGTGTCCTCAAAAAAGCTTTGCGCCTGTAGACGCGCACCCGTCTTGGGATAGGTCATGAGGCCACCGAATTGCAAACCCGGTGTGTGGTCGATGGCCTGCGCCAATGTGAGTGCCTCCAGAGGGGATTGCACGCCGTTGCGTCCTGCACCTGTATCGACCTCAACCAGCACGCGGATGCTGCGGCCCGCCTGTGCTGCTGCTGAAGACAGGCCAGCCAGCATCACGTGATTGTCTGCCACGACAGCGATATCCGTGCGGCGGGCCAGGTTTGCGAGGCGTTCGGTTTTCTGGCGTCCCACCACGTTGAAGGTGAGCAGCATGTCGGTGATGCCGGCGTCGGCCATGACTTCGGCTTCGCCCAGCTTCTGTACGGTGATGCCCTTTGCACCTTCGGCCAGTTGATGTTTTGCAAGGCCAACGAGCTTGTGGGTTTTGATGTGGGGCCTATTGGCAAGGCCCATGATGTTGCAGCGGCTTTGCCATTGCATGACGTTGCGTTCCACAATGTCGATGTCGATGATGGGCACTGGCGTTTGCAGGTCTTCCAGACGTTTGCCAACGTCGCGGAATTTCAGGTGATCGGCGAGTGCCATGGGCTTGCAATCCTTGTCAGGTGGGGGCGAGGCGGAAGTCTTTGCCTTCGGGCAGGGTCTGGCCGCCGTCGACGATGATGGTTGTACCAGTGATATAGGACGCGTCATCGG
>CAXTKL010000072.1:0-14175 GCA_964244825.1 uncultured Aestuariivirga sp.
GCGGGAATGACGGAGAGTGTGGACGTCAGGGTGCATCGCGATAACCTAAAACGGCAGTTTCATTCCCGGCGGCAGTGGCAGGCCGCCGGTGATGGATTTCATTTCTTCTGCCGCCATTGCTTCGACCTTGCTCCTGGCATCGGCATGAGCTGCAACCAGCAGGTCTTCAAGAATTTCGCGCTCCTCTGTCTTCATCAGAGTTGGATCAATGGTAACGGACTGCAATGCACCCTTGCCATTCATGCTGACCTTCACCAGTCCACCACCGGATTGCCCGGTGATGACGAGGTTTTCGAGTTTTGTCTGCATGTCGCCCATCTTGCTCTGCATGGACGAAACCTGTTTCATGATGTCAGCGAGATTCTTCATCGGACTCTTCCGTTATTGTTTCATTTGCAGTGAAGGCATCCGGTTCGCGCACCTTGACGATCTCGGCACCGGGAAAGGTTTTCAGAATGGCCTGCACATCCGGCAATTCGCGCACTTCGCGTTCCGCAGTCTGGCGGGCTTCCTTTTTCTGGCTCGCAAGGGTGGCATCACCACCCGCCTTTGACACTAGAACCATGAAGCGGCGACCCGTCCAGGCCTCCAGTTTCCGGCTGAGTTCATTGGTGAGGGAGGGTGGTGCACCGGGTTCCAATGCAAGTTCAATCTTGCTGTCGGACACTGCGATGGGGCGCACAAACCGCTCAAGCTCAGACTTCAGTTTCACATCGCGCTTGTCGTTGGCCAAGGCCACGATCTGCTCGAAGCTTGTCATCACCGTTGAAGGTGCCGCTGTGTCAACGCGTGGCTGATCTGCGGGCTTTACCGCAACAGCAGGGCCAGCAGATGGTGCAGTGGAATATTCTGTACGCGGACTATCCCGGCGTATGGGCGTTGGTGCCACGGGCGCGGCCTGGTGCATTTTCACCAGTTTCGCCAGTTCATCGCCCACTGGCAAATCCGAGGCGTGACAGAGGCGGATCAACAGCATCTCAGCTGCCTGTTCCGGGCGTGCTGCCGTTGCTGTTTCGGCAATACCCTTCAACAACATTTGCCAGGTCCGCGCCAGATGCGGCACAGACAGGGTGCTGGCGAAAGCGCTGCCCCGCTGCTTTTCAATTCCTGTTCTGGCCGCATCCTGTTGGGCTGATTGCGGCACGACCTTGTTGCGCGTCACCCAATGGGTGAAATCGGCCAAATCTGTCAGAATGGTCTGCGGGTCGCCGCCACCCTCATATTGGGTGGAAAATTCCGCCAAGGCCTTTTGCGTGTCGCCTTTCATCACGGCTTCGAAAAGGTCGATGACGCGGGTGCGATCCATGACGCCCAGCATATGCAGCACATCAGCAGTTTTGACGGTGCCATCGCCATAGGCGATGGCCTGGTCGAGCAGCGACAGGCCATCCCGCACGGAGCCTTCCGCAGCGCGTGCAATCATGCGCAGCGCTTCTTCGTCAGCTTCGGCATTTTCCAATTTGGCAATGCGCCCATAGTGCTCGGTCAACAGCCCTGCATCCAGCCGCTTCAAATCAAAACGCTGGCAGCGCGAAAGAATGGTAACGGGCACCTTGCGGATTTCGGTGGTGGCGAAAATGAATTTCACATGGGGCGGCGGCTCTTCGAGTGTTTTCAACAAGGCATTGAAAGCGCTCTTCGACAGCATGTGCACTTCGTCGATGATATAAACCTTGGTGCGCACTTCAAGCGGCGCATAGCGCACGGAGTCGATGATCTCGCGCATGTTGTCGACGCCGGTGTTGGAGGCGGCGTCCATCTCGATCACGTCCATGTGGCGCGATTCCAGGATCGCCTCACACTGCGGTGTGATTTCGGGCATGTCGATGGTGGGGCCTGTGGGATAGTTCAGGGCACGGGCAATGAGGCGGGCTGTGGTGGTCTTGCCAACGCCACGCACGCCGGTCAGCATATAGGCCTGGGCAATGCGGCCCGTGGCAAAGGCATTGGTCAGGGTGCGCACCAGCGCCTTCTGGCCGATCAGGTCAGCAAAGGTCTTGGGGCGGTATTTGCGGGCCAGAACGCGGTAGCCCGCCGGGTTCTGAAGGGTGGCCTGATCAGACATGGACATGGTCATAGCGCAAGGCCAAAGGCCAAGGCGAGAAGTAAAGTACGGCTGTGGGGAAGTGGAAGGCCGGCAACAACCCGCTAAAATCTCGTTGGGGCTGCTACCTTCCGGTCCTGACCCGGTTGGCGAGCATAACGCCTGCACCAACCTTCCGGGGCGCTATATGGTGGGTTTGAGCAGGAAAGGCAAGAGCGGTTGACCCTGTGCGGCGGCTCGCCTATTTCAGCCCCATGTCGGTCAAACCCATCATTACGCTTCCGGACGAAAAATTTTTGCGGCAGGTGTCCAAACCCATCTTGACGGTGGATGAGGACGCACGCCGCCTGTTCGACGACATGCTGGAAACCATGTATGATGCGCCCGGCATTGGCATAGCAGCCATCCAGATTGGTGAGCCGCGCCGGGCTGTGGTGATTGATCTTTCGAAGGAGGGCGAGGACCGGAAGCCGCTGTTTCTGGCCAATCCCGAAGTGGTGTGGTCGTCTGATGTGGTTGGTGACTACGAGGAGGGCTGCCTTTCCATACCCGAGTTTTATGAAATGGTGGAACGTCCAAAAGAAGTGAAAGTGCGCTACCTCGATCGCATGGGCGAGCCACAGGAGATCATGGCGAGCGGTTTGCTTGCAACCTGTTTACAGCATGAAATTGATCATCTGAACGGTGTGCTGTTCATCGACTACATTTCCAAACTGAAGCGCGACCGTGTGATCAAGAAATTCCAGAAGGCCCAGAAGCTGGGGAAGCTGTGATGCGGAGGTGCTTCGAGGCTCGCAAGGGCTCGCACCTCAGCATGAGGGAGAATTCTCATGTCCCTCACCCTGAGGTGCCCGCCAACTTGCGGGCCTCAAAGGGGTTGCTGTGAAGTTGGTCTTTATGGGAACGCCCGACTTCTCGGTCACAGTTCTCAAGGCCTTGATTGCAGCGGGACATGAGATTGCATGTGCCTATGCGCAACCGCCACGTCCGGCGGGGCGGGGCATGGCGCTGCGGCCAACGCCGGTGCACGCGTTTGCCGAGGCACGGGGCCTTGAGGTGCGAATTCCTGTATCTTTGAAATCGGCGGAAGAACAGCAGCGCTTTGCGGCCTTGCATGCCGATGCTGCCGTGGTCGTGGCCTATGGGCTGTTGTTGCCGCAGGCCATTCTCGATGCGCCGAAGCATGGTTGTTTCAATGTGCATGCCTCGCTGCTGCCACGCTGGCGCGGCGCTGCGCCCATTCAACGGGCCATCATGGCAGGCGATGTGGAAACCGGGGTGACCATCATGCGCATGGATGCGGGGCTGGACACCGGGGCGATGGTACTGAAGGTAGCCTGTCCAATTGATGAGACCACAACATTTGCGTCGCTGCAGGATGCATTGGCGGTCATTGGCGCAAGGGCCATGGTTGAAGTTCTCGCTGCCCCACTGCACGCAGGAGACACTCAGCCAGTCCAAGGTGTGACCTACGCCAAGAAGATCGACAAGGGTGAGGCGAAGATTGATTTCAGCCAACCTGCACAGACCGTCTTGCGACAGGTTCATGCACTGTCACCCTATCCCGGCGCGTGGATGGTGGTGAATGGCACACGCATCAAGCTTCTACGCTGTGAGGTGGTGGCCGCAGCTGGCACTGCTGGCACATTCATTGACAACGCTTTGACCATCGCCTGTGGCAGCGGTGCCATCCGTTGCCTTGAACTGCAACGCGAGGGCAAGGGTGCCATGACGGCGCAAGAGTTTTTGCGCGGCTTTCCGGTTGCCGCTGGCACAAGGGTCGACTGATGCCGCGCTATCGCCTGCTCATTGAATATGACGGCAATGATCTTGCAGGGTGGCAATTGCAGCCGGTGTTACCGACGGTACAGGGTGTCATCGAAAACGCCATAGAGAAAATACATGGCCAGCACGCCCGCATCTTTGGTGCGGGCCGCACAGATGCAGGTGTCCACGCCCTGGGGCAGGTGGCCCACGTGGATTTGCCAAGGACGTGGGATCCTTTTGAATTGCGCAATGCCATCAATGGCAATGTGCGGCCGCACCGTGTCAGCGTGATCGAGATTGAAGAAGTGGGCGAGGATTTTCACGCCCGGTTTTCCGCCACGGAGCGGCGCTATCTGTACCGAATCCTCAATCGCCGCGCTCCCCCTGCCCTGGATCATGGCAAGGTGTGGCATGTGCCTGCACCACTGAATGCAGATTTGATGCATGAGGCGGCACAGGTTTTGGTCGGCACCCATGATTTCTCCACCTTCCGCGCCACGAGTTGCCAGGCCCTTTCGCCAGTCAAGACACTCGAGGTTTTGAAGGTATCGCGTTATGGCGAAGAGATTGAAGTTGAAGCAATGGCCCGATCATTCCTGCACAACCAGGTGCGCAGCATGGTGGGTACACTCAAGCTGGTGGGCGAGGGCAAATGGTCGTTGCGCGATGTGCAAACGGCGCTGGCTGCACGGAACCGTACGGCCTGTGGCACGGTGGCACCCCCGCAGGGGCTTTATCTGGTCAACGTCGATTATCAAACTCCCTCATACGCGCCACCAGATTAAACCCTTTATTAAATCTTGCGAATGGATTAATAGGCTGTTCGGCTTTGGGGCACCTCGGGCCTTCGGACTTTTAATCACATATCCAAGGGGGATATAAAACATGTGGAATGAATTCAAAAACTTTGCATTCAAGGGCAATGCCTTCGACCTCGCCATCGGCGTGATCATGGGCGGCGCTTTCGGCAAAATCGTCAGCTCCATGGTTGACGACTTGATTATGCCAGTTGTTGGTCTCGCAACGGGCGGCATCGATTTTTCAAATAAGTTCGTGCAGCTTGCTGGCGGTGCACCAAAAGATGCAACCCTGGCAGCCGCCAAAGAAGCGGGTGCCACATTCGCCTATGGCAACTTCATCACCATCGTTATCGGCTTTTTGATCCTGGCTTTCATTTTGATGCAACTCGTCAAAATTTCCAACAAGATGAAAAAGGCTGAGCCACCAGCTCCGCCACCAGCCGCTTCGACAACAGACGTTTTGCTTGCTGAAATTCGCGATTCGCTTCGCAAGAAATAATACTGCTGCGCATAACGGCATGGAAACCCGCAGGCGTTGCCTCGCGGGTTTTCTTTTGCTTTAAGGCTGGTCATGGATATGACCGACGTGATCAGCAGCCTCACCCGCCCCGCACAAACTGAACCCGACAGCGGCATCGTCACAGCCGCCATGTACGGCATGGCCAAGCCCGATGTGATGGCTTTCTGGTCGGGCCAGGGCAATCTGTCCACCCCGGAAGCGTTTTGCCGGCCCGCCGTGGAAAGCCTGCTGGCGGGGGAAACCTTTTACACCTGGCAGCGCGGCATTCCGGAATTGCGCGAAGCATTGGTGCGCTATCACGCCAAGCATTTTGGCGTGAATCTGCACATCGACAATTTTGGCATCACCGGTGGCGGCATGCAGGCCATCCAGAACGCCATCCAGATGATAGCGGCGGATGGTGACGAGGTGATCATCCCCACTCCGGCCTGGCCGAATTATGCCGGTCCCCTGCGCTTGCAAGGAACACGCCCAGTGGAAGTGCCCATGCTGTTCGCCAACGGCACCTGGTCGCTTGATCTGGACAAGCTTTTTGCAGCCGCAACCCCACGCACCAGGGCCATCTGCATCAATTCACCCTCCAATCCCCTGGGCTGGACAGCGACGCGGGACGATTTGATTGCCATTCGTGACTTTGCCCGGGCCAAGGGCATCTGGATTTTGGCGGATGAAGTGTATGGCCGCTTCTGTTTCAATGGCAAACGTGCGCCATCATTTCTGGATGTGTGTGACCCTGAGGAGCGTCTGATCCTGTGCAACACATTCTCAAAGAACTGGGCCATGACGGGCTGGCGTCAGGGCTGGATACAGACTCCGCGCGCACTGTCGCCCATTGTCGAGCGTTTCATTCAATACAACACGTCTGGGTCGCCTGTGTTTTTGCAAAAGGGCTGTGCCGCAGCACTTGACCAGGGCGACGATTTTGTCGACATGCAGGTTGCGATGGCACGCCGCAACCGCGACATGGTGGTGGACGCATTCCGCCAGAGCCCGCAATTGCGCTTTCAGGTTCCAGACGGCGCATTTTACATGTTCTTCTCGATTGAAGGCATGACAGACTCTCTTGCCACTTGTTTGCGCATCATTGACGAAGCAGGCGTTGGGTTTGCGCCCGGCGGCACCTTTGGCCCAGGCGGCGAGGGCTATTTGCGCATGTGTTATCTCAAGAACGAGGATACACTGCGCACAGGTCTGGAGCGTTTTACCAACTGGTTAAAAATTGGGCGGGTCATATAACTGCTGCCTTTTTGGATGCTGCGTTGCACAAAGTTGCGGCTTGGTATTTTCAGATTCAAGCTGACGCGCGACCGTTTTTATTCATTATTACCAAATGAAATCAAATATTTATTGCGTATTTTGTGCCGCGCAACAAAACTGGCACAGCGCTTGCGATCTCTAAGATATCGCTAACCTGTTTGGATCCTCCCATTTCTGAAGCAGCCCGTTTCGCGATCGGTGGGTAACACCACTGAACTGGGGATGAGTTGGAGCGGGCCTCCGGCTCATCCCCCTTTTTTTCAGATCAGCGCCTTTACGCCGTCGATCACAAACTGAACGGCGAGGGCCGCGAGGATGATGCCGAGCAGGCGCGAGATAACGGCCCGCCCGGTAATGCCCATGGTTTTCGAAATCCGCTCTGCCGCCAGAAAGCACAGGCAGCATGCCAGCATGACAATTGCCGTCACCGCATACAGCGCCCCAAGGCGCATGTAATCACCCCCTGCACGTCCCGCCAACAAAATCATCGCTGTTATCGCTCCTGGCCCTGCCATCAAGGGGATGGCCAGAGGAAAAGCCGCAATGTTTTTGACGTGATCAATGCTGATGGCTTTTTCCACCGTGTCCTGCTGACGCTGGCCACGACGGTCAAACACCATTTCGGCAGCGGCGGATAAGAGGAGCAGACCACCCGCTATGCGGAACGCCGACAATGAAATGCCCAATAGCGAGAGAAGTTTTGCCCCGCCCAAGCCTGCGCCCAGCAGAATGCAAAAGGCGATAAAAGATCCACGCATCGCCACTTCGCGGCGCTGTTCGCGGTTCAAGTCGTTGGTGAGGCCAAGGAACAGGGCACTGAGAAAAATGGGGTCGGCGATGACCAGCAAGGTGGCGAGGGCGGAGGTGATATAGTCTTGCATGGGAGGCAGTGTGTCGAAATAGGTGCCATTTGGCAATGCGGGACCAGACTCAGCGTCTTGCACGCTGGATGATGTTCTCGATTTCCTGCAAAAAGCGTGAGCGGTCTTTTGGGGAGAACACCGGATTGTTACCTGAAATGCCGCCCGCCTCCCGCAAATCTGACATCAGATTTCGCATGGCGAGCGCCATGCCAATACTGTCTTCAGAAAAAACTTTGCCATTGTTGGCAATGACATGCGCACCTTTCTTGTGGGCGCGGGATGCGAGAGGCACATCTGCCGTCACGACAACGTCGCCCGGTTCGGCTTGTGCTACAATCCAGTCGTCAGCTGCATCCGCTCCACTTGGCACCACCACCCGCTTGACGTTTTCACCAAAGGGCAAGCGCATATGTGAGTTGGAGACATAGTGAATGATCAGACCGTGCCGTGCAGCGACCTTAGCCGCTTCATCTTTCACTGGGCAGGCGTCTGCATCAACATAGATTTGCATGTTTCTTAGTTCATCATATTCGGCAATTCGCTTTCGCGTTTGGCGATAAAGTCGCGCAAGCCCTCGGCAATACCTGCGTCCATTTTCGGCTTTTCATAGGCGGCCAGCATGCTGCGGGCTTTGTCGCGGCCACGGGTGTCGTGGTCTTTTGCACCTTCGGCGTTCCACTGTTCGTATGAATTGAAATCCATCAGGCTTGGCATGAAGAAGGCTTTTTCGAAATGTTCGAGGGTATGGGCGGTGCCGAGGAAATGGCCTTGCGGGCCCACTTCCCGCACGGCGGCCATGGCGTCTTTGAAATCGTCGAATTTTAGGCCACCTGCATATTTGTACCAGCCCACCAGTTGTTCGGCATCGGTCACGAATTTCGAATAGCCACAGGCAAGGCCGGCCTCGAGCCAGCCTGCCACGTGCCAGATGTAGTTGGCCCCCGACAAAATCGCGGCGTGCATGAGCATGTTGGATTCATAGCCCGCCTGCGCATCGTTGATTTTGGAGCCGACGTGGAAGCCTGAAGTGCGCCAGGGCAGATTATACTTGCGGGCAAGCTGGCCCATCACGAACATCATCTGCGCCGCTTCCGGTGTACCGCCCATGGGCGCTCCAGTTTTCATGTCGACAGTCACCATGAACTGGCCATAGAGGCAAGGTGCGCCCTTGCGCACCAGTTGCGTATAGGCCACGCCGGCCAGCGCTTCGGCATTCACCTGTGCCACCGCACCAATGGCGGAGGCTGATGTTGAAGCGCCGCAGAGCGCAAAGGGAGCCGCGATGATGGGTTGATTGTGCGCGGCGTAGACACGCATGGCGTCGAGCATGGTCTGGTCCCAGACCAGTGGGGAATTGCAGTTGGTGATTGAGACGACGACGGTGTGGTCTTTCACAAAGTCTTCGCCAAATACAATGCCTGCCATTTTCATCACGTCCTCAGCCCGGTCCTTCGAAGTGACGATGCCCATAAAGGGCTTGTCGGAATAGGTGAGTGCGGAATGGATGATGTGGAGGTGGCGCTTGGGCACCGGCACTTCCATCGGCTCACAGCAGATTGACGATGATGAGTGCAGCGCTGGCAGCATGTAAGCGAGCTTGTGGAAGTTGTTTAAGTCTTCCAGCGAACCATAGCGGCGCTTGCCTTCAAGATCACGCACGTAGGGGGCACCGTACATGGGCACGAAAATCTGGTTCTTGCCACCCACGCACACCGTACGTTCGGGATTGCGAGCATGCAGAGTGAATTCCGGCGGGACCGTCGAAATCAATTGCATCAGCAGGGCACGGTCGATGCGCACACGTGTGCCCTGCACGTCGGCACCCGCTGCCTTCCACATGGCGGGCGCCTGATCATCACGGAATTCGCAGCCGATTTCCTCCAGAATTTTCATCGACTCATCGTGGATGAGTTCTACGGCTTCGGCTGGCAGCAATTCATAGGTCGGAATCTCACGGACCAATGTTGGAAATGCGAGCATTGGCGCACCCCGCATCGCACGTCTGCCATCGCGTCCTCCAGCCCTGCGATGTGTCATTGGCGATGTGGTGTCTGACATTACTTCGCTCTCCAGCTCAACGTGTCATACTGCATTCAAGCAGCGGCACTTGTAGCAACAAAAACGTCACAAATGCTTCCGGTTGCGCAACTGCCACAACATGTTGACGGCGCGCCTGCTTTCACACACTATAGCCACAGGGGACGTTCGCACTTGCGTCTTGTTTCGTGGGGAAACAAACGGGCGATGAGTGCAGGGCATTCAATCAACTTAAAAAACACGCTTCTCCCCGAAGCGGCAGGGACACCATCATGGCTGACACCAAGCTTATCAGTGAGGACGAAAAAGTCCTCCACGGCATGGGCTATGCGCAGGAACTTTCCAGGCGCATGGGCACATTCCAGAGTTTCGCAATTTCATTCTCGATCATCTGCATCATTTCAGGCGGATTGGCATCGTTCCCGATTGCCATGTCCACGGTGGGGCCGTGGATGGCCACAGCAGGCTGGGTGCTCGGCGGACTTTTTGCGCTCATTGTCGCTGCTTCACTGGGGCAAATCGCTTCAGCCTATCCAACAGCGGGATCGCTGTATCATTGGTCGTCTATTTTAGGCGGACGGCTGTGGGGCTGGTTGACGGCCTATACAAATTTGCTCGGCTTGCTGTTTGTCATTCCCGCCGTGAATGTCATTCTCTACATTTTCATCCGTGACTTGTTCTTTGCAGGCATCATGGGCTGGGATGTTTCGACGTGGACGAACGTGTACGATCCGCTCCACACGAATTTCACTTCACTGTTTATCTGGACGGCAGGCATCACCGTTGCACAATGCCTGCTTAACCAATTTGGCATCAAACTCACCACGATGCTCACGGATTTTTCCGGCTATCTGATTCTCGCGATCACCACTCTGTTCACAATCCTGCTGTTCACCCATGTGAAAAGTTTCGACCTCGGTCATGCTTTCACGTTTGTGAATAAAACAGGTCCGGCTGGCGGCGGCGTTGCACCAGCAGCGGGAACATTCATCGCCTTGCTGATGGGGTTTCTCTATCCGCTGTTTACAATCACGGGCTTTGATGCGTCTGCGCATGTGTCCGAAGAAACACGTGATGCGCAGAACACTGTGCACAAGGGCATGTTGACGTCGGTTTTCTGGTCGCTTGTGTTCGGGTTCATCATGACACTTGGCATGGTGCTGGCGCTTCCTTCAGTATACGACGCGCTTGCTGCTGATCCAAAACAGGCGATGTTGACGCCGGAGGTCATGGCCCAGCTGGCAGCCATTCCCGGCGGTCCTTCGCCTGCGGATATGGCCGTTTTGGGTGGCAATGCCTTCAGCGCCTTGTTCAATTATCTGATCGCACCAAGCTTGCTTGGCAAAATTTGTGCCATTGGCATTATCATCGCAAATTTCTGCTGCGCCCTCTCAGCTGTCACATCGACATCGCGCATGGTCTATGCATTCGCACGTGATGGCGGATTGCCAAAGTTCCTGGCATCGGTGAACCCATCCTATCGCACGCCACAAGCTGCGATCTGGTTCACAGGCATCCTGAGCTTCATTTTTATCGTTGTGACGGCACCACTCAATGCGTTTGTTGCCCTGTCGACGGGCTGCGCCATGTATCTCTACATGTCCTACGCCATGCCGGTGATGGCTGGGCTCGTAGCTGAAGGAAAAACCTGGACCACCTTCGGCAAATTCCGCCTCGGTGGCTTATCAAAAATCTTCGCCGTCATCATCGCCATCGGGGTGATTGGATTGATCATTGCTGGCCATTCCATTGTTCCTTCTGTGGCATCCGATGCTGCTGCAACGCCACCTGTGAAGTTTGTTCCCGGGCTGGTTTATTACACGGTCGGTTTCTACGTGATCCTGCTGGCGATCTGGTTTGCCTTTGAAGGCAAGCGCTTCCAGGGTCCACCAATCGGCGAAGAAGCCATCAAACGCCGCCAGGCCATCATTGCAGCCCAGGAAGCAGCGCTGGCCAAAGGTTGATAACACTCACAATTGCGGAAAGGGCGGTCCTCCACGGCCGCCCTTTCTTTTTTAAGCAGAGCGATGACGCCTTGTTAGATTTTTGAAACGTCTAAACCAGCTTTGATCAAGCGGTCTGCGATTTTTTTCATTTTTGAAAACTCAGTTCCATAGGACGGTTCTATTTCGAGCGCTGTGCAAAACTCCCTGCCTGTCATGTCGTGTAGGGTGGCAGCATATTTGATGATTTGGAGATGGAGTTCCGCGCTGTAAGCATTTCGAGGCGAGCTATTGATGGCAATCTTGATGTTCTGCAAAGTTTCGAGAAGAGACATGGGCAATCCTTTCTATGTGAGTGATCGATACGTAGCGCATTTTTTAGCTAAAAGCAATTAGATTTTAGCTAAAAGCTAAATTTACGCTATCCGATATAAGCAAGCAGTTGTCGAGTGCCGTTTTTGTGTATATATACACACACCAGAGGTGAGGCTTGGAGCGCGATAGCAGAAAAATCATTGCGCGATTGTTGGCTGAGGGCTGGACCCCGTGTGGCGTGACCGGTTCACACCACCACTTCAAACATGCCGACAAGCCGGGGAAAGTGACTGTGCCCCACCCGGCCAAGGATTTGCCACGTGGCACATTGAATTCCGTCCGCAAACAGGCGGGTTGGCCGAAGGAGTAATCATGCGTTACGTCGCTTTTGTTCACAAGGAACCGGACAGCATTTATGGTGTGAGCTTTCCTGATTTTCCCGGTTGCATCTCGGCAGGTGAAACGCTTGACTCCGCTTTGGCAAACGCAAGCGAAGCACTGCAGGGCCATGTTCAGATGCTCGAAGCAGACGGCGAAACCATTCCACTGCCCCGTTCTCTGGATTCAATTCAAACTGATCCCTCCTTGGCTGAAGACAGGGAAGGCGCTGTGTTGTCGGCGGTGCATCTCATCCGCGATCTTGGCTCCACAACACGCATCAATCTCTCGCTTGATTTAGGACTTTTGAAAGCGATTGACGCGGAAGCGAAAGCCAGAAAACAAACCCGGTCAGCCTTCTTGGCAAGCGCAGCAAGGCGGGAACTGGTGGAGTAATCAGAAAGGGCGGCCCTCCATGGCCGCCCTTTCTTTCTTGTGGGTTAGGCAGCTTTGGCGAGGTCGTCCCCTCTCGCCATTGCCCCCGCCGCTCCCACCAGACCCTCGGCACCGTCCAAAGCCCCCGGGGTCAATTCCAATCCTAGAAAACGTTCACGCTCCACCGGCCCGGGCAGATGCAAGTTGCGGGTCAGCGCCACGTCAAAACCGAAGCGGCTGTAGTAAGGCGCATCACCCACCAGCAGCACCGAGTCATGCCCCAGCACGCACGCCGTGTTGATGGCATGCTGCATCAACTGGCGACCAAAGCCCTTGCCCTGGTGGCGGCAATCCACCACCAGCGGACCCAGCAACAGCGAGGGTCCGGCAGACCCTGCAATGATCGGCCACAGGCGCACCGAGCCAATGACGCGACCCTTTGCATCAAGAGCTGTGAAGGCCAGGCCGTCCGCTGGCAAACGGCCTTCACGCAGGCGCTCTGAGGTCTTGCGGAACCGTGTCTTGCCAAAGGCCTTGTCCAACAGGCGATCGCGCGACACAACATCAGAGGGCAATTCAGGGCGAATGGTGACCATTGAAAGTCTCCCAAATGAAAATGAGGCCAAGGTGCTTCGAGGCCCGCGAAGGCGCGGGCACCTCAGCATGAGAGTGTTTGGGGAAAGTCCCTCACCCTGAGGTGCATCGCTCTATCGCGATGCCTCGAAGGGTGAGGGACGATGCTTGCGCCTTAAATCACAAACGACTTGAGCGGCGGAAAGCCGTTGAAGGCGACGGCTGAGTAGGTTGTGGTGTAGGCACCGCAAGCCTCGATCAGCACTTCGTCTCCGACGCTCAATGTGATCGGCAGTGGATAGGGCGTCTTTTCATAGAGCACATCGGCGGAGTCACAGGTAGGACCTGCGATGATGCAGGGTTCCATGGCATCGCCGTCTTTTGCCGTCACCAGTGGATAGCGGATGGCTTCGTCCATGGTTTCTGCAAGGCCACCGAACTTGCCAATGTCGAGGTAGACCCAGCGCACATTGTCATTGGAATGCTTCTTTGAGATAAGCACCACTTCCGACTTGATGACACCGGCATTGCCCACCATGCCACGGCCCGGCTCGATGATGGTTTCAGGAATGGCGTTGCCGAAATGCTTGGCCAGCGCATCGTGGATGGCATTGGCATACTGGTTCTGGCCGGGCACGGCTTTCAGATACTTCGTCGGAAAGCCACCGCCGAGGTTGATCATTTCAAGGGTGATGCCATGGCCCAGCATGCGATCAAAAATCGCCTTGGCTTCGCCGACAGCCTGGTCCCAGGCGCCGAGGCGGGTTTGCTGTGACCCCACATGGAAGGAAATGCCATAGGCCTTGAGACCGAGCATGTGGGCATGCAGCAGTACATCTTCAGCCATCGATGGTTCGCAGCCGAACTTGCGGGAAAGCGGCCATTCAGCGCCAGCGCCATCAGCGAGAATGCGGCAGAACACTGAAGCGCCTGGGGCGGCACGGGCCACCTTTTCAACCTCTTCGCCGGAGTCGACAGCGAACAAGGTGATGCCAAGCCCATGGGCTGTGGCAATGTCGCGTTCTTTCTTGATGGTGTTGCCGAAAGAGATGCGGTCAGGTGTAGCCCCCGCAGCGAGCGCCATTTTCACTTCAACCACTGAGGCTGTGTCAAAGCACGAGCCAAGTGATGCGAGCAGAGAGAGGATTTCCGGTGCTGGGTTTGCCTTCACCGCATAAAAAATGCGCGTACCCGGCATGGTGCGCGCGAATGCATTGTAATTGTCGCGCACAACGTCAAGGTCAAGCACGAGGCAGGGGCCTTCGGGCTGTTCACGTCGGATGAAGTCGATGATTTTTGCCGT
>CAXTKL010000073.1:0-14168 GCA_964244825.1 uncultured Aestuariivirga sp.
AACAATGGTTTGGCCTTCTTGGCAGTTTTCTTCGCGGTCTTTTTCTTCACTGCTGACTTCGCCATGGGAATCTCCAAAACAAATGGGAGACTGCTCTATACAGACTCCCAATGTGCGGTCCAGATGCAAGATGGCGCAGGACTTTTACGGTGTTGCTGCCGGCTTCTTAATTTCAGGTTTTGCCGCAGCAGGCGACTTGCAACTAGCCGCAACAACGCCTTTGGTATCGGTTTTACATGCATCCGCAACCTTCTTGGGTGTTTCCACGGGTTTCACCTTCGGCGCAGGTTCTGGCTTTTTCAGCGCTTCAACGACAGGTTTTTTGCTGAGAGCCTCAGGTTTCGCGGCTGGCGTTGCAATCGCTTTCTTCATATCCTTGGCATCGACGCTCGTGACCTTCTTGACCGCCTTTTCATCGACTTTTTTAATATTGGCGGCCGCAATAACAGGTTTGGCCGATACTGGCTTTACTTTGTCCTTCGGCACCACACTCGCGGCCTCAGTTTCAAGTTTCTTTGCCGGAGCCTTCTTTTTCGTTGTCTTTTCAGAGACTAAACCTGTTTTCTTTGGCTTTTGCTTCTGTTCTTTGCGGTAGCTCGCCCAGTCGAAAAAGCCCGGAACATCTTTCTTCACCCCAGCCTTCCTGTTTTCGCCGGGCTTTAGAATGACAGTGCCCTGATTTCCGTCAACTTGGGTCTTCTTCGCGAAAGGCAGTTTTTTTGGCGCTGGCGTGCCAACACCGTCTTCGTTGTCTCTGCTGCTGAACAGCCCGGGCTTCTTGTTGCCAGCCTTGTGCAGACGTATGCCGAAAAGACCAATGCCTTCGGCTTCGTCAGCTTCGACAGCAGCAGCTTTCCGCGCAACGGGTTTCAACACAAATCGCTGGCCCTCGGCGCTGAGTTCCCCCTCTGGTAGAGGCTGGCCTACGGTGAACCCTGTGCCATCCAGACCATAAACGTCACGGCGGAACGCCACCGTATTACCCACAGGCCATGCCGTCAGGTAGGTCACGCGCAGTTGCGGTGGTGCCGTCAATTTCACGTCGCGCCGTTCAAGGGTTTCTGCCAGTGACGCGATTTGCGCGGCATCAAGGCCATCCTGGCCGTTGAGAATCCACTCCATCAGCAAATCCACTTTTTCGACACGCACGCAGCCTGAGCTGAACAGGCGTTCACCCGACTTGAACAATTGCTTTTCCGGCGTGTCGTGCAAGTAAATACCAAATGGACTGGAGAAATTGATTTTTGCCGTGGCCATGGCACTTTTCGGGCCAGGTTCCTGGCGGAACAAGTAATCATCGGGAATGGCCGAGTTCCAGTCCACTTTGCGCACATCAACTTCTGGCCCGCCAAAACCCTGGAACACTTTCATGTTCATGTCGGTCAGAAATTGCGTGCCGGAATGCAGCTTGGGGATGATGTCATTTTCGACAATGGAAACCGGCGCATTCCAGTAGGGATTGAAATTGATATCGGAAAGCGCCGTCATCACCACAGGTGTGGGCCTCTCCGGCCGGCCGACAATGGCGTTGTGCCGTGAAAACACCTTACCATTGTTGACCGTCTCGATCTGCTGTGACGGCACATTCACCACCAGATAACGGTCGCTCAGATCGGCGGAATAGGTTTCCAGTCGCGCAATATTGGCCTGCATCGTGCGGATTCGCTCTGCCACGGGGACATTCATGGCAGCAAGCGTCGGGCCATCCACCAGTCCGGTTGCTGCCAAGCCCATATTGCGTTGAAAGCGCGTTACGCCATCCATCGTTGCGCTGGTGACCCGGTCTACATACTGTGGGTCTACAGCTTCCTTGCGCACATAACCATCCATGAACAAGCGGCGGTTGAGTGCAACAACATTCTGGCTTTGTGCGCCCTTTTTATAAGTGCCTTTTGGAACCTTGGGAAAGCCGCCTTCCGCCTCAATCTGCATATAACGGCCAATCAAGGTCTTCAGCGCCGCTGCACTGCCTTCCGACAACATCGGGGTGGTGTTTTTCGACGTCACAATTTCTGTTTCAGTTGTGACCTTTCCGGTGATCACGGCGGTATGCAGTGAAGTGTTTTTTGGCTTTTTGCCAAACCAGGGGTCGTTGTCGCTGTTTTCGGCTTTCGCCGTCGTCATGCACAAGGGCAAAAGTACGAGTGCTGCCGCAATGAAACTGCTGCCGAAACGTGAACCGATCATCAAACCCATTGTTGGCCCCAAATCCCTTGCTGACGATGACAGAACGCGCCTGCCGCAGAATTGTTTCTCTAACAGCGTGGAGGAGTTTCGTCAAAACCCGCTTTCGCCGCGCCGAATCCGGCCTGAATGGGGCCAAAAATCAAATTCATGCGGCAAGAAAAAGGACGTGTGACATAATTTGGTGCCGTGCGGCATATCGGCAACAGCAAAACCCCGCCACGGACCAGCCGTAACGGGGCAGTTTGCAGGATAATTGATGATTACAGGCGATACAGGATCTGGTCGGTCCAGTAACGTTCCAGACGGGTCAAGGCCTTGTTCATGCGGTCAAACTCTTCGACAGAGAAGCCGACGACTTCCTCAATGGCTTGCAGCTGACGGTTGTACATGGCGTCCACACGTCCGCGTACGCTGAGGCCCTTCGGCGTAAGACTGACACGCACCGAGCGCTTGTCGGCATTGGAACGCTCATGGTTCACATAGCCCGCTTCGACGAGTTTCTTGAGATTGTATGATACGTTGGACCCCTGGTAATGACCCCGGGTCTTCAATTCACCTGCGGTGAGCTCAGCATCGGAGATGTTGAACAACAACAGGGCTTGCACCGGGTTCACTTCCTTTTCGCCACAACGCTCAAAGTCATCCTTGATGACATCGAGCAAGCGGCGGTGCAGACGCTCAATAAGTGTCAGCGCTTCCATGTAACGGTGTTTGATATTCTGTCGTTTGACTTCAACGGGCTGCAACGCCACGTGTCCCATCACTTGCGTATTCATTGGACCACCTATCCCTTTGTTTTTGTAGAGGCGGCTTCTTTTGATGTCCGCTCTCCCGATACACCCAAACTACGCGACGGATTTTAAGGTGGGCTGAAGGGACTAGGTAAATTTGGTCTTATATTTTCGCTATTTTGTAATGATTGGGCGGACAGTTTATGGAATGTTTTTTTCGAGGGTTAAGCGAAGGTGACCAGCCGCCTGCACGACGACGACCATAGTAGCGCACTGTTTCCTATCGAACGACAACGTTACTTCCCGAAAATGAAAACAGGCGAGTTGGGCGTCAACTGCAACTCTTCGTTCCCGCCCGGGTTTGTGCCGATCGCAACATGGCTCGCACATCGACCGGCCGGTTGCTTGCGAGGGCCTGTTGGTGGTTACTAAGAACAGTCTTGTAGAGTTTGGCAATGCCTGATGCGCTCATGCTGCCACAGCGCGTGGCCACGTAATATTTTTCGGCAACTGCCGCATAGGTGCCAAGGCCTTTTGCAGGTTTGATGATTTTTACTGGGTTTTCGGGTTTGGTTGGTTTTTCGACAACCACGCCAGCTAATTTGATTTTCGGCTTCTGTGGCTTGATCAGAGCAACGGTCTTTTTCGGGAGCGCTGCTGGCGCAGGCGCAACCACAGCAATGGCTTTGGCCTGAGGCGCAGGCGGTGTTGAAACCGGGGCCGCTGCGACGGGTTGCGGCTCCACTTTTCGGGCTGAATCTTCAACCGGTGCTGCAGTAGCTGCGCTTGCCGCTGCAAGAACATCATTCACCAACTTGCTGGCTGCCGCGTCACACGCAGCGACCTTTCCATCCGCCCTGCCTGCTGCAATGGTTTTACGCGCGATGGCAACTGAGGCCCTTTCAGCAAGTGAAATTTCCGCCCTCGCCACAAAATCCCGGAGCATTTGAGACTTATCTTTGTTGAGAACGGAACATTTGACATCAATGCTCTGGGACTTCGCCAACAAGCCCGTGGCAGCGGTGGCGTCCATGCCAGCGGCCTCTGCCAGCGAAAAGGGTTTCGTGAATTGGGCAACGCACAACAGAAGGGGCAGTGAAATGACAAGAGAGCGCAAACGCATATTTTGAGGGTCCTGCACAAATGGAAGGTTTCCTAGTTGTCACAGGGAGAGTTAAGATCGTTCAAATTTTAATGACCTGTGGCCGCCCATGATCAAATATTTTCAAGTTGTAATATCGATTTGGCTGGCCCTCGCAGGGTTTTGCAGTTTTGCCGAGGCCGGACGGGCCAAAATTCCCCTGCCCCGTCTGAAACCCCAGATTACCAGAAACATTCCTCTGCCAACGTTGAAACCCGCAGCGTTGCAAAACTCCTTGCTTCCACCCATTGCAGAAAAGCCCACGCCTGTCGATTTTCCACCATTGCGGTCTGCGAATGCGTGGCCGATAGCAACCGTCAATGCCGAGCGAAAGCTGTGTGAGCAGCGGCTCAAAGGATTGCTAATGACATATCAACCAATGGCGCCATTTGGCCAGATGAATGGCTGCGGCGCACCCGCAGCGGTCAAAGTGAGCAGGGTCGCCGGTGTTGCCATCATTCCGCCAGCGGATATGACCTGTGATATGGCAGAGGCGGTACATGGCTGGGTCACGAGTTCCGTCATGCCCAATGCGCAGCTTCTTCTCAAGAAGCGCCTGGTCCAGATCAACAACGCCTCCGCCTATGTGTGCCGCCGCCGCAACAATGCGTCGACAGGCAAACTCAGCGAGCACGCCAAGGCCAATGCACTTGATATTTCCACGCTGGGTTTCGAAGATGGGTCCAGCGTCAACATCAAGGGTGATTGGTCGGGCCTCAAGCAGTTGATCGGCCTGTCGGCGCAAGGCAACTTTCTGCGGAAGATCCGCACTGACGCCTGTATCCGCTTCACAACAGTGCTGGGACCAGGTTCTGATCCCTATCATGGCGACCATTTTCACATCGATGTGGACCGCCGCAAGAACGGCTATCGCATTTGCAGTTAGGGCTGCTACAACAAGGGCATGACCCACGCCACCTACCCTGCCTTGCGCATGCGCCGGAACCGCAAAAGCCCCTGGGCGCGGGCGCTTGTCCGTGAAAACACACTGACCGCAGCCGACTTGATTTGGCCGCTGTTCGTGATTGAAGGTGAAAACCGCAGCGAAACTGTAGCGTCCATGCCCGGCGTATCGCGCTGGTCAGTGGATTTATTGGTTGGACAGGTGGAGGAAGCTGCGAAACTGGGCATTCCCGCCATTGCCCTGTTTCCCAATTGCGACAAATCCTTGCGCACAGAAACCGCAGGCGAGGCTTTCAATCCGGACAATCTGGTGTGCCGCGCTGTGCGCGCCATCAAAAGGGTGGTGCCTGAGATTGGGGTGATGTGTGATGTCGCCCTCGATCCCTATACCAGCCATGGCCACGACGGCCTGTTGCGGGACGGTCACATCCTCAATGATGAAACCATTGCGGCCCTGGTCAGGCAGTCGCTGCTGCAAGTGGAAGCGGGTTGCGACATCATCGCACCATCCGACATGATGGACGGGCGCATTGGTGCCATTCGTTCAGCTCTGGAAGCGGGTGGCCATTTCGATACGCAGATCATGGCCTACAGCGCCAAATATGCGAGCGGATTCTATGGTCCTTTCCGTGAGGCTGTGGGGTCGTCTGCCACGTTGAGCGGCGACAAGAAAACCTACCAGATGGACCCGGCCAACAGCGACGAGGCCATGCGCGAGGTGGCACTTGACCTGGCCGAAGGGGCGGACATGGTGATGGTCAAGCCCGGCATGCCCTATCTTGACATCGTGTCGCGGGTGAAACGAGAGTTCGGTGTGCCAACCTTTGCCTATCAGGTGTCTGGCGAATATGCGATGATCATGGCCGCCTGCAACAATGGCTGGCTTGACCCCGCCCGCGTGGTTCAGGAATCCTTGATGTCATTCAAGCGTGCCGGGGCCGACGGTGTGTTGACTTATTTTGCGCTCGATGTTGCGCGGCAACTCAAGGCCACGTCATGAGTCGCGTCATCAGACTCGATGTATCCCAGCGGTTGCCGCCCTTGGACTGGACTTCAGAATAGAACTGGTCGACGAGGGCAGTTACAGGCAAATGACTGCCGTTGCCGCGTGCTTCCTCAAGGCAGATACCCAAATCCTTGCGCATCCAGTCCACAGCAAAGCCAAAATCGAATTTCCCAGCGATCATGGTCTTGTGACGGTTTTCCATTTGCCATGAACCGGCAGCGCCTTTTGAGAGCACATCAATGACCTCGGCCATATCAAGCCCAGCCTTCATGCCAAATTGCATGCATTCCGCGAGGCCCTGCACCACACCGGCAATGGCGATTTGATTACACATTTTCGCAAGCTGGCCGGAGCCGGAGGTGCCCAGCAATTTGCTCATGCGGGCATAATGCATGATGTGGGGTTCAACCTTGACGTAGTCATCAGCTTCGCCGCCACACATGACGGTAAGCAAACCATTCTCCGCACCAGCCTGCCCGCCTGAAACGGGCGCATCGATGAAACCAATTCCCAACAGTTTCGCCGCCGCATGAAGTTCGCGCGCAACATCGGCACTGGCGGTGGTGTGATCCACAAAAATGCTGCCGGGTTTCATAGCATGGAACGCCCCATCCGGTCCAACTGTCACACTGCGCAGATCATCATCATTACCAACACACGCAAAAACCACATCGGCGTTGTTCGCCGCAGCCTTGGGTGTATCAGCTGACGTGCCACCATTCTTGTCGACCCAGGCCTCCGCCTTGGAGGCTGTACGATTGTAAACCGTCGCCGCCAGTGCGGACTTGCGTGCCAAGTGTCCCGCCATGGGAAAACCCATCACGCCCAAACCAATCCAAGCGACACGTGTCATTTGCAAACTCCATGAAAAAATGATTGGGCTATGGCACTTTTCGGCCCGCTTGGCAGCAGGATAGTGAGAATACCGCTGGTCACACAACAGGCACATTTAGAGCTAAGCCTGAGGCCGGGACTATTGCTGCTGAATCAGCACGGCGAATTGGCTTTTTGAGAGAACCCAAACATGAAACACAACATTCTTCTGGCTTCGATGGCAGCCGCGTGCCTGGCGATCACGACCCCTGCCTTTGCCGCAGGTGCCAAGATTGAAATGATGCAGATAACAGCGGATGGCGCGGGGTCCAGTGTTGGCACAATTACGGCCGCGGACAGTGACAAGGGCCTTAACCTGTCTGTCGATCTCAAAGGACTGAAGCCTGGGCCCCATGGCTTCCATCTGCATGAAAAACCTAGCTGCGACGCGGCGGAGAAAGACGGCAAGATGACCGCAGGTCTGGCCGCAGGCGGACATTTTGACCCCGCTGGTACCAAACATCACATGGGCCCCGAAGGCACTGGCCACAAGGGTGACTTGCCGCTGTTGCAGGTGAGTGATGATGGCAGCGCCAAGGCAAAACTTGTGGCCAGTCATTTGAGGCTTGATGACCTCAAGGGTCACGCGTTGATGATCCATGAGGGAGGCGACAACTACACTGACGAACCCGCCAATGGCGGCGGGGGCGCTCGAATCGCCTGCGGCGTTGTGCCTTGATCTCCCGGCCATCTGTTCTTGCTTCAATCCACAATTCGAACCGGCCACCCTTGGTTATTGCAACGCTTGCTTTGATCATCTCAAAGTCCGATAATCGGCTATTGATTTGATCAGTACCCATGAGCATTGAGCGCCGCAATTTTCCGCAATTTTTCATCACCGCAGCAGGGCCTTGCCCCTATCTGCCGGGGAGGATGGAGCGCAAGGTGTTTACCCACCTCGTCGGGCCCGATGCCAAGAATTTGAATTCACAACTCTCGCAAGGCGGTTTTCGCCGCAGCCAGAACATTGCCTATCGACCTGCCTGCGATGGTTGCGGTTCCTGTGTGTCCATCCGGGTGCCGGTGCAGAGCTTTGACTGGCGCAAGAGTTTTCGCCGTACATTGAAACGAAACGCTGACATGGCCAGCGCTATTGTTCCGGCGCGGGCAACCAGTGAACATTACTCTCTGTTCCGGACCTATATTGACCATCGCCACGGCGAAGGTGGTATGGCGGATATGACAGTTCTGGATTTCGCGGCCATGGTGGATGATACGTTGGTGGACAGCCGCATCATCGAATACCGGATTCCCACAGCCTACAAGCCCGACGGCGAATTGGTGGCGGCTGTGCTGGTTGACCTGTTGAATGACGGCGTGTCGCTGATTTACAGTTTCTACGATCCTGAGCTGGAAAGCCGCAGCCTTGGAACGTTCATCATTCTCGACATGATTCGCCGTACCGCCCGCCTGGCCCTGCCCTATGTTTATCTTGGCTTCTGGATTCGGGAGTCGCATAAAATGCGATATAAATCGCGTTTTCTGCCGCAGGAGCGGCTCAGTCCTGACGGTTGGGTGCTGGCTGACAAATAAAACCAACTTCCCTTCATAGTTTCGCCTGCAATCAACCTCAGATACCTGTTTTTCGTTCAATTATGTGGGCTAAACGGCGGTTATTGGGGGATTGTTTGCAATGAAAAATGTTGGTCTCACCCGGCCTTTGGCAGCCGCCCGTGCCGCGATCCTGCTGGAAGACGAATTGAAGTCATTGAAGCTTCAAGTCCATGTCTCCAGTGATATGCAAGCCTTTGACGAAGCAAAGCAACGCGCACGCGACTCGGAAGTGGCACCCATGCATCACTATGCTACGGGAATTTTCAACCGCGAACGCGCGTTTTGGATGTATTTGACCGACGAGTCCGGGGACGTCGTAGGTTTGCAGGCGTTTCGTTACGACGAAATCGACACCCATCTCGCAGATTGGTGCGTGAACTATATGATCGGCGTTTACATGCGACGGCAAGAAATGCTGGTTCCATCATTTCCGCATCCGCCACAGGGCAGCGTGGCCGAGCGCCTCAAAGGAAAACTGGTCTATCATGGCGAGATCTGGATTTCAAAAAGCATCAAGAGCCGCAAGGTTTTTGAAATCTTTGTGCGGTTGGGACTGGTGCTGGCTGTGATCAAATGGCGGCCAGACGCAATCTGGGGCTTGGCCAGTGCTCAAATGGCCGGGCACGGACATTTCACCCGTGTCGGTTATACCATCCTGGAGCGGGGCTTTCTGCGCTGGCAGTGGGCGACGGAGGGCATCGATCCAGTTGAGTATCTGGTGGCGGCAGAGCTTCCGTCTCTTGAAGCCATGATCAACGAAATGCTGGCTACAGAAGCTGGATCTGTACCGGTGCCAATTCAGAAACAATCCGCACCCGCTTCCGCGCTTCCCTGACGTCTGGTAGGATGACACGGTGGTAGCCGAGCCAATGCAGTTCACCATCGGGCCGCACCATGGAGGCGAGCACATGGTCGTAGTGGGGACGCCCGGTTTCGACGACCTTGAAATATTCTGGTGTGACGGCCCTGTCGTAACTGTGACCGTTGAGGCAGGGATAGGAGTTCGGTGAAACGCCCCAGATGCGTGCGATCAGCGAATCCTTGCCAACGTGTTCAACGTGGCTTGACTCGCGGTCGGGTTCGACGGAGCAGACAACCGAACTGTTGTCTGGTGCATCACCGGTTTCCCACGCCAAGCGCAGCATTTCCGGTGCGAGGTCCAGATCCGGGATAACAACTGTCGTATATGCACGATCAGACAGGCGGACATCACTCTTGAAAATAAGGCTCTCGATGCGGTCTGAGGTTGACGCGGCGTCTGGAAGAAACTCTGTGAACCAGCCTGAGCTGAAATATTTCAGGGTGAAAGGTGCTGCACAAGCTGCCATCAGTTTCGCTGAAAGCATGAGCGACGCCCAGTTCGGGCAGGCCATACTCCACTGCACCACGGTACCGTTCCCGTCGGTATGGATTCGCACCATGCCAAACTGGTCCAGCAATGTTTTGTCCTGAAACTCCGCACCACTGTCTTTTTTAGGGCGCGCCGCAAAAGCGCCGTCCCTGATCCACATCGTCACGCCGTTCATTGTACCTGTACCGTTTCAGCCAAACTTTAAAATGGCCCGCCCCCAGACGCGGTCAGTCTGATCTAACGCTACAATTCCCAAGATCGTGTTAACACGTGGTTGAGATGCAACTGATCGCAGTTGTGTGTAAAAAAAACAGCAACAACGGTCCCGGTTTGCAATATCCTGGTCTATGCTGTTGCATGGGTGCAATCATGTCGTGTGAATGAACATAAGGTTCTACAAGCACGTCCTAACCGAAGCGGTTATTCTTTGGAAAACCTTTGGGCGGCAACCTGCCAGCCTGGGCACGTTCGCCAATCCATTCGTCTAAATCCGTGACAGTCCATTCGCGGCCGCTGGAGTCGATCCAGTTCAATCCGGCTTTCAGGTTGAGTGTGGTCGCGTCTGAGAGATTTCCGTCCTTGAATTTCTGCAGGCGCACACCTTTGCCACGGGACATCTCAGGAAGTTCAGACAACTTGAAGATCAACAATTTGCGGTTTTCGCCAACTGTCGCTACATGGTCGGCATCTGCAACGACGGCACGGCACACCAGGGCTTCTGCAGCAACCTTGACATTCAGCACCTGCTTACCCTTGCGGGTATTGGCCACACATTCGTCCTCACTGACAATAAATCCATCGCCATCGGTTGAAGCCAAGAGTCGCTTGCTGCCGGGTTGATGGACGAACAGCGCAACAATTTCATCCGTTGCCTCCATCTCCGCCATGAGACGCACAGGTTCGCCATTGCCGCGGCCACCGGGCAACTTGCTGGCGTCGAGCGTGAAGAATTTACCTGACGACGAGAACAGCATAATCTTGTCGGTGGTCATGGCCTTGATGGCAAAACGTGCTGTGTCCCCGTCTTTATAGGTGAGGCCAGAGGTGTCTTCCATGTGCCCCTTCATAGAGCGGATCCAGCCCTTCTCTGAGCAGACAACCGTGATGGGTTCCTTGTCGACCATCATTTCAGCAAGTTCGACCGATACATCCGGTGCATCAGCAAAGTCCGTGCGGCGGCGGCCCAGTGTGGTTTTCTTGGAATAGGTTTCCTTGACCTTGCGGATGTCGTCGGAAATTTTGTTCCACTGATCTTCATTGGATTGCAGCAGGCCTTTCAGGCCTCTCTGTTCCTTCGTCAGTTTGTCATGCTCATTGCGGATTTCGATTTCTTCAAGTTTGCGCAATGAACGCAGGCGCATGTTGAGAATGGCTTCGGCTTGCATATCCGAGAGCTTGAAGGTGGCCATCAAGACTGGTTTCGGCTCGTCCTCCTCGCGGATGATGCGGATCACTTCATCGAGGTTGAGATAGGCAATCAGATAGCCTTCAAGAATTTCGAGGCGTCTTGCAATTTCAGCGAGGCGGAAGTTGGTGCCGCGCACCAGCACCTCCTTGCGGTGGTCAAGCCATTCCTTGAGCACGTCCTTCAAGGACATGACCTTCGGCACCTTGCCGCCGGAGAGCACGTTCATGTTGAGCGGAATACGATTTTCAAATTCCGTGGCGCGGAACATCTGCTCCATCAGCACTTCCGGTTCGATGTTGCGGGTCTTGGGTTCAATGACGACGCGAATGTCTTCCGCAGATTCATCGCGGATGTCGCCAAGAAGCGGCAGTTTCTTGTCGTTCAGCAATTCAGCCACGCGCTCAATGAGCTTTGACTTCTGCACCATATAGGGAATTTCGGTGACGACGATGTGCCAGGCACCACGGCCCAGGTCTTCAACGGACCAGCGGGCGCGGACGCGGAAGCCGCCCTTCCCCGTGCGATAGGCCTCGATAATGGAGTCGCGGCTGTCGATGACGATGCCACCCGTTGGAAAGTCGGGGCCTTGCACAAATTGGCAGAGTTTATCGACGCCTGCATTGGGAGTCTTGATGAGGTAAAGTGCAGCGTCGCAGAGTTCGGCGGCGTTATGTGGCGGGATTGATGTTGCCATGCCCACAGCGATGCCGGTGGCACCATTGGCGAGCAGATTGGGGAAAGCACCGGGCAGCACCACCGGCTCTGTGACTGAGCCATCGTAATTCGGGCGGAAGTCCACCGTGTCTTCGTCGATGCCATCAAGCAGAAGGCCCGCCACTGCGGTCATGCGGGCTTCGGTGTAGCGATAGGCGGCAGCACTGTCGCCATCGATGTTGCCGAAGTTGCCTTGCCCGTCTACCAGCGGATAACGCGATGAGAAGTCCTGTGCGAGGCGCACAAGGGCGTCGTAAATTGATTGGTCGCCATGGGGGTGATAACCGCCCATCACGTCGCCAACGATCTTGGCGGATTTCTTGAAAGCGGAGTTGGGGTCGAGACGCAGCACGCGCATGACGTGGAGCAGGCGACGGTGCACGGGCTTCAAACCATCGCGCACGTCTGGCAGTGCGCGGTGCATGATGGTGGAGAGGGCATAGGCGAGGTAGCGCTCTTCCAGTGCATGCTGGAGTTCAACGGGCTCGATAGGAGTGGGTGGCTGAGGTGGAGAGGTTGGCTTTTTCATGATTCGCGAGGGAATATAGCGGGTTTGGATGGAGTGTGTGGCACCTCCCCACCCCCGGCCTCTCCCCGTGAAAAACGGGGAGGGGTGATTCATAATTCCCCCTACCCGCTCTTCGCGGGGAGGGGCCGGGGGTGGGGACTTTACACCCGCACCACCATGACCTTCACCACAGGCTTTTTGCCCCAGGCCATATCCGCAGCGCGGCGGATGGCTGTGCGCACCACTTCCTCCACGACCTCATCCTCCTTGCGGCGGTTCTTCGGCATGGCTTCGAAGCCTTTTTCAGCAGCGAGGCCGAGTTCGTCTTCGAGGCCCAGGGGTACGCCGTCCAGGACCATTTCGATATCTTCGGCGAGTTGCAGTTTCTCATCAACCAGCACCTGCGCAAAAATGATACCGACATGGGAGAGTTTCCGGCGCTGCTTGGCGGGGCCGTCCGTGCCGTCAACAATCAGTTTGCCATCCACATGCAACACGCCGGATGTGACCTGATCGATGATTTCTACAGGTCCTGGGCAGAGACGGGCAATCTTACCGTCTTCCAATTGCAAACTCTCGGGAATGCCGTGGGCGCGCGCAAATTTTTCCTGGAAATACATGTGGCGCGGTTCTCCGTGCATGGGGATCAGGGCGCGAGGTTTCAGCCAGTCGTACATCTGCGTGAGCTCACCCTGCCGCGGATGGCCTGATGAATGCACAAGGGCATCGTCAGATGTGATCACATCCACGCGCAGCTTGGCGAGATTGTTGATGATGGCACCGACTTCCTTTTCATTGCCGGGAATGGTGCGGGCGGAGAAGATGACAAGGTCACCCTCCTCCAGCGAAATATTGGGGTGGTTGTCTTCTGCCACGCGGGCCATGGCCGCGCGGGGTTCGCCCTGGCTTCCGGTGCAAAGCAGCATGATCTTGTTGTTGGGAAGATAACCAAAAGCATCTTCGTCGAGAAATGCGCCTGCATCTTTCAGCATACCGCAATTGCGAGCGGCTTCGATGGTGTTGCGCATGGCGCGGCCAGCAATGACAACTTCACGCCCTGCAGCACGGGCGGCTTTCACGGCGGAGGATATACGTTCCACATGCGACGCGAAGGTGGTAACGGCGACGCGGCCCTTGGCATGAGTGATGATTTCGGTGAGAGTTGCTGCCACATCGGTTTCGGAAGGCGAGAAGCCTTCGCGCAGGCAATTGGTGGAGTCGCAGACGAGCACATCGACTCCGGCCTTGCCGATGGCGGCGAAACGTTCTTCATCGATGGGCTGGCCCAAGATGGGCGTGCGGTCAATTTTCCAGTCGCCAGAATGCACCACCGTGCCTTCGGCTGTCTTGATCAGCAATGCATTGGATTGTGGAATGGAATGGGTGACGCCCAGGCATTCAATGTTGAAATCACCGACCTGAAAAGGCTTGTTGGGTTGGATGATCTTGACGGGGACTTGGTCCTCAAGGCCATGTTCGCGGAGTTTGAGTTTCAGAAGTTCTGCTGCAAACTGCGTGCAGTAAACATCGCATTCCAGTTGCGGCCAGAGCCAAGGCACGGCACCAATATGGTCTTCGTGGGCGTGGGTGATGACGAGGCCTGCGAGGTCCCGCTTGTTGGAGGTGATGTAACTGATGTCGGGCAGGATGACGTCGACACCTGGTTCTTTTTCGCCGCCGAATTTGACGCCGAGATCCACCATCAACCATTGCCGGTCACGCTCGGTTCCCGTGCCATAGCAATAGCAGTTCATGCCGATTTCGCCTGTGCCGCCCAGTGGCAAGAGGACGA
>CAXTKL010000074.1:0-14018 GCA_964244825.1 uncultured Aestuariivirga sp.
ACACCATCATCGAGCGTGTTGACGACTTTATCTGCCAGCGAAAAATCTTCATCGACGGTGTAGGTTGATTTGGTCACGATGCAGTTCATGCCCGCCGCCTTGGCCGCACGCAGCCCGATGTTGCTGTCTTCGATGACAACGCATTTCTCTGCTTCCAGTTTCATCGTCGTGGCAGCGAGGTTGTAAATGTCTGGCGCTGGCTTTTTCGCCGCCACAACGTCACCGGCAAAGATGCGAATCTTTGCAGCCCGCACCGGCCCCAAAAGAACATCAACAACGGATTGCACGGCCCGCTCATTGGATGTGGAACAGACTGCGATGAGAACACGTGCCGCAATGGCTTCATCGACCAAGCGCTGAACGCCCGGCCGCAAAGGCAAGCTGCCTGTGCTGATCAAGCCCATGAACAGGTTGGTTTTGCGTTTGTGCAATTGTTCAATCAATGCATCATGATCATCGTGGCCCAGAGGCCAGCCTGTTTCATCAAAATGCCGCCGCATCCGTTCCTTGCCACCCGCAATTTCCAGCAATTCGCCATAGCGTTGCGGGTTCCATTGGATATCAAGACCCGCCTGCTTGAATGCCTGATTGAAAGACACGCGATGGCCATCCAACTCCGTATCAACCAGCACACCATCACAATCGAAGATCAAGGCTTGCAACATCAGACGGACCCTGCCGCGTGGGCTGCCTTGCCCCTTGAGCCAAACGCTACGATCATGTCGCGCACGTCCTTTTTCATGGCTTCATACTGGCCTGCAATGAAGGGCAAGGGTTCCGCCTGTTTCGGATTGTTGCGGCCCACGTCCATAAAGCCCTCGATAAAGCGGTGCTTGTGCATGGTGGAGATGTTGACCTTGGCGCAACCCGCCGCAATGCATTGGTCAAACTGGTCCTGGCTCAAGCCTGTGCCGCCGTGCAGCGCAATGGGAATGGGAATGGCGGCTGTGATGCGCTTTAAAAGATCATAGGCGATCTTCGGCTGACCTTTGTAAAAGCCATGGGCCGTTCCAATGGCGGGCGCAAACACACCGAGGTTCGGCATGTTCTCGACGAAAGAAACACACTCGTCAAAATTGGCGAGAATGGCCGCGTCCTCGGCGACGAACTTGTCGTCCTCAACACCACCGATGGCACCAATTTCGGCTTCCAGGCTCACACCTGCGGCTTCGGTGATGTTGTAGATGGATTCAGATTTCTGCTTGTTTTCTGCAAAGGGCAATGACGAACCATCAAACATTACCGAGGTCCAGCCCGCGTCAATGCAGCCCTTGATGGTGTCGAGATTGTTACAATGGTCCAGATGCAGCGCCACGGGCACATCAACACCCTCCGCCAGCATGCGCACCCAGGAGGCGATCGGCTTGAAGCCCCAGTGCTTGATGGTCTTGGTTGACACCTGCACGATCATCGGTGCTTCGAGTTCAGCCGCCGCTTCAACCACAGCCCGCGCACTGTTGTAGTCGATCATGTTGAAGGCCGCGATGCCGTAACCACCGGCCCGGGCGCGTTTCAACATCGGCCCCATTGTGACAAAGCTCATGATGCTGTCCTCGTGAACGGGAGAGAGTGACGCCGCCCGGATTGAAAATCCGGGCGGCGCTCAGGGTTGTTTAGTCACGCAGATTATTTCTTCTGCCAGGACTTGACGAGTTCGTCATAGTTCACCGTGATCGGCTTTTCTTTTTCGTTTTCAATCTTCAACTGCGGCGCAAGGCCACCGGCAGCAACCGCAGCGGCATTCCATGTCGCCAGGTCTTTTTCCTCACCAAGGTTTGGTCCGATCTCGCCCTGAACGCCAGACTTCTGGATGCGGGACATGACCTTTTCCTGTTCAGCACAGAGAGCGTCCATGGCTTCCTGAGGTGACTTTGCACCCGAAGACGCATCACCAATATTCTGCCACCACAGCTGCGCCAGCTTTGGATAATCCGGAACGTTGGTGCCCGTCGGCGACCATTGCAAGCGGGCTGGTGAGCGATAGAACTCGATCAGGCCACCAAGCTTTGGCGCGCGGTCGGTGAAGTGTTGGTGATCTATCGTCGATTGACGGATGAAGGTGAGGCCAACATCCGACTTCTTCGCATCAACGGTTTTCGACACAACAAACTGGCCATAAAGCCATGCTGCTTTGGCGCGGTCTACTGGCGTGGACTTCAACAATGTCCACGAACCAGCGTCTTGATAGCCAAGCTTCATGCCGTCTTTCCAGTAAACACCATGCGGCGATGGAGCCATGCGCCACTTCGGCGTTCCATCAGCATTCACAACCGGCAAACCGTCAACGACGGTACCTGCTGTAAACACGGTGTACCAAAAGATCTGCTGGGCAATGGCACCCTGGGCAGGCAATGCACCAGCTTCACCGAAGGTCATGCCTTGGGCTTCTGGTGGTGCATACTTCTTCAGCCACTCAAGATACTTCACGATGGAGTAGACTGCTGCAGGGCCGTTGGTGTCACCACCACGGGCCACGCATGAACCGACGGGTTGAGACTTTTCGTTCACACGAATGCCCCATTCGTCAACGGGCAAACCGTTGGGAATGCCCTTGTCGCCGTTCCCCGCCATGGAAAGCCAGGCGTCAGTGAAGCGCCAGCCGAGTGACGGATCCTTTTTGCCATAGTCCATATGGCCAAAAACCTTCTTGCCGTCGATTTCACGGCCGGTGAAGAATTCAGCAATATCTTCATAGGCAGACCAATTCACCGGAACACCAAGGTCATAACCATATTTTGCCTTGAAATCGGCCTTGTTCTTTTCGTCGTTGAACCAGTCGTAACGGAACCAATAAAGATTGGCGAACTGTTGGTCAGGCAGCTGATAGAGCTTACCATCAGGCGCAGTTGTGAACGACTTGCCAATGAAGTCATCAACGTCCAGCATGGGGTCTGTGACGTCCTTGCCTTCACCCGCCATCCAGTCTGTCAGGTTACGGACTTGCTGATAGCGCCAGTGTGTGCCGATCAGATCGGAGTCATTGATGTAGGCATCATAGACGTTTTCACCAGACTGCATTTGCGTTTGCAGCTTTTCCACCACGTCACCTTCGCCGATGATGTCGTGGGTGATTTTGATGCCGGTGATTTTTGTAAATTCGGCAGCAAGAACCTTTGATTCATATTCATGCGTCGGAATGGTTTCCGAAACCACATGAATGTCCATGCCAACAAAAGGCTTTGCAGCATCCACAAACCACTGCATTTCCTTTTCCTGATCAGCGCGCGACAGTGCTGAAAGGCCGTTGATCTCCTTGTCAAGGAACGACTTGGCTTCGTCCATGCCAGCGTAAGCCGGACAGCACAAAGCCAGTGCGAGTAATGTTGTCGATGTAAACAGGTGCTTTCGCATTATTTCCTCCCAATGTTAGCAACTGCGTCAATTGAGTGTTCTGGCGATTGCCAAACCACCCGCCAGATCCTGCCTAGACGTACCTGAACACGCAAACAGCGTAGATCAGGGACAGGGCAAGAGCCCACCACAGGTTGAGGTTCGTAACCCCCAACCAAGCGATATGAATAAAGGCACTTCCAAGAAGCGATACAAAAAGCCGGTCACCACGTGTCGTTTCAAAGCGCAACACGCCGACACGCGGAGCCCCACCCGGAGATTTATATTCCCAGAACGCCATGCCAAGCAGCATGCACACGATCGTGATAAAAAACAGCGCCGTTGGCAAAGTCCATGCCATCCACGAGAGATTCATTTGCTCTGTCTCCCTAAACGCGGCCCAGGGCAAAGCCCTTGGCGATGTGATTGCGAACAAACCAGATGACGACAGCTCCCGGGATCAATGTCAGTGTACCAGCGGCGGCAAGCGCACCCCAGTCCATGCCCGTTGCAGAGACCGTGCGTGTCATGATGGCGGCAATGGGTTTGGCCGAAGTTGTCGTCAGGGTGCGGGCGATCAGCAACTCCACCCATGAGAACATGAAGCAGAAGAAAGCGGCCACACCGATCCCAGAGCGGATCATCGGAATGAAGATCTTAATGAAGAAGCTGGGGAAACTGTAGCCGTCAATATACGCCGTTTCGTCAATTTCCTTCGGCACACCTGACATGAAACCTTCAAGAATCCAGATCGCCAAGGGAATGTTGAACAGGCAATGCGCGAGTGCGACGGCAATATGCGTGTCGATCAAACCGAATGCTGAATACAGCTGGAAGAACGGCAGGGCGTAAACAGCGGCGGGCGACATGCGGTTGGTGAGAAACCAGAAGAACACGTGTTTATCGCCAAGGAAGCGGTAACGCGAAAACGCGTAAGCCGCAGGCAGCGCCAACAAAATCGACATCACCATATTCATGATAACGTAGATGCTGGAGTTGATGTAACCGACATACCAGGAATAATCGGTCAGGATGTAGCGATAGTTCTTCAAAGTCGGTGCCACTGGCACAACTGAGAACCGGTTCATGATTTCGGTGTTTTCCTTGAAGCTCAACACAATCAACCAGTAGATCGGAATGATCATGAACAAGAGATAGAGCGTCATGATCAGCAACGACCACCAATGAATGTCCCGTTTGGCTGAAGGAATAACGTCTTGCGCGGAAGTCATGTCGGTCAACCCTTACGTTTGTTCATCAGTGTTGGTCATGACAGTGTAGAATATCCATGACAGCAACAAGATGATCAGGAAGTAGATGATGGACATGGCGGCGGCAGGACCGAGGTCAAACTGTCCGATGGCCATTTTCACCAGATCGATGGACAGGAACGTTGTGGAGGTGCCCGGTCCGCCACCTGTTGCCACGAAAGGTTCGGTGTAGATCATGAACGAGTCCATGAAGCGCAGCAGGAAGGCGATCAGAAGCACACGTTTCATTTTCGGAAGCTGGATATAGCGGAATACGGAGAACCGCGATGCGCCGTCAATCTTGGCAGCCTGATAGAAAGCATCCGGAATGGCGACAAGACCAGCATAAGCGAGCAACGCAACCAGGCTCGTCCAATGCCAGACATCCATGGCGACAACGGTGATCCACGCATCCACCGGATTGCCGACGTAACGGAAGTTGATGCCAATTTTGTCGATGGCGTAACCGACCAGGCCGATATCCGTGCGCAGGATCAGCAGAAAAATTGTTCCCACAACATTCCACGGAATGAGCAGTGGCATGGCCATGATCACCAGGCACACGGACACCCCCCAGCCCTTTCGCGGCATATTCAACGCAATAATTACACCCAAGGGAATTTCGATGATGAGAATCAAAAACGAGAACAAAAGATTTCGCTTAAGTGCGCCCCAGAACCGCTCAGACGCCAGAATCTGCTTGAACCAGTCGGTTCCCGCCCAGAAGAACTCATTGTTGCCGAACGTATCCTGGAACGAATAGTTGACCACTGTCATCATCGGGATGATTGCAGACATTGCCACAACCAAGAATGCCGGCAGCACCATGAACCAGGCCTTGTTATTCCAGGTCTTGTTCATGTTCAGCCCTCCCGTCCAACGCGCCAGGAATCGGCGTAGATATTGACACCCTTGTCGGCAAACACGACATGCGGATGCGCCGGAATGTCGGCGTCTTCTTCAACGACGATCGAAACTTTCTGTCCCGCAAGCTTGGCCCGCACAATGCGAAGGCGGCCAATATCTTCCACCTTGTCAATCGAGAGCGGCAGCCCCTTGTTCGAAATTTTCATGAACTCAGGGCGAATACCAAGCTCGGTCTTTTGTCCATGCTCGATGCGTGGCGCAAAACCAAGGTCAATCTGCATGTCACCGACACGCGCTTTATTGCCCTTCACCTCCACTGGAAATACATTCATGCCGGGTGAACCAATGAAGTATCCGACAAACGTGTGCTTGGGTTTTTCAAACAACTCAGCTGGTGTGCCAATTTGCACAATTTGCCCATCATACATCACCACAACCTTGTCAGCGAAGGTCAGGGCTTCGGTCTGGTCGTGCGTGACATAAACCATGGTGAAGCCGGATTGGCGGTGCAGCTTTTTCAATTGAGAACGCAGCACCCATTTCATGTGAGGATCAATCACTGTGAGCGGCTCGTCAAACAGAATGGCATTGACATCAGAGCGCACCAGACCGCGGCCCAGCGAAATCTTCTGTTTCATGTCCGCGGTCAGACCACGCGCGCGCTTCTGCGCACGGTCTTTCAAGTCAAGCATGTCAAGGATTTCGGTGACGCGAGTCTTGACCTGCGTTTCACCAATGCCGCGGTTGCGCAACGGGAACGCCAGATTGTCAAAAACCGTCATGGTGTCATAAACCACGGGGAACTGGAACACCTGTGCAATATTGCGTTCTTCCGTTGGCAATTGCGTCACATCCTTGCCATCAAACAGAATGCGGCCTTCGGAAGGGCGCACGATGCCGGAAATGATATTGAGCAAGGTCGTCTTGCCGCAACCCGAAGGGCCGAGCAAAGCATAGGCGCCACCGTCATCCCACTCGTGGTGCACTTCGCGCAGTGCATAGTCATTGGGTGCCGAAGGTCTGATGCCGTAGGCATGGCGAATATGGTCGAGATTGATTCTTGCCATCGCGTTATCCCGCCTTCGCCCGTTGTTTTTTGGCGGGCACAGCTGAGACCATGGCCTGGCCATCAGCACCGAAAGCCAACAGATGCCGGTCATCAACAAAAACATTGATGTCGAGGCCCGGTTCCAGATCGCACACGCCATGCGCCAGCAAGACCCAGCGTGACGTGCCGTGGGCGACATGGATAAAGCTCTCAGAGCCGGCAATTTCAGAAATCTGTGTTTTGACTTTCAGGGCCGGTGCTTTTGGAAAAGGAGCCTTCAAATGCAGGTGATGCGGCTGGAACGCCAACGTGACTTTGCCATCAGGAACCCCACGCAGGTGATCGGGAACAGGCAAGGTCTTGATCGCTGCGTCGGTCACAAAATAGGCACCACGCTTTTCCAGCTCCATCGTGTTCAAAGGGGGATCAGCAAAGGTTTTGGCGGTCGTCAGATCATTTGGTTGCCTGTAGACCGCGATGGTTTTTCCAAACTGGCTCACCCTGCCCTCATGCAGTGTCGCCGTATTGCCACCCAGCAGCAAGGCTTCGGAGGGCTCGGTTGTCGCATAAACGAAGATCGATCCCGTTGCCGCAAAAATCTTTGGCAGTTCCTCGCGCATTTCCTCGCGCAATTTGTAGTCCAGATTGGCGAGCGGTTCGTCCAACAGCACCAGGCTCGCATTCTTGACGATGGCCCGTGCAAGTGCTGTCCGTTGTTGCTGGCCGCCAGACAAGCTGAGCGGTTGACGATCAAGATAGGGTGTCAAGCGCATCAGCTCCGCCACTTTTTTGACTTCACGATCAATCACGGCAGAGGCTTCACCAGCAACTTTCAACGGCGAGGCGATATTGTCGTAGACCGTCATCGACGGGTAATTGATGAATTGCTGATACACCATTGCAACATTGCGGGCCTGCACCGGAACACCAGTCACATCCTTGCCATCAAAGCGCACCTTGCCCGTGCTCGGCTTTTCCAGACCCGCCATCAAACGCAGCAAGGTTGTTTTGCCGGAAAGCGTTGGACCAAGCAGCACATTCAGCGACCCGCGCTGCAGAACCAGGTCGGTTGCATGCAGGTGGGTCTGCCCCGCAACCACTTTTGTGACATCAATCAGCTCAAGCATGAAATGCCACACCTCTTGGCGACGAGACAATATCTGACAACGCGTTCGTCATGCTGCTGATGCCTGCATTGCGTCTGCCACAGCATTTGATTTTCTGGCCGAAGCTGATTTCACCCATGCTTGCACGTTCGTGTCAATGGCAAAACAGTAATCCTTGTATTTCGCAGTCAGCGCCGCCGCGCGTTCAGGGTCAGGTTCAAACCTGCGCTCCATTTTCACCATCTTGGACATGGCCTCGGGCACCGAAGCATAAGCGCCTGTTGCAACAGCAGCACAGATTGCACCACCTTTGGCCCCCAGTTCGGCACCATTGGCAATTTCTACTGGCAGCCCTAAACCATCAGCAAACATTTGCGACCAGACTGCACTGCGCGAAGGCCCGCCGGCAAAGCGAACGACGTTTGGCTTTGCAGCATCAGGGCCCGTCAGCAGATAATTGAAATCCGTGCGATGGGCGAAGACAACACCTTCATAAATGGCACGCAAAAGATCTGGCATGGATGTTGACGCGGTCATGCCTGAAAAGCCCGAAGGTGCTCCACGTGGCCCGTCATACAGGAAGGGGAAGAATTGCACCTTGCTGTCCACAGCCAGGGTGCTTGTCACCATGTCATTGCAAAGCTCATAAATACTCCGGCCGGAAGCTTCGGCTTTTTCAGTTTCCGCCTTCATGGCCGTCTTGCAAAACCATTCCAGGTTGCTCGCCGAAGTTGGCGTTGCCGTCGTTGCCAGTATCTCACCTGCAATGGGATAGGGCGTCTGGATATGCGGCATCGGGTTGAGTGCAGGTTTCTTGTGGAGCGTGGAATGAATGCTGAAGGTGCCCGCAACCGCCGCCAATTGACTGCTGTTGGTCACACCCGTTGCCAGCGCACAGCCCACCACATCATAAACGCCACGCACCACGGGCGTGCCAGCCTTCAAGCCTGTATCACTTGCCGCTGCCGCACTGACAGAGCCAACAACTTCAGTAGAAGGCGCAACGGGCACCAGTTTGTCCAGCCATTTTTGCAGCGAAGCCGCTTCAAAAGCCTCCATCGAAATTTCAGAACGCGACACGTTCAGAATGCCAGCGCAGCCAGCATCCGTCGGATCGGTGGACATGTCACCGCACAATTTCATGCGCAGGTAATCCTTGCAGGACAAAACATGCGCCGCGCGGTTTACAACGCCCGGCTCGTTTTCCTGCATCCAGGCGAGTAACACCAAAGTCTGCCCGGGCCAGACAAGTTGTTCAATAGCCGCAGAAACCCGCTGCCGCACACCACTGGCCGCCCATCGGTCTACGATGGACATGGACCGCGTATCCGTGGACACAAGCGCATTGCGCACTGGTAAACCCTGACGATCAACCAGATAAACGCCGCCTCCGTAGCCAGATGGTGTGATAGCCAAAATGTCAGCGGGATCAGTTTTGGTTTTTTCGAGAAGGGATTTGATGGAACGGCAGGTCGCAGCCCACATCTGTTCGGCATCGCGCTCAGTCCAGCCGGGATGCGGCATGATCATGTGGTTGGGTTGCCGTTCGCAACCCAGTTCATTGCCTTGCAAATCGAACAGCACGACTTTCGTCATTGTGCCGCCTGCATCGATGCCGATCAGGCGCTCGCGCATGTTTCCCTCCCTTCTGACTGGCGCCGGCTGCTTTGACAGTCACGTGCGGGAAATCACTTTCCAACCAGTCGATTTTTGTGTTCAAAATCTTCGAACAGATTCGTATTTTGATCAAAACGAAACAATTGTCAACTCAAACGAAAACAAAAACACTTAAAACGAAACTGAACACAGAAATCTACATTCACATCAGTTTCATTTAAGAAAACTCACGACGCGACAGGTTTTTTGCGCTGACCATCACATCATCAAGATCTTACGCCGACTAAAGCGATAGGTTTATGCCACGACGACACTGGTCAGACACGCTATTGCAAGTAAACGAATTGTCAATCCGCTAGTTTAGAAAATAATTTTCAAACTTAAATTATTGTTATACATCGGTTATTTTTTTGCACTTTTTCATTGCTGGCGAAGTGTTCTTGATTTTCGCAACAAAGCAACAAAAACATTCCGGCCGGTGTCTGGCACTGCGGGCATCACGACTCTTTGAGCAATTCCAAATACTCTGCCGCCGTTGCAACACGCGGGTTAGTGCCATGGCAGTGATCCTTCAGCGCCGCCTTCGACACTTTCTCCATCATCGCATCAGTCACACCCATGGCGCGCAACCCCGCTGGCATTTTCAAGCGCGTGTTCAAATCTGCAATGGCTACGTCAGGTACGCCGCCCAGCATTTGCGCGAGTGCATCCCACTTGCTGCCAATTGCTTTTCGATTGAAGCGCAACACGCCTGGCATCAACACGGCATTCAGCGTGCCGTGATGGAGGTTGAGTTCTTGGATTGCGCCGAGAGGATGAGTCAACGCATGCACAGCACCCAGGCCCTTTTGAAAAGCCATCGCACCTTCCAACGCACACATCATCATATCATTCCGGGCGGCGCGGTTACTGCCATCGCGCGTTGCGACTTCGATGGAGCCCAACCCGCGTTTCAAACCATCAAGTGCAATGGCTTCTGCGGGCGGGTTGAATGCGGGCGCCATGTAGGTTTCGAGACAATGGGAAATGGCGTCCATGCCTGTTGCGGCCGTCAAACCCGGCGGTAAACCGTAGGTCAGCTCAGGATCGCAGACTGCGATCGAGGGAAGCATGTGTGGCGAAATAATCCCGAGCTTCCGACCATCGGTTGTGATGATCACGGCGGCGCGACCCACTTCTGATCCAGTCCCGGCTGTCGTGGGTATTGCGATCATTGGGCAGATGCGACCGTGGATACGTCCGACGCCACCTTCCACCAGCGTGTATTGCGCCAGAGGACCGTCATGCCCGGTGAGCAGGCGCACAGCCTTTGCCAGATCAAGCGAAGAGCCACCGCCAAGTCCGATAATGCCATCACATCCCTCGGCCTTGTACTGTACATAGGCTGACAGGACTGCGGCTTCCGTCGGATTGGCGGGTGTGCCGTCGAAAACGGGTGCGGCAACGGGCAACAGCGCAGCAACCCGCGCCACAAGACCTGACGCAACGAGCCCCATGTCGGTTGCAATCAAGGGCCGCTTGATGCCGAGCGCCGCCACCAGGACCGGAAGCTGCGAGATGGCGCCTTCGCCGAATTCGATGCGCGTCAGATAATTGATGGTGCTCATGGTCCGGTCCATCATTCACGGTGAGACGCGCAACATTGCGCTTGTGAAAGCAACTGATATATGAGTTACTAGGCACAGAAGTCGTAACAACTGTCAACGGTCTTTCCTGAACAGGCGAAACAAAACCAATACGGAGAATTGTCGGAAGATCCAGAATGCCAGCATATCTCCCCAAAACTGAACAGATATACAAGGCGCTGCGAAAATCCATTGTGCGGCTGGAAAGACGGCCCGGCGTTTCACTGTCGGAAAAAGACATCTGTGCTGAATTCGGCGTATCCCGCACCCCGGTGCGTGAGGCCTTGCAGCGGCTCGCAGAAGAAGATCTCGTAGACGTGTTTCCGCACTCCGGCACTTACGTCAGCCGTATCTCCTTCACGGAAGCGGAAGAGGGCTTTGTCATTCGCAGCGCGCTGGAAGTCGAGAGTGTGCGCAGGGCCTGCGCTCACATCACCGACCAGCAGATTCTTGACCTGCAAGAGATCGTCACACGCATGCGCAACATCGTGTTCGAGAACCGATTGACCGATTACATCGACGAGGACGATGCCCTGCATGCTTCCATCGCGAGCTACAGCGCCTTGCCCCGCATCTGGAAATTCATCAGTCTGGCGAAAGTGCATCTTGACCGCATGCGCCAGCTTTCGGCACCCGTGCCCGGCCATCTGGCGGATGTCACCGAACAACATGCCGCCATCGTGCACGCGCTTTCCCGCCGCAACGCCAAGCAGGCAGAGCTCGCCATGCGCATTCATCTCGAAAGCTCTTTTGCCGTCATGGCCAGCCTGATGCAGAACAGGGACGATCTCTTCAAAGACACGTGCTCCCAGGAAAGCAACACAGCATGATGAAGCTGCGCGAACACTACGACGTCATTATTGTTGGCGCGGGCGTGGGTGGTGGCACCATGGCCAACCGCCTGGCCAAGGCCGGTGCGAAAATCTTGATGATTGAGCGCGGCACCAGGCTGCCACGCGAAGCTGACAACTGGAGCGTCAAGGCGGTGTTCCACGAAAAGCGCTACACCACAAAAGAAACCTGGCGGGACCGCGCAGGCCAGGAGTTCAACCCCTCGACCTATTACTATGTGGGCGGCAATTCGAAATTCTTCGGTGCCGCGACGTTGCGTTTCCGCGTTGAAGACTTCGAGGAACTGCAGCATGAAGGCGGCGTGGCACCCGCCTGGCCCATTCGCTACGCCGACCTCGCCCCCTATTACGACGAAGCCGAACGCCTGATGGGCACCCATGGCACGGCCGGCCTCGACCCTTGCGAGCCACCACGCTCCGGCCCCATGCCCTACCCCGCGATTGGCCATGAACCCGAAATCGAAGCGATCAACATCAAGCTGCGCGAAAAGGGCTTGCGTCCCTTCCCCTTGCCGATTGCCATTGATCGACACGAAGGCGGCAGATGCATTCGCTGCAAAACCTGTGATGGCTTTGCCTGCAAGCTGGGCGCCAAGAACGATGCCGAGGTGCGACTGGTCGATCCCGCCATCGCCACTGGCAATGTCGATCTCATTCTGGAAACCAAAGTGCTGCGATTGCTCACCGACGCGAGTGGCAAGCGTGTGACAGGCGCGGAAATAGAACAAGACGGCTCAAACATGATCATCCACGGCGATCTTTTCATTTCCAGCGCCGGTGCCATCAATTCCGCCGCACTGTTGCAGCGCTCAGCCAATAACAAACACCCAAAGGGACTGGGCAACAACAGCTCAGACCAGTTGGGCCGCAACTACATGGCCCACAACAACACCGCCATGATGGCGATCAATCCGTTCAGGAAGAACCGCGTGACGTTTCAGAAGTCCCTCTGCATCAACGACTTTTATCTGGCCAACAACGTGCGCCCCTATCCCCTCGGCAATGTGCAGGGCCTGGGCAAGTTGCAGGCAGGCATGCTGACGGCCAATGCGAAGTGGGCCCCGGAATGGATGATGGGCCTGTTCTCGGAACGCAGTGTTGACTGGTGGATCATGTCGGAAGATTTGCCGGACCCCGACAATCGCGTGTCGGTGGATGCGGATGGCAAAATCCGGCTGGCCTATACGCCCAACAATCTGAAGTCCCATGGCGAGTTGGTGCAGCATTGGGCTTCGCTCATGCGCTCTCTTGGTTATCCCCTCATCATCACACAGAAGATGGATATCAAGGTGGCCATGCACCAATGCGGCACAGCGCGCTTTGGCAATGACCCCAACACGTCGGTGCTCGATCCCTTCTGCAAGGCCTGGGACTTGGAAAACCTTTATGTGGTAGATGCCTCGTTCCTGCCGTCGTCAACAGCGGTGAACCCCTCCGTCACCATCGTGGCGCAGGCTGTGAGAACAGCCGATCATCTGCTCAAGAATACTTTCAAAGTGGGAGACGCAAGCCATGACCGCCATTGAAACCTATCGCGGAATTTTCAACCTCACCGGCAAGAAGGCCGTCGTCACAGGAGGTTCGCGCGGTATTGGCAAGGCACTGGCAGAAGGCCTGGCGGCACATGGTGCCGATGTGGCGATTGTTGTGCGTTCAACAGTTGATCGCGCCGAGGACGTCGCAAACTCCATCCGCGAGTCCGGTCGCGATGCCATGGTCATCCAGGCCGATGTCTCCATCGAGTCCGACGTGCAGCGCATGACCGATGCCGTGATGAAAAAATGGGGCCGCATCGATATCCTCATTAACAATGCCGGCATCATCATTCCGGCCAATGCCGAAGACGGCACGCTTGCCGACTGGCGTCAGACCATGGCGGTCAATCTCGATGGTGTGTTTCTGTGTTCGCAGATTGTCGGGCGCGAGATGATCAAACAGAAGTCGGGCTCCATCATCAACATTGGCTCCATGTCAGGCCGCATCGTCAACTGGCCCTTCCGCCACACCGCCTACAACGTGTCGAAAGCCGGTGTGCATATGCTGACCAAGGGCCTGGCCACCGAATGGGCCGAACACAACATCCGCGTCAACGCCCTGGCCCCCGGCTATGTGCGCACCGAGCTCACCGACGAAGTGATCAAGTCAGATCCCGATGTGGTGAAAAACCACTGGGCAGCAGGGGCTGTGCAAAACCGCATCGGTGCCGTGGAAGAACTCGTAGGCGCCACGGTCTATCTCGCATCCGACGCCGCCAGCTTCACCACCGGCGAGATCATCACCATCGACGGCGGCTTGACGCTGCGCTGAACGCGAAGGAGATCGAC
>CAXTKL010000075.1:0-13979 GCA_964244825.1 uncultured Aestuariivirga sp.
TCTTCGGTGTAACCGGCGATTCGGATGATTTCCATACGGTCAAGCAGCGCTGGCGGAATGTTCAGCGTGTTCGACGTGGTGATGAACATGACGTTCGAGAGGTCATATTCCACCTCAAGATAGTGGTCCATGAAAGAAGCGTTCTGTTCCGGATCCAGCACCTCGAGCAAGGCCGCCGAAGGGTCGCCCCGGAAATCCATGCCCATCTTGTCAATTTCATCGAGCAGGAACAGCGGATTGGACTTCTTCGCCTTCTTCATCGACTGGATGACCTTGCCGGGCATCGAGCCGATGTAGGTGCGGCGGTGACCACGGATTTCGGCTTCATCCCGCACACCGCCAAGCGACATGCGAATGAATTCGCGGCCCGTGGCCTTGGCGATGGACTTGCCGAGCGAGGTTTTACCCACACCTGGAGGTCCGACGAGGCACAGGATGGGTCCGCGTAACTTGTTGGTACGGGCCTGCACGGCGAGATATTCAACGATGCGGTCCTTGACCTTCTCCAAACCGAAATGATCCGTGTCCAGAACATTCTGGGCAAAGTCGAGATCGGTCTTCACCTTGCTCTTCTGGCCCCAGGGAATGTTGAGCAACCAATCCAGATAATTTCGCACGACGGTGGCTTCAGCAGACATGGGCGACATCTGGCGCAGCTTCTTCATTTCAGCTTCTGCCCGCTCACGCGCTTCCTTGGAGAATTTCGTCTCCTTGATGCGCTTGTCGAGCTCACCCATTTCGTCGCGCTCTTCACCACCATTGCCGGAGCCGTCGCCGAGTTCCTTCTGAATGGCCTTCATCTGTTCGTTCAGATAATACTCGCGCTGCGTCTTCTCCATCTGGCGCTTGACACGGCCACGAATGCGCTTCTCGACCTGTAGAACAGAGATTTCACCTTCCATCAGGGCATAGGCTTTTTCCAAACGCTCATCGACCGTAGCCAACTCCAGCATCTGCTGCTTGTCAGCAATCTTCAAGGCGAGATGGGCCGCAATGGTATCAGCAAGTTTCGCATAGTCATTGATCTGGCCAAGACCTGCCAGAACTTCCTGCGGCACTTTCTTGTTCAGCTTCACATAGCTTTCAAACTGCTGCGCTGTGGAACGGGCCAGACCTTCAGTTTCTTTGGAGAAAACTTTCGGCACGGGCATCAACGCTACACGCGCCTCGAAATATTCGGGCTTGGCCGTGAAATCGATAACCTTGGCCCGGTCAATGCCTTCCACAAGCACTTTCACTGTACCGTCGGGCAATTTCAGCAACTGCATGACCTGCGCCACGGTGCCGACATCATAAATCGTGTCGATACCCGGATCATCATCACCGGGATTTTTCTGCGCGACCAACAGAATGCGTTTTTCCTCACGCATCACTTCTTCCAGCGCACGGATACTCTTTTCGCGGCCCACGAACAACGGAACGATCATGTGCGGAAACACCACGATGTCACGTAACGGAAGAACGGGAATCGTCTCTTCCGGACCAAGTTCGACGTTTGACTGTGCTGGCTTTTTTGCCATTATTTTCTTCCTTCCACAGGCTGTTTCACCCGTGCGCCTCGCAATGTCGTTACTCACCCATTATGGCATGAGGCGCATGCGTCCTGAACCCGATATGTGGTTTCCACCCGCACATTGTTCAAGTGCGGGCGTCATTCGTTAGTCGTTATGCTGAAGCGTTGGCTTTTTCTTCGCGGTCTGCATAGATCAGCAACGGCTTGGCCGCACCATCGACGACTTCTTTCGAAATCACGACTTCCTCTACGCCATCCATGCCCGGCAGATCATACATCGTGTCGAGCAGAATGTTTTCCATGATGGAACGAAGACCACGGGCACCCGTCTTCCGCTCAATGGCGCGGCGCGCGATGGAGCGCAGTGCCTCGTCTGGAATGGTGAGCTTCACACCCTCCATTTCGAACAGGCGCTGGTATTGCTTGACGATGGCGTTCTTCGGTTCAGACAAAATCTGCACCAGAGCCACTTCATCCAGATCCTCAAGCGTTGCTGTCACCGGCAATCGGCCCACAAATTCTGGGATCAGGCCAAAGCGCAGCAAATCCTCCGGTTCCAACTCACGCAACACGGCTCCGGTGCGGCGTTCATCGGGTGAACGAACCGTGGCGGCAAAGCCCATGCCCGTGCCCTTGGCGCGCATGTTGATGATGCGCTCAAGTCCGGCGAATGCGCCGCCGCAGATGAACAGGATGTTCGTTGTATCCACCTGCAGGAATTCCTGCTGCGGGTGTTTGCGGCCACCTTGCGGCGGCACCGAGGCTATGGTGCCCTCCATGATTTTCAGAAGCGCCTGCTGCACACCTTCGCCCGACACGTCACGGGTGATCGAGGGATTGTCAGACTTGCGGCTGATCTTGTCGATTTCGTCGATATAGACAATGCCGCGCTGGGCGCGTTCAACGTTATAGTCGGAGGCCTGCAACAGCTTGAGAATGATGTTTTCGACGTCTTCACCCACGTAACCGGCTTCGGTCAATGTGGTGGCATCGGCCATGGTGAAGGGCACGTCGAGTATGCGGGCGAGAGTCTGTGCCAGCAAAGTCTTGCCGGACCCCGTTGGTCCAACAAGCATGATGTTGGATTTCGCCAGTTCTACATCGGCACCCTTGCCGCCATGGTTCAGGCGCTTGTAGTGATTGTGCACGGCCACCGACAGCACACGCTTGGCATGGTCCTGGCCGATCACATAATCGTCGAGAACCTTGCGGATCTCATGGGGTGTGGGCACACCGTCCTTCGACTTCACGAGTGCGGATTTGTTTTCTTCACGGATGATATCCATGCAGAGTTCCACGCACTCGTCGCAGATGAACACGGTGGGTCCGGCAATCAGCTTGCGCACTTCATGTTGGCTTTTGCCGCAGAAGGAACAGTACAGCGTGTTCTTGCTCTCGCCCGTGGTTGCCTTGGTCATGTGTCATTCCTCACTTCGGCACGCTACTCATGCGCCACTCAAATTACGGGGCCAAAACGCTTACAACCGAAGCAGAACAGGCCCAAACAATCACTATAGCCCGTCTTGCCGACTCAAATCCAGCTTGCGCCCATGCCGGTTAATCAATTCTTGAGGCGCGTGACCAATTGGCCATACAGGCTTTAACGTATTGATTTCGCCTGTGGATTATTTGCCTTCCGGAGTGTCCGGGCGCTTGTCCATGATCTTGTCGACGAGGCCAAACTCCCGTGCCTGCTCCGCAGTCATGAAATTGTCGCGTTCCAAGGCATCTTCCACCTCTTTGTAGGTGCGGCCCGTGTGCTTCACATAAATCTCGTTGAGACGCTTCCTGAGCGCTTCCACATTGCGGGCGTGGATGAGAATATCCGTCACCTGACCCTGGAATCCGCCTGACGGCTGATGCACCATGATCGAGGAATGCGGCAGGGCGTATCGCATGCCGGGAGCACCGGCTGTGGCCAACAGTGAACCCATGGACGCGGCCTGCCCCATCACCATGGTAGACACCGGACATTTGATGAATTGCATGGTATCATAAATCGATAGACCCGACGTCACCACGCCGCCCGGTGAGTTGATATACATGGAGATTTCCTTTTTGGGATTCTCCGCCTCCAGGAACATCAACTGCATGCAGATCGAAGCCGCCATGGTATCTTCCACCTGCCCCGTCACGAAAATAATGCGCTCGCGCAGCAGCCGGGACGGCAAATCATAAACCCGCTCACCACGGGCCTCCTGCTGGATCACGGAAGGCCAAAAGGCCGAGGTGGGGGTATTGGGATCAAAAGACATCAGGAAGTGCTCCGCAAGAATCAAAGACTGTTCACCTGCCTTAGATAGGTGACAGGTTGCGATTTCGCAAAGGGGTCATCTCGTTTGCTCCTCCGCCCCCAGGTTGTCCGGGCTGCCTTCAGACCTTCCGCACGTAAAGATCCATGGCCAGCCCGTCCCCAGACTGCGGTACCGGGTAGGAGGCCGTGGTGCAATAATCGCCCGGCATAACACGTCCCATTCCACCCAGATCAACATGCGCCCGCAAATCAAGCGATTGCGCAGGTGCGGCCGTGGGTGCATCCAGAGTATAAGCGAGTTGTGCACCGGACGCGATTGCAACGTTCTTCAATTCCGTTTTTGCCACCACAACGGACTCAGCGTCTGCACGACTCACATCACGCAGTTCCACAACGACGCGTCTGGCTTTCGCCGTCGGCGCATCGCTGGGAATGATGATGTGGCCAGTGATTTTGCGGGTCATGGTGACATCTGGTTCGCTGCTTGCGCCAGATGTTCTGCAATCGCTGTGGTAATTTGAAGGCCTGTCCGTTTCTCCACGAATAACCATTGCCCCGCAGGATTCACTTCAAAAAAATGATAGTGCCCATCATCCGTCCGGCGAAAATCAGATGCGCCATAGACAAGACCGAGACGCCGATGCAGCGCCAGCAGCGCACGTTCAACCTCGCTGGGAAGTGTAACCGGACGCACATCCGCTTCTCCCACAACCATGCGCATGTCATAGGGATAGGACGTCTTGCGTGCGTCAATCTCGGCGGCGAACACCCGGTCTCCGATAACCGTGACACGAATGTCCACGCCACTGACATATTCCTGAAACAACACCGGCGCGTAGCGCACAGCATCCAACCGTTCAACGTCAGACGGCTCGACAATGCGGGTTTCCCGCCAGTCCTCGATGGAGGCGAGGAACGGTTTGTATACAGCGCGCGCACCCTTCAGCGAAGCGAGGAAGGCACGGGCGTCATCCGGTTTTGTGGTCACAAAAGTGCGCGGCACGTTTAGTCCACAGGCGAGCGCCGCAGACCATTGCAGCGGCTTGCGATGGGCTGCTTCATCGGCACCGCGTGGATTGACCCAGGCACAATCCAGCGTGTCAAGCACGCCGATCACGGCCTGTGAGGTCTCACTCTCAGCAAAAATCCGCTGGTCATGGCGTGTGATGGCGGGATCTATGGTGAACGCCTGCACCCGCCGCCACCACACTGCCCGTGTTTGCGCCAGGTCAATCACACCATCAACGCCGTCCACCAGATGACCGGTTCCCTGCGCAGGTGGCCAACTGAAACTGAACCCACGGCGAGCAGGCATGTCACCGAGATTGATTTCGGCAAAATCCCGGCCCATTTGCCGCAGCTGTTCCGCGACGGCGATAGTGTGATCTTCTTCCGGATAGGAGATGATCAGGATCACATCATGCCGCCTTGGTCTAAAGCTGCGAGCTGTGCCACAGCTTCATCATAGGCAGCGGCAATCTGGGCATGGTGCTGTTCTATCGCCACCAACTCCTGTTCAAGCTCGGCAACCAAGGTCTGTGCTTCTGCCAGCGCTGCCTGTTCGCCGCCGCCCACCCGGCTTGGCGCACCAAGCACAAAGGGTGAGGCGGAACCGCTGCCTGGTGCGAATTGCGGGCGCCCACCACCGGTAATCGGCCCTAGTCCTTCGCGCACAATTTTGCCCGGATTGATGACTTCGCGTATTGTCGGCACTGGATCGGTGATCGGATCCTTCCTGACATCCTTCAGACCGTCCTTCACACCATCCTTGCGAACATCCTTAAGCGGGTCTTTTCGCACTTCTTTGATTGTGTCGCTGATCACATCCTTGAATGTATCTTTCCTCACCTCTTTGGTTGTGTCGCTGATCGGGTCCTTGCGAACCTCCTTGAAGGTTGGATTTGGACTTGGATAGAGCGCGCGGACGGCAGCAATATCGCCCGGCGACAGGCCATTGCGTTGCCCCATCACGACACCTGGTGGCAAGGCCATGCGCGGCCTGATGGTGATTGCACCGTTGACGCCAAATGCTGTCGGCCCATAATGCATGATGGATCCGTAGTCATAGGCACCAATGTCGTCCCCATCGGTAATGTGCTGGTTGAAGTTGTGCTCCCTGCCAGCCTGGATATTGGCCCACAGGATTTCAATGAAAGTGTCGCGGTCTTCACGGCTTTGCTCGTGCCACAAGCCCACGGCATGGCCAATTTCGTGGATGGCCTGCCCGCGCAGACATCCTGTTCCAAGGGAAATTTCCTGAGCACCCATCTGGCGCCCCACGGCTGAAGAACAGCCCGAACCTGAAACAAAGCGGACAAAATCCGCCTGGTTGGTCCGCTGCACAAACCGGATCGGTGTGTTCTGTTCCCAGTGTGCAATGGCATCTGTCACACGCTGCTGATCTGGAAATCCGGCAGCAATTTCAAACGGTATTGTCGCGTTGGGCCAGCGGAATTGTTGGCCGGTGATGGCAACTGATTCCTGGAATTGGTCTGACGAACTGCGCCCGCGCAAATCCTCAACCCGGCCGAGCACAATATCGCCTTCGAAAATGGCAAGACCATCGACTTCTGAATAATGCAATGCGCGTTGCTGTCCGGAAACACCAGTAATGACAGTGGCACCTGCCATGGGTCCTGAACGGTATTCACCCCGGCCTACGCCGTTGTCATTTCCATTTGATGTAGGTTTTCCAGTTGATTTGCGGGCCATGATGTCCTCCAGTCAGGGTTTCGGCAGAACACGAACAGCTCCCCCATAGCGCAAGTCAAAAAGCCCATCTGTGATGTAGTTAACACAAACATTTCCAAATATTTCGGTGACAGTGCATTCAACTCATCCGCCACGCTTTCCCCGCTTTCACTGCTTTCCTCCACCCAAAGAATCACATAACCCCGCCAACATGGGGACGTTTTTGCATCGGCACCGGGATGAATTGAAACAGGCGGCACGGCGGCCCCTTGTGGCACTTCTTGCAGCCAGTGTGTTGGTGTTGCCGTTAAATCTTTTCTATGTTTGGTACACGAGCAAATTCGGCACCGAGGGCCTGTCGCTGGCTGCCATTTATTATGGCCGCGATTTCGTGAACTACTGGAGTGGCGGACATTTCGCCGCCACGTCACAGGTCATAACGCTCTATGATATCAGCGCTTACCAAACCTGGGTCAGCAGCCATTTCGCACCTGACATGGCGGCAGCCGTATTTTCCTATCCGCCCAACATGCCGGTGTTGCTGTTGCCCTTTGGTGTTCTGCCACATGGTCTTGCTTTGTTGGTGTGGTCCGTTCTTGGAATCACCGGATATTGGTTCGTCTGCTTCTATCGCACACCAATGGCCAACAGCTGGCTGTCACTTGCGCTGATCGCCACAGCATCGGTCGTGCTGTTCAATGTCACCTTCGGACAGCTTGGATTGTTTCTGGCACTGGCCTTTGTCGGTGCACTGCGGCTGTTGCCCATGCGCCCGGTGCAGGCCGGGGTGATCGTCGGATTGCTCACAGTGAAGCCGCAACTGGGTCCACTGCTGGTTATCGTGCTGCTGGTGCGCCGGGACTGGACGGCAGTTGCAGCGGCCTGCGTGTCGGCAGCGGCCTTGGCAGGAACGAGTCTGCTGCTCTGGGGACCGGACCCGTGGCGCGCCTACATCAACACAACAATGCCGTATCAGGCCAGCCTGTTGCAGAACATGAATGGCTTCTACGCGCGCATCATGACAACACCCTACAGCGGCATCTATGCCCTCGGCGCACCAACCACTGTCGCCATGATCGTACAAGCGGCCGTCGCTGCTGCGGTGGTCATCGCCAATATAATGGTGCTGCGCCGCAAGAACATTGTCTGGTCGTTGCAAGTGGTCATCATCGCGTTCGGCGCATCGCTGCTGACGCCCTATATGCTGGCCTATGACCTTGCAATCGCCATTGCGGCGTTGTTCTGGTATGTCAGTGATCAGGACAGCACATTCGCAGGCTGGGAGCTGTTCATTGTCGTGGCCCTGAACTCAATGTGTTTCTCAATCGGCATCACAGTGCAAGCCCTTGGCCTGCCGCTTCTGCCGGTGTTGATGGCCCTCTGTTACATCATGCTATTGCGGCGCGCCTTTGCCCACGCTTAAACTCGACTGCCATATGCGTTACGGCTTGTGATGTTTCGACAGAAAATCCCAGATCAATTCCACGCCCTCCACGTCCCGGCACACCGGGCCGATGAACCTGCGCACGGCCCAGGTATCAGGAAGTGGAAACAGCGCGGATGGCAAATTGTGGCCACCGCCATTCATTGTGACGGCCACAACGGGTGCACCGCCCGGCAGCGCCTTGTATGTGCCGGTTTCAATTCGGCAACTGTCATCAGGGTCAGTGTCCGGCAACGCACGCGTCCCCAACGCCTTGGTCTCCGCATGGTTGGCTCTCACCCACCAGGTGATGGTATCGGCTACAGAACTTGTGCTGCCCCTGCCACCGGGAATGTTGCCACCGTTCCATTTCATCAAGGGATCCAGCGTGCCATTGGCAATCATCAGCGGCACTGGCTGTGCGGGTGCTGCTAGGCCTTCATCAACAGCAGGCAGCGCCGCAACAAAAGCCGCAGCCGCCGCAAACAGTTCAGGAGCTTCTATCAACAACCGGAATGTCATGATACCGCCATTGGAGGCCCCTGTCACATAAACACGGTAGGGATCGATGGCATAGGTTTTTGATGCATGGTCCAAGAGTGAGCGAATAAAGCCCACATCATCGGCATCACTTTCCCGCGCCACACCGTGGCGCAAGTCATTCCAGTTCTGGTCATCGGATTTCGCATCCCCCGTCGCAGCATTGATGCCATTCGGCACCAGCAACAATACATTTTCCCGCCGCGCCAACGCCAGCCAGCCCCGGGTGGCACCCGCAGTGTCGGCAAAAATCCGGCGCATGCTCTGGGTGCCCCCGTGCAACACGATGAGCACAGGCGCCGGCCGTGTCACATCGGGCGGCGGTTGCACCAAAAACCAGCGCGTCACACCCTCGACAACAATCGACTGCTCGCTCAAACCCAATGCAGCAATCGCTTCTGAAGTCGGTGCAGGCTGGCGAATTCTGGCGAGCGACGGAGTTGCAGGCAGGACCATCAGGATCACCAAACAATTTACCAAGCTTCTAAGCCAAGCGAGTGCTGTTGCTTTAGACAGGTTCATGATGAACACACTTTCAAGATGCACATGTTTGCACAGTTCTCACGGCCAACGGCCCTTTTGGGCGACAGTTCAATCCAGATTGATTTAACATGAACAAGGGAATTGGCCAGACGCCACTATAAAACGGGGAAAGTCACTGGAATCAAAGTATCAAACTTTGAATGGATCAATAGGCTCCCGCCAAAAGTATAACCTGATCAAACCGTTTGGCCAGCAAGTGTTCCGGCTTGATCCAGAATTGCAACACACCGTCGCCAATCTCAAGTCCAAGCAAATGATCAGATGACACTTCCAACAGCATGATATGATCGGAAGCGATTTCCTCTGACATGCCTTGAACATCGCTGCCAGCAGACAAAAGTCGATTAGGCGAGTTGACACGCAACCTGCCATGAGAAAAAACCGGAAATTGCTTCTGGCCACGAGCCAGTTCAGTGCCTTGTACCGACAAGGCTACACCTCTGCCAAGTGGATCTGACAATGTCGCTGCAGCAGCCTCTCTGGCAGATCGACCCATATAAAGGTGAGCGTTATTGCGCTCTATCAACGCCCAAAACTCGTCGGACTGTGTTTGCGAAAGCGCCACATGCAAATCATGTTGGCGAGCCATTTCCAGCCATTTGACAGCATGTGATGTGGCTTCAGCGACCTTATTTTTGTCAGCTTGCGGAGTTGGATGCCTAATTTCTTTGAGAAGCGTTGTGCATGAAATGAGAACAGCGCGCCAATCATGCGGAAAATCCGGAAAAGGTCGGGCGATTGGACTTGGTGGCTGAACTGGTACATCAACCTGAATCTGGATTTGATCGGACCAGTCAAAACTCTCACATTCATGTTCACTTGGGAAGTTCCAGTAGCTCCTCTCGTCATCGTCCTGCTCAAAGTAAGCCGCAGGAATTTGCAAACTCACAAGATCAAACGTCCAACGTGGAAACAACTGCGGGGTCAGCGATGCGGCGTCAGGTAAATCGAGCGTCCATGGATTGCCTTGCGCGTTAAAAAGTGGTGGCAGCGAAGAAGGCATCGTTGCAATAGACAATGAATGCGTTGGCTCATCAAAATATCGGATTGCAAATGCCTTTCCCAAACTTTCGGCAGTGTCGATGTAAAACTGTAACAGGCCATTGGCGGGCATCAAATCTAACCCGGCTTCTTTGGAAATTTGCGAACAATCAACTTGAAGGAAAAACGCTAGTGGTATGGAAACACCAGACTTTGATTGATAGTGTGGCCACACGAAATTCTTTGGCACGAGCGGTAAGCCGCCGAACCAACTCTGGTATGTCAATGAAGCCTGAGGCGGAACATGCAGATCAAATGCAACAAATTGCCGTTCTGCTCTTACAACAGCAGAATGCCTTGCTAGTCCAGGTTGTACTTCGATTGCAGCGCTACCGCCCAGCAAGGCAGCAAGCTGTTGCTGTGGAACTTCTGCCAGTTCGCGATAAACTTGGGCGTAGTTGCCTTTTTGAGTCAGTTTTCGGATCCTGTCCGCCGTCAGGACACTCGAACCCGCAACATTCTTTGCTACAGGGTTTTTCCTTCGCAACATCCAAGTCACGCAAATTGCAAGCATGAAGGCCAGCGAAATACCAAACCAAACAATCCCAATGCGCGAACCAAAAAACGTGATCATCTGATGTTGGGTGCCTTCCCAGCCTGCCAACGCAAGCGCCTGGAAAATACATGCAGCCATGAACGTGAGCAGGAAATTGAGAATATTGTTAATCATTCAGGAAAATCCACATGCTTCTACACTTGCACAAAATGTATGTTGAATTAACATTTGACCAAATTCTTTCAACTTGCTGAACTTAGGGTGCAAACCCAAAATCTATGCCAGTCGTGTGGGAGTGCAAGGTGCTTGCCCACGGCATCGAAGCAGTATCGGATGTACCGCAGTGCACGTACGATGTGCAATTCCGCAAGCAGGTGTTGAGTTGATCCTTCGTCGCCCAGGCCCTGCGCGGCCAGTAACCCAAATGCAAATTCTCCTCTTTCCCAAAGGCCTCAAATATGGGAAACTCAGTCCGGGGGTTAGCGTTGAGAGAGTGTATCATGCGCCGACTGATCTATGCCCTGGTGTTGTCAACGATGCTGTGGTCCCCCGCCTGGGCGGGAAAGCGTGTGGCCCTGGTCATCGGTAACAGCAAATATCAAAACGTCACCGCCCTCACCAATCCTGCAAATGATGCGGCCGTCATGGAAACGGCCCTGAAAGCCGCTGGTTTTGATGTGATCAAATACACGGATCTGGACCAACGCGGCATGAAGCAGGCCATGCTGGAATTTGGCCGCAAGCTTAAGCAAGGCGCCGACGCCAGCATGTTCTTCTATGCCGGTCACGGCATTGAAGTGGATGGCCGCAACTATTTGGTGCCCACCGATTCCAATACGGAGAGCAAGGAAGAAGCCGACATCCAGAACGTCGAGGTCAATGATTTCCTCGCCCTCATGGAAAATTCCGGCGTGCCGCTCAACATCGTGGTGCTGGACGCCTGCCGCAACAACCCCTTCCGCGGCCTGCGCGCCATTGGCGGCGGTCTTGCCCCGGTACGCGCACCCGTCGGCACCTTTGTGGCCTATTCCACCGCACCGGGCTCTGTGGCGGCCGATGGAACAGGCAACAACAGTCCCTTCACCCTCGCCCTTGCGGACTCGATGAAAGTGCCCGGCTTGCCGCTGGAGAATGTATTCAAGCAGACTCGCTCCAAGGTGCGCGTGGCCACGGGCGGACAGCAGGTGCCGTTTGACAGTTCCGCCATTGAGGGAGATTTCTATTTCACGGAAGGTCCCGCCGTCACCCCGCCCCCGACGGTGGAAGTAACACCGCCCGCGACCAAAGAAATTGCCGTGGTGCCCGCCACGCCCCCGGCCGAAGGGGTGCCTGCAGGCGAAGCGGAGGCGGCATTCCTCGCCGCCGGCTCAGACCCGGATCAACTGCGTGTGGTCGAACAGCAATTCCGCTCCACCGTCTGGGGCAAGCTTGCCGGGGCCAAACTGCGCGTGCATGACCAGCAACTGGCCCTGAACGATCCGAAAACGCCATTGTTGGAAACACCCACGGAGCCCAAGGTCGAAACCCCTCCGCCCGTGGTTGAAACACCGCCTGCTGCTGTGGATGAAACCGGCGACATTCGCGTGGCCGCCGATGGTTCCGGCGATTACACCAGCATCGCAAAAGCCGTCGCCGCCGCTAAGACAGGCGACAAGATCACCATTGCGCCGGGCCAATACAAGGGTGCCGTCACTGTGAACAAAGCCATAGAAATTGTCGGTCCAGCAGATCCCAGCAAGGTGGAATGGACCGCCAAGGGCGATCACATCATCACCTGGACCGCCAATGGCGGCCGCATTGCCAACCTGACCCTGCACCAGCTGGACGGCTGTGAGCTGAACTGCAACACCATCTATTTTGAAAATGGAACGGCGCGGGTTGAAAACAATTTTATGTCATCAGACGGAGGTGCAGCGGTTTACATCACCGGGGCTTCGTCCAAACCTGATATTGTCCACAATACCATCAGCAAATGTACGGAGTCTGGAATTTACACTGAAGCACAGGCGTCAGGGACCATTGAGAGCAACGACATTTTTGACAATGGCTTTGCCGGTATTGAAATCAAGAGCGGGGCAGCACCTCTGGTGAAGAACAATCTGGTGCATGATGGCCGTTCGGCCGGCATGTTCCTCAACAACGGTGCCCAGGGCATCGTTGAGTTCAATGATGTCTATGCCAATGCCTTTGCCGGCATCGAATCCAAGACCTCGGCCAAAATGATCATCCGCAGCAACAAGATTTATAATGGCAAGCAGGTGGGCCTGTGGATGCAGGAATCGACCAAGAGCCTGGTTGAAAACAACGTGATCAAGGACAATGGTTTCTCCGGCGTAGAAGTGAGCGATGGCGGGCGCGCTGTGTTCAAGAACAATACCATCACTGGCAACAAGGAAAACGCCTTCTATATCCACGCCAAGGGCAGCGCCACCATTACCGACAATGACCTGACGGGCAACGTCAACGGGGCCTTCTCCATCCAGGCCGACGCTGGAAAGGTAACGCGCAGCGGCAACAAGGAATAGGCGTCAGTCCAGCACCCGCCGCACCGCACCTTTGGCCGCCGACGTCGTCAGCGCCGCATAGGCTTTCAGTGCGTTGGTGACATTGCGCTTGCGTTTTTCCACCGGCTTGAAGCCGATGGCCGCTTGCGCCGTTCGGCGTGTTGAAATCACATCATCCGCCACCCGTAAAGAAATCGAGCGGTTGGGAATGTCGATATCGATCATGTCGCCCGTCTGCACCAGCGCAATCAATCCACCTTCAGCCGCCTCTGGCGATACATGGCCGATCGACAAGCCTGATGTGCCGCCCGAGAAGCGCCCATCCGTCAACAGCGCACAGGTCTTGCCCAGACCCTTCGACTTGATGTAGCTCGTGGGGTAGAGCATTTCCTGCATGCCAGGGCCCCCGATGGGGCCTTCATAGCGGATAACCACAACATCCCCCGCCTTCACTTCGCCATTGAGAATGCCGAGCACAGCAGAATCCTGGCTTTCAAACACGATGGCCGGGCCGGAGAATTTGAGGATGCTCTCATCCACCCCCGCCGTTTTGACGATACAGCCTTGCAGCGCAATGTTGCCGGACAAGACGGCCAGACCACCATCTCTAGAGAACGGCGTTTCTGCCGAACGGATGACGCCCTTCACCCGGTCCGTATCGAGATCATCCCAGCGCCGCGATTGCGAGAAGGCCGTCTGCGTGGGAACACCGCCGGGGGCGGCCAGATAAAACTCGCGCACGGATTTCGAGTTGGTGCGGGTCACGTCCCAATGGTTGATGGCAGCCCCCAACGTTGACGAATGCACCGTCGGCAAGTCGGCGTTGAGCAGTCCCGCTTTTTCCAACTGGCCCAGAATGGACATGATGCCGCCAGCCCGGTGCACGTCTTCCATATGCACGTCGGACTTGGCGGGTGCCACCTTGCACAACACGGGAACGCGGCGCGACAGCCGGTCAATATCGGCCATGGTGA
>CAXTKL010000076.1:0-13842 GCA_964244825.1 uncultured Aestuariivirga sp.
CAATCGTGCCAATGTTGCAATGGGGCTTGTCGCGGTTGAATTTCTCTTTGGCCATTGTTTTGGGTCCTGTCGGTTAGGTCTGTGAAGCTCCCCATATGGGGATGCAAACGCAAAACGCGGGCGCTCTATATGAGAATCTTTTTGACCCCGCAAGGGCCTTGGCCAATCAACCGCGCGTGGTCAGAACCAGATGACGCCAGAGACTCAAGGGAAGAATAGCAAGGTAACCGACGACCATCATCACCAGCCCCGTCCAAACGCCTTGCACCGCCACCACCAAAGCAATGGCCGCAGCGCCAATCAGAAGCAAGGCCCAGGCCCGTGCCATCACGCGGCCGACAAGTTTTCCGGAGAATGTGGGTAGGGTCGAGAACATCAGAAATGCGACAACCGGTAACCAGAACAGTGCCAGCATCTGTGCGTGTTCCGGGGACATGATGTCAGCGTTCTCCACATAAATCGGTAGCAATGAAAGAAACGCTCCTGCAGGCGCAGGCACGCCCTGAAAAAACGCTGCGGACCACGAAGGCTTATTGGGACTGTTCACGGCCACGTTGAACCGCGCCAGTCGCAGGGCGGTCGCACACGTCAGCGTGATACACGTCAGCCAGCCCAACCAGCCAAAGTCCTTCATGCCCCAGAGATAAACCACCAGGGCTGGCGCTGCCCCAAAGCAAATCACATCCGACAAGGAATCAAGTTCCGCACCAAACTGCGAATTCGTACCAACGAAACGCGCCACCCGCCCATCACAGGCATCCAGAAAACCGGCCAGCAGAATACAGCCGATGGCTTGCGGCAAGTGCCCGTCGATGGCTGCTGTCACGCCAGTCAAACCCGACACCAGCGCTGCCAGCGTGAACAGGTGCGGCAAGGCCCGGAGCCAGACACTGGGCACCTGTGCCGATGGTGTTTCCGTTTTCACGCGAACACGCAATTTCTTCATGGTTTGACCTGTGCGGTCAGGCTTTCTGTGGCCTTGACGGTTTCGGGTTCAAGATAATCCTGCTTCAAATCTATCGTCACCCATTCAACGTTTGATGAAAACAAACCGAAAATGTCGCCCAATGTATAGGCCGGGTCAAGCTTCGTACCGGTGTATAGCGTTTCAGGATAATGTGCTGCAATGTCATGTTCCGCGAATCCCATCCAGTGCAACATGGTGGGTGCAATCTGAAAGTGGTTCGCCCTGCCCCTGGATTGCGCAGCACCACCCGCCAACTCGTTCATGCCCGCCACACTGTCCACATAGGCGAACAGCGGAACATAAGCCATCTGGGGGTGCGAGTCTGATGATTTGCAATGGGTCGCTTCACCTGGTGCAAAATATTGTCCGTGGTCTGAGGTGTAAACCATGGCCAGGTCTTTCATTGAAACACGTTTGGCAAAGTCGGCAAAAAACTTGTCAACATTCCAGTCCACGGCATTGCGATAGGAATTCAGCATGCTGTTGATTTCGATGCTGCCAACTTCTTTTTGTTCGGGGTGAAATGGTCCAAGTTCGGTGTAGTAATTCTGGTCGTAGGGAAAATGCATGCCCTGCTTGTTTGCATAGATAAAGACCGGCCCGGGCTTGGCGAACTCCTTCACCACAACGTCGAGAAGTGCGCGGTCAGCCTCCTTGGAACTCGCATTGGCCAAGGGATAAAACTCATCAATCCACTTGCGCTCCACGGGTGTCATGAAATTTTGCAAGCGCGTTTCATTTTCAATGGCATGCGCCTGGGCATCAATATAGACAGTGCGGAAACCGGCTGCCTTGGCATATTGCCAGATCGTCGGATTGGTTGCGATGCCAGTACCAATGTCAGCCCGGGTAGGCATGAAACGCAGGAGCGCATTGGCGTAGTTACTGCAGATTGCGCCCGAAGCGGCGGGACCATAATTCACCATTTGCGAAGCGAAAGATGCAAAATTCGGCGTGACATTGTTTCCCGGCAACATTGAAACATAATCGGGCCGCAGGCTTTCATCGACAAGGTAGAGAATATGTTGCGCTGCCTTGGGCATTTCGGATTTGATCGTGACATCCGTGCGCGCCACAGCCGGATGCATCACAAGCTTTCCCCCGGCCAATGCGGCCAGTGACACTTGCGAAAATTGCTTTGGCATGGCGAAATGTCCGTTGCCACCTTTTTGGAACACCACACCGGCAATCAGTGCGATCGGCAAGATCGGCAGCACGGCCCGGATGATACCAAAACGCTGGATGCCCCATTGCCGGCTGATGAATGGCAGCCCGTAGACGATAAAACTGCTCACCATCAGAACACATGCCAGTTTGATGGCTTCACCGTAAAGAGCGGCAGCATTACCGGCCTCGTGCCGCGCTTCCCAGAAGCCCAGAATATCAAACACACTCAATTCCAGATGCGCCGCCCGTTGAAAGCCCCAGGCAACCGTGCCACTTAACCCGATCACTGCGGCCCAGAACAAGCGTGGCCGGGCCTGCTTTTCCAGTACAACAACAGCAACACAGGTCAAGGCGATCACCCAAATGATCGCAGTGGTGGCCAAAGTCCCCATACGCCCCTGTTTCAGCAGCAAGGCGACGCGCGCCGGGACTTCAGTATTCGTTACGGCCACGAGCGCGCATACCAAGGCCAGTTGCAGCACGGCAAGCAACACATTCAGTCGGCGCGTTGTCAACATCGGTTGCTCCAAAATGATACGACACGTACAATTCCTTCCAGATCTGCAAGTGTGAAGCCGTTCACACAACTGTCATGAAAATATGAATGTGGTTCACGTGTGAAGCAAACGTGCAAAACCCCGCGGGGCCGTTCTGGCTCTCTCGCGGGGTTTTGGTTGACGCCTGTGTGTCGGGTTTAGTGCAAAGTCAAAAACTGACGGGCCTGGCGCTGGGCTTCAGCGATTTCTGTGGCTGTCATTTCCTGGGCGAGTTCGAGACGATAGCTCTTGGCCTTGTCGCTGCCTTTGACGGCAGCAATGTTGAACCACTTGTGGGCCGCGATGTTGTTTTGAGCAACGCCGTGGCCGATGCAATATTTCATGCCCATGGCAAGGCAAGACTCGGCATTGGCAGAAATTGACGAAATATCATCGGTACTCGTGTTGATACTGTCCCAAATCATGTTTGATCCCCTTTTTGGTTTGCGCCGCCTGATTTTTGTGGCGTGCGGTTGATAGGGTCATTCTGGCGTCTGCGATAAAACAACGGCTTAAGCGGCAGCCTTAAGGAGCACTGAACGCCACAGCGTGAACAAAAACTCAATACAATTTGATTCAATCACTTACAGTGAAATTTCCGAAGGCTTTACCACGCCGCCTTTACGCGGGATTCACTGCGTTGGACAATGGCCTCAGGGTGTGCGCTTTATGGCCAGCGTGATGAGGATGGGGAAATGGTCAGAGCCTGCGGCCTCACCGATCTGCTGATTTGCGACGACGCGAAACGATTTGGACGCAAAAACGTGGTCAATCGCAAGCTGTGGCAACTGAACATATGTGGGCCACGTCGGCAGTTCTGTGAGGCGCGTCAAGTTGGTGCTGTCTTCAAAGGTGGTTGTTACACGTGAAAAAGGTGTGGCGTTGAAATCACCCATGACCACCATGTCGCCCGGATAGTTTTCAAGCCGCTTGCTGAGTTCCTTGACCTGAATGAGTTGCGAGCGGGAATAGGGAAAGCGTGTGGTGTGAACACCAACAACCGTGATTCCCGCCATGTCACCGCCCAGCGTGGCCCGGACATAGGGCGCGCCGATCCATGTGCCGTTGCCATCAGATGAGACAATCGGGTATTTTGAAACGATCACCATGTCGCAATAGTCAACGCCAGCGCAATCAAACATGTAGGGATATTTAGTCTTGAGCACTGGCAGAATTCCCAGCTTTTTATCGTCACTCATCTCCACCAGATCGGCCACGTCAGGGTCAAGCCGAAGAATTTCTGCTGCAACTGCCGCATTATTCTTGTTGCGCTCCAAGGTGTTGAAATGTGCAATCCGAAGAACGCGCTCACCCGGTACCAATTGAAAAGGTCCATGTTGAAGTTGCGACGACACCACATGCGGCCAGGTGCCGTAGGCGGCGAGCAGGATACAGGTCAACGCAACACCAAAAATGGCCTTGTAACGGGGAACCAACATGGCCAGTGAAAATGCAATTGCCATGGCCATGAATTGCATGCCGAATTGAGAGAAAACATCAAACAGCGGATAAAGATGGCCCAAGCGCCCGCCAATCAGTCCGCCAACGCTGACAAGCAGAAACAACACCGCCGTTCCCCACTGGCGGTGGCGCAGTTTTTTCGGTGGTGTGACAACGGCAGGCGGTTCCAGCGGACTGGTCTGGGCAGGCTCGATCTGGATCTGTGTCACGCTTCACTCACCTCAGGCAGCAGAATGTTGCCGCTGCCTTACACGAGTCTGCTCTGCAATGGCAGAAGTTGTTCCGGCGTGGCAAAACCCGGCAGGGCTTCCATGCGCAATTTCCAACGGGACACGGCAGGGTAATGGTTCAAATCAATATTGGCATCTGAACAGAAGCGCAATACGCTGTAAATGCCAACATCCGCCGCCGTGACCTTTTTGCCTGCGATCCATTCGTTTTTGAGCAAGTCCTGTTCCAGTACCGCCAAGGCGGCCTTGGCCTCAGTATCATACATGACACGTACCTCATCACCGAACTGGCGAATGCCCTTGTTGCGGGCGCGCAGCCGGTAAATCGGCAACGCCAGTTTGTCCCATTGCCAGAACAGCCATTCGAGGATGCGCCCCTTCTCCAGCGCGCTCTTGCCATCGAATTTGCCAAGTGCTTCTGCCACATGGATCAGGATGGCAGCTGACTGGACATAATAGGTCTGGCCATCACGCAGGGCGGGCACCTGGCCATAGCGGTTTTTCACCAGATAATCCGGCTGTTTGTGGGCACCGTCGCGCAATGACACATGGATATATGAGAAGGGATGGCGGCAAAGCGCCAGCATCAAGGCGGCCGTATAGGTATTGGGCGACGCCGCAACACCATAGAGCGTGAAGCGGTTGTTCTCAGCCGCAGACGGACCTTTGGCCACCGGAGCCTTTGCCGCTGGCTTTGCTGGCGGTTTCGCCTTCACCTTTTTCGGAGCGATTTTTACTGCCTTTTTTGCCGCCGGCTTTGCCTTCGCGGCTTTTTTGGATGGCTTGGCCATCAGTCGTATCTCCCTTTCGCACACTGAAAACTGCAATCCGGCGGAATGCCGAAACGCATGCAGCTGCTGTTTGTCCATCTGATTTGATCGCCGCCCCCAAAACTGTCACACAAGACAATCCTCCCAAGGCACGCCAAAAGAATTCAGCACACGGATGATAGCAGAGTGCGCGGGAAAGGCAATGGCGGCAATAAGATATTGAAATATATATACTTAACTTCGAAACAAGCGCATGTCCCATCGCACTTTTTTGGCGATGGTCACGCGCACGGTTTCAAAATCTGGATGTGCAGGATTGATGAGCGCGTTCCAATCACCGTCTGAAGCGATGGACGGCACCAGCAAAACAAGGGAGCGCTGTTACGCAATCCAATCATCTCCAAACGCGCGGGATTCAGCCAAGCCTTTCGGCACTTTTTGTCTTGGAAATCGTTCCTGTGCTGCATCATCTGGGATATCAATTTCAACTTGGCCCAACCCTTCAGGTGGCGACTCCAATCCGCCGAGTTGTACCAATTTTTCGAGCCTTGCCAGTGCTAAACTGGTTGACGTGTAGATGACAGGAACACCGACACTGTTCCAACGGCCACCAAACAACGCAGCGCCTGTTGCTTCGAAAATCGGGAACTTTAACGCGGCAATACGGAAGAGTTTCACAAATAATCAGGCCGGCAGCCCATGTATGACAGATTGAAGCAGTCGTTCAACTTCACGCCCACCCCATTCGGTCTGCAGTTTGGCAAGTGGCGTTGCCCCCAACTGCGGATGGTGTTGCCTTAAAAATGCGACGGCCTGTTTGCGGTCGGCGAAAACGTCTTCGGCAAGCGAAAGCGCATATGCCAACCTTGTGGTCAAGGCTGCTTCCGCTTCGGGTACGCGTTCAATCGTCGCCGGCCCAAAAGCGCCAGTCACATACGCGTTCAAGTCTTTGCCCATACCCCCCCGCGCCATTTTTTCTAGAACATCAAAGTCTTGAAATTTAGCGGAGGATCGCAAAGCTCTTTGCACAGTCGGCATCGTATTACTCCTTGAACACCGATATAAGCCGTTCCATACGCTGATTCAAACCCCGATCTTTGCCTTCAAAATATCATTCACCGCCTGCGGATTGGCTTTGCCACCCGTGGATTTCATCACCTGTCCGACGAACCAGCCGAGCATGGAGGGTTTGGTCTTGACCTGTTCCACCTTGTCGGGGTTGGCGGTGATGATATCATCCACGGCTTTTTCGATGGCCCCCATGTCGGTAACCTGTTTCAGTCCACGGGACTCGACAATAGCAGACGCATCGCCGCCTTCGGTCCAGAGAATTTCAAAGACGTCCTTGGCAATCTTGCCCGAGATGACGTTGGACGCGATCAAGTCAACGAGACCACCAATCTGTGAAGGGCTGATCGGTGACGTCTCGAAGGTCTTGCCCTCCTTGTTGAGGCGGCCCAGCAACTCATTGATCACCCAGTTGGCGGATTGCTTGCCATCCCGGCCTTTCGCCACAGCTTCAAAATAGTCCGCTGACGGACGTTCGGCTGAGAGTACTGCCGCATCATAGGCTGACAGACCATAGGCCGAGACAAAGCGGGCTTTCTTGTCGTCCGGCAGTTCCGGCAAGCTGGCCTTGATCGTGTCCACCCACGTCTGTTCGAGTTCAAGTGGCAGAAGATCAGGATCAGGGAAGTATCTGTAATCATGCGCTTCTTCCTTGGAGCGCATGGAACGGGTTTCGGCTTTCTTCGGGTCGTAAAGCCGGGTTTCCTGTTGAATGCTGCCACCATCTTCCAGAACTCCAATCTGGCGGCGGGCTTCGTAGTCGATGGCCTGTCCCATGAAGCGGATCGAGTTGACGTTCTTGATTTCGCAGCGCGTACCCAATTCGCCGCCGGGACTGCGCACAGACACGTTGACATCGGCCCGCATGGAACCTTGTTCCATGTTGCCATCGCAGGTGCCGAGGTAGCGCATGATCTGGCGCAGCTTGGTGACATAGGCCTTGGCTTCATCGGCGGAGCGCATGTCGGGGCGCGACACGATTTCCATCAGGGCACAGCCGGAGCGGTTCAAATCCACATAGGACATGTTAGGATGCTGGTCATGCAGGGACTTGCCGGCGTCCTGTTCGAGGTGCAGGCGCTCAATGCCCACGGTGACGGTGGCGCCATCGTCCAAGTCCACCAACACTTCACCCTCGCCCACCACGGGCTGCTTGAACTGCGAAATCTGGTAGCCCTGCGGCAAATCCGGGTAAAAGTAGTTTTTGCGGTCAAACACCGAATAATTGTGGATTTCAGCCTTAAGGCCCAAGCCCGTTCGCACGGCCTGTTCGACGCAGAATTTGTTGATCACTGGCAACATGCCAGGCATGGCGGCGTCGACGATGGAGACATGGGCATTGGGTTCGCCACCAAATTCAGCCGAGGCACCCGAAAACAGCTTGGCTTTGGACAGCACTTGCGCATGGACTTCCAGACCAATGATGATTTCCCAATCCCCGGTCGCGCCCTTGATCCAGTCTTTCTTGTCGGCAATGCGTTTGGCGGATACCATAATATTTCCTTGATTTGTCGGGCACGGAATAGGGATTTGTATAGGCGCAATCAACCCCCTGAACCGCCAACTTCCTTGCCAATGCTCCGGATCAAATACACTGCAAGCAGGAACAGCAGCCCAAGCAATATCAAAAACCCTTTATCGCCCTGTTGCCACACAAAGCCCCCAGGCGTGTATCGCTGCCACACCAAAATCCCGGCAAACAGGGCGAGCAGGCCTGCTGCGATCCACGCTCCTTTTTGCAATATCCCCATCAGAACGCGGGCGAGTGGTGACATTTCGGCCATGGGAATTCCTTTTGGGTTACGGCATAAGCGGATCACACTAGCGAAAAGATTGCCATGGCCAAAACGATTAAAGACCGATCCCGTTTAAACCCCACAACCCGTCTGGCCACCGCCGCCCGGGAATTCAATGAGAATGGCGCGGTCAATCCGCCTGTCTATCATGTCTCGACGGTTACATTTCCTGACGTGGAGACGTTGAACAACCGGTCTCAGCCCTATGTCTATGGCCGCCGGGGCACGCCCACGTCTCGGGCCTTTGAAACGGCGGTGGCGGAACTTGAGGGCGGTTTTGATTGCAAGGCCGCCCCCTCGGGGCAAGCAGCGATCACGGCAGCGCTTCTGGCGTTTCTGAAGACTGGCGATCATCTGCTGATGGTTGACACGGCCTATTATCCCGTGCGCCACCTCTGCGACACGGTGCTGGCCGGACTTGGCATTGAAACCACTTATTACGATCCATTGCTCGGCAAAGGCATCACCGCGTTGATGCGGCCCAACACGCGGGTGGTCTATTGCGAATGTCCGGGTTCACAAACCATGGAAATGCAGGATGTGCCCGCCACGGCGGCTGCGGCCCATGCAGGTGGTGCCCTTGTCATGCTCGACAACACCTGGAGTGCGGGACACTTTTTCAAACCCTTTGAACATGGCTGTGATGTGTCGGTGCAGGCGGCCACAAAATATATCACTGGCCATTCCGATGTGATGTTGGGCACCGTGGTCTGCAACGCAGCGACGTGGCCGCAGTTCAAGGAAAGCTTCGAAACCATGGGCCTGTTTGCGGGGCCCGACGACATGTATCAGGGTCTGCGCGGGCTTCGCACGCTGGATGTGCGCTTGCAGCGGCACATGCAGTCCGCCATTCAAGTGGCGCAATGGTTGCGGGCACGGCCCGAGGTGGAAACGGTACTCTACCCTGCCCTTTCCAACACGCCGGGGCACGATATCTGGAAGCGGGATTTTACCGGGGCCTGCGGCCTCTTCTCGGTGGTTCTTAAACCAACGTCGCACGTGTCCGTGGCGGCCATGCTGGATGGTCTGGAATTGTTTTCCATGGGCTATTCCTGGGGTGGATTTGAAAGCCTTGTGGTCCCGTTCAAACCCCATCGTTCGGCAACAACCTGGGACACGAAAGCTCCGGCACTGCGCTTTCATATCGGCATGGAACATCCCGACGATTTGATTCGTGACCTGACGGCTGGTTTCAAACGGCTTATGGACACACGTTGAAAATCAGGGTGCCGTCCCCATATCCACAACTGGTCCGGAGAACGCCGATGAAAAAACTTGCCGCATCCCTTTTGACATTTGCCTGTCTCGCCGCGCCAGTGATGGCGCAGGAAGCCGACGATCCGGAACTGATTTTCCAGAAAACCACAGTCTGGCGCCTGTTGTCACCGGACGCGAAGTTATCCACCTATGTGATTGATGATCCGGGCGTTGAGGGCGTGGCGTGTTACTTTACGGTGCCTGAAGTTGGGGGATGGAAAGGCTGGGCGGGCTTTGCCGAAGAGCGTTCCGAAACCTCGATCTCCTGCCGCCAGGTGGGACCCATCACCATCAAGGAAAAATTCGAACAGGGCCACGAGATCTACCGTCAACGCCGCTCGCTGTTTTTCAAGAAAATGCAGATCGTGCGCGGCTGCGATACCAAGCGCAATGTGCTGGTCTATCTGACCTATACCGACAAGATCATCGAGGGCTCACCGCAGAACAGCAATTCTTCAGTTGCCATCATGCCCTGGGGCAATGCGCCTGCACCAAAATGCGCGGAGTTTGTAACGCCGTAGCGCGTGAGATTTACGTCAACACCGCATGCCCGATATACATCACGCTCAGCGTCGGCATGCGGCCAAAGGTGATATCGAAGTTGCGGTCAAGCCCGCGCGGCCCAAAACCTGACATCTTCACATCCGAAAAACCGCGGGCCAAAAGAAATTCGCGCAAGGTTTTTGGTGGAATGAACATGGCGGGATCATGGGTGCCTTTCGGCAGCAAACGCAGAACGGATTCGGCGAAATGCACGACACAGAATGTCGCCAGTGCGGTGCGGTTAATGGTATCGAACAGGAACATCCCGCCCGGTTTGAGAACGCGCCTGATCTCGTCCAGCACCTTGCCCAGGTCAGCCACATGTTCGAGCACGTCGACACAAACCACATAGTCCATGCTGTGGTCTTTCAGCGGTATCGACTCTCCGCTTGCCACGAGATAGCGGATGGCGTGGCCCTGCTCTGCCGCATGTCGCTTGGCAATATCAATCGCACCCACTGCTGGGTCAACCGCAGTTACGATTGCGCCCCGTGAAGCCAAGGCTTCTGCCATGAAACCACCGCCGCAGCCAAGGTCGAGCACAGTCTTGCCCTTCCACGCTGCAACGGCATCAAAACATGTGAAGCGTGCTGGCACCAGATTTTGCAGCGTGCGCAGCCAACGCTCCGAGCCATCCCACCAGTGTTTGGCATAGCGGTCATAAATGCTGAGATCATTGCGCAGAGTCATTTTGTCTTTCGGGGAAATGGCAGCCAGTAGGGATGGGTTTTTTGATAGGCGATGAATGCAGCGCCATAGAACCTGCGGAACCGCGCTTCCTTGAACAGGGGCCCAATGAGGCAATAGAATGTGAGTGTGACAGCAATCAGCAACTGATCGGGTGTCCAGTTCGGCACGGTCCACACCGTACAGGCGAAGGCGACGTAAATCGGCTGCCGCATGACGCGAAACAACCCACGCACGGGCATGCTGGGAAATACGGGTTTGCGATTCCGGAATACAGCCCACCACCCGAGAAAGCCCGTTTGCAGGGTGATGCCCGCATTCAGAATAGCGAGCCCCAGCATCAGCCAACTCAGGGCATAGAGTACCAGCAACACAATCAAGCTTGCACCCGACGCATGCCACCATTCGATGCCGCTGAAACTCCAGCCATTGAACAGGAGAAAAACTTGCACAGACGCGATGATGACATAGGTCGTGGTCGAGAGTTCATTCGCAAAGGCTGTTGGTGCCAGACGTTTCAGCAGCGATCTGCCCCGGCCTGAAAGCAGAAACGAATGGGCCAGCGGGAACTGCGCCAGCAACACTGTGTTGGCCACCCAACTCCACGGCGCATGCAGCATCCCCAATGACGTGCTCATGCCGAAATACATGTGAAAAATCATGAGCCCGACACTGGCCACAAATATGATGTGACAGACAGCACCATAAATCAGGGCTACAGCTTTTTGTGCGAATGAGGGTGCAACGGTTTGCATGGCGTCAAGTTTAGTGCTCCCATGCGGCAAAACCGAGATGAAGATGGCGACCCCGGTTGGATTCGAACCAACGACCTAGCGCTTAGAAGGCGCTTGCTCTAGTCCAGCTGAGCTACGGAGTCCTGGGGGCTGGACGGCGGACCTAATGCGTCCAGTTCTCGTCGCGGCCAAATTTGAAATTATCGGAATAGGATTTCTTCTGGATCTTGATGGGCGCTTCAGTCTGCACAGTATAAGCGATGCCCTTGCGTTTGGCATAGGCTTCGGCTTCTTCACGCGTCTCGAATTTGAGTTTGACTTGGGTTGATGTATCATCCGATGACGTCCAGCCCATCAAAGGGTCAGCCTGACGTTCCGTTGCCTGTTCGAACTCAAACACCCATTCCTGGGACTTACCCTTGCCAGACTGCATGGCATTGCGGGCGGGCTTGTAGATGCGTGCGGGCATGTGTCCTGACCTCAAATCGGTTCTCCACCGGCCCTGCCGGCGAAGCCAGCCGAAGCCTTGGCGAAGGCTGGTCGGGGCGGCGGGATTCGAACTCGCGACCCCCTGCGCCCAAGGCAGGTGCGCTACCAGACTGCGCTACACCCCGACTTTTCCTTGCCGAAGCGCTGCATAGCCGAAGGGCTGGGCAAACAGCAAGTGAAAAGGCAAGTGGTGTTGCGGTAGGGGCAAAGGAACCCCATCCGGTGGCCCCTATTGATCCACCGTCTTGAAAATCTCGTGGTAAACCTTGTCGTCGCGTTTGATGCCCAGGCGCTTGACGGTTCCTGCCGGCAGTTCAACCACGCCCTTCACAGGCTCATCCACGCTGATGATCTGGGTTGAAAACGGTTCGGTGTTTTCGGCCAGGGCTGCAATGGTTCCATCGAGGCGCACGAACAGCATATCAAGTGAAATATAGGTGTTCTTCATCCACATGGCGGCCGGGCGGGGTCTGCCGAAGTCAAACAGCATGGCGCTATCCTTGGGCAGCACGTGGCGAAACATCAGGCCGCGCTCGCGCAATTCGTCCGTATCGGCAATTTCGGCGGAGAACAATGTGGCCGTGGTGCTGGTGACAACCGACAGAGGTTCAATGCGGGCAACATCCTGGGCAACAGCTGCACATGACAAGGCTGCGCCGATCAAGACAGCCAGTACACTCCGTCGTGTGATGCCGTTCACCGTCATGCGGCACCTCTCCCGTTGAATTGCAGCAGAAGAAAGGCAGGTCAGTTGGTGTGGGCCGGGCCGCCTTCAAGGCTGGTACGCACTTCAGAGGCCATCTTGCCACGGTTACTGTCGCCATAGCGCACATAGACCCAATCATCAGGCACAAGTTCACTCATGGCGGTTTTGCGCAACACTTCCATATGCACAAAAATATCACCGAGGCCTTCACCTTCGCTCACGAAGCCAAAGCCACGGGCACGGTTGAACCATTTCACCTTGGCGCGCACCCACCCCGTTGTTGGCTGCACTTCATTATGGGTTCTTGCACGGCGCTCAACAGGATGGATGGCTGTGGATTGATCAACCGACAGCACACGCAAACACTGGAAACCTTTTTGCCGCGCCACCACTTCGCAGGTGACACGCGTACCTTCCAGCGGCGCATCAAAACCATCACGTTTCAAACAGGAGAGGTGGAGCAGAATATCCGGAAGGCCATTGTCGGGAATCACGAAGCCGTAGCCGCGCCCCACATCAAACCATTTCACCAGGCCATCAATCTTGATGACATTGGGTGATTGCATTCCGTCTGCCTGTGTCACACCAACGCGCGTGACGTCGTCTTGCTCTTCAGCCGCCATTTTACATACCCAAACCCAATGCAGCGATGCCTCATCGCCGCCCCGTTAACGAATATGAACGAGAATCTGGTGATTTGTACAGATGCAAGCTGAACACGGTCGTGAAAAAATGAATCGAGGCCCTTCGCAGTTGCACGTCACAGCCGATGAATCTGGAATTCCGCCATGTTCACAATGATTTCCACAATCGTTGATGTGTCAGCTACTGGCACACAGGCCATCAGTTCCCGCCCGTTTCACGTAGCAATGCTGTGACCTCTCGGAAAAAACTGGCGTATTGATTCGTTTTCAGGGATGAATCAGTGTTTCAGATCAGGAGTGAACCATGAAATATCTGCATACGATGATCCGTGTCTCAAACCTCGAACAGTCCCTGGACTTTTTCATCAACAAACTTGGTTTCGTCGAATTGCGCCGCCATGAAAGCGAGAAGGGCCGCTTCACGCTGGTGTTCGTTGCCTGCCCGGAAAGCCCGGAATGCCCCGTTGAGTTGACCTATAATTGGGACCCTGAAGTTTATACCGGCGGCCGCAGCTTTGGCCATCTCGCCTATCAGGTCGACAATATTTATGATTACTGCGAGATGCTGATGAAGCACGGCATCACCATCAACCGCCCACCACGCGAAGGCCGCATGGCCTTCATCAAGACCCCGGACGGGATTTCGATTGAGGTGTTGCAGAAGGATGATGCGTATCTCCCCGTGCAGGAACCCTGGAAGAGCATGCCGAACATCGGTACGTGGTGAAACGTCCCCTCTCCGTCATCGCTGACGCGATGCCACCTCTCCCGCAAGCGGGCGAGGAAA
>CAXTKL010000077.1:0-11552 GCA_964244825.1 uncultured Aestuariivirga sp.
CGGTCTTCATCCATCAGCGGGTTTCCAGCCCAGGCTTCAGGGATCATCATCATCATGGCATGGGGCAGGGAATAGCCGCCCATGGTGAGCAGCTCGAGGGCATTGTCAAAAATCGCCGTATCGGATTGGCCTTCATAGGAAATTGGCCAGAGCTTCGAGAGGTCTTCGCCCAACACATCTGACTGCATGGTGGATTGCCGTGCCGCCATCCAGTTAAAATTGCCGCGTACGGTGTTGATTTCGCCGTTGTGGCAAACGAAACGATAGGGATGCGCAAGGGGCCAAGACGGGAAGGTGTTGGTGGAGAAGCGTTGGTGCACCAATGCGAGAGCCGAGATGACGCGCTCGTCCCTCAGGTCGAGATAATAGTGATCAAGTTCGGCACCCAGCACCAGGCCTTTGTAGACAATGGTGCGGGCGGACACGGACACGGGGTAATATGTTCGGGCTTTGGCCCCCAATACTTCTATGATGCGGTTCGAGACCACCTTGCGGCAGACGAAGAGCTTGCGTTCGAGTTGTGACTCGCTGCGGATTGTCGGACCTTTGCCAATAAAGACCTGGCGGTGCACAGGTTCGGTGCCCTTGACGGAGTAACCGAGCACGGACTTGTCGACAGGCACATCGCGCCAGCCCAGAACTTTCAGACCTTCCTCGCGGGCGGTTTCCCACCAGATGCGTTCAATGTCCTGACGATACACGGTCTCGCGTGGCATGAAGAGATAGCCCACGCCATATTGTCCCGCCGCCGGCAGGTCAAAGCCGGAGCGCTTGGCCTCGTCGGCAAACAGTTCATGCGGAATTTGAATCATGATGCCGGCACCATCGCCGGCCTTGGGGTCCGCACCCACGGCACCGCGGTGTTCGAGGTTCTTCAGAATACTAAGCGCATCCTTGACCACGCGGTGGCTTTTGATGTTGTTGATGTTGGCAAGAAGGCCAATGCCGCAGGCATCATGCTCCCGGCGCGGATCATAAAGACCGTGGGCCTCAGGCGTGCCCTCGGCGCGAAAATGATAGTCTGTCGACAGTTTAGCCATGCCACACCTCCAGCGCCATTAATTCAAGAAAAAAAGGACAGAGTTACTGACCCAGTTCTAGACAAGCAATCAGATGAGCGCAAGTAAAATACGGGTTCACTGTCTAAAACGAATTTTTATTTCGTCGCAGAATGTCTGGGTGCTGTCCCGGGAACGCAGATTATTTCACTGTCTGTACAATCGATGGCTGATCAATAAATGATGACACAATCGGAGATTCAAGCGGCAGAGGTTAAACTTGCGACAACTTCAAAAGTGCATTTCTGTCAATCTTACCATTGGCATTCAGTGGAAGGTGGTTCACGGAAATCAATCTTTTCGGGCACATATACTGTGGGATCTTCTTCAGGCACTGATCGATGATCAACTGGGTGTCAAAGTCCTGCGCTACGATAAAGCCAACGAGAATGGACAAACCACTTGAGTCTTTGTTACACACCACTGCAACTTCAGGCACCTTGGAGGCCCATCGCAAGGCTTCTTCAACTTCAGCAATTTCCACCCGATAGCCATTGACCTTCACTTGTTCGTCAATTCTACCTGCGAAATGAAACACGCCATCCACGGACTCATATCCGAAATCACCACTCTTGTACCAGCGCCCGTTCAAGTCTGACTCATCCACCAGAAACTTGCTGCCGGTTAATTCAGGGCGGTTCCAATATCCCTCGGAAACTTGGGGTCCGCCGAGATAAAGTTCACCGGTCTCTCCTGCGGTCACGTCATGGCCGTCGCTCCCAACAATACGAATTCTGGAACCTTGCAAAGTGCGGCCAAGGGGCACGTTGCTGCCGGAGACCGAAGAGTCAAAATCCGCCTCTTCCAGTTTGTAGCTACTGATCGCAATGGTCGCTTCTGTTGGTCCGTACAGGTTGAAAATCGAGCTTTGCGGTGCGACTTCGGACCAAAGCTTGGCGATGGACAACGGCAAGGCTTCGCCACAAAACAGAGACAGCCTGAGTGACGGCAGGGCATTTTTTTTTGCTCTTTTCATCCTGGCAGCCGTTGCTACAACAGAAGGTACGGAGAACCAACAGGTTAGGTTGTGTCGCAAGGAGAACCCCACGGGATCAATCAATTCTTCGTTTTTGGGGATCACCAAAGTCGCTCCATTGGTGAGTGTGTGAAAAATATCATGTACCGAAAGATCAAATGAGAGGTCGAAAAAGTGCGAACATCGATCGCCAGGGCCAAGCTGCGCAACTTGCCGAATTGCCGACAGGTATGTTTGCAGGTTGCGGTTAGAAATTGGTACGCCTTTCGGCGTTCCGGTCGTGCCGGATGTAAACATGATGTAGACTGGCTCAGCGGCACGTCTGTCACGGCCCACACGTCGGGTCTGTGTCGCTACGTCAGGCCATTCAGCGTCGCAAACAGTTTTACACTCAAGCAGCGCTGCCATTTCAGCATGTGATTGATCGTACACAACCAGGTCACATTCCGCTGCCTTCGCTATGTTAACCAAGCGTTCTGCCGGGAACTTGGGATTGAGCGGCACGTAGGTTCTGGCACTCAATGTTGTCGCAAGGATCGTAACGATCGAGTTGATCGTGCGTTGAGACAGCAATCCAATTTTCCCGTCTTGGGGAGAATTGTCTGACAAATAGCAAGCTGCTGCCTGAACGTGATGACCCAGCTCTGCGTAGGTCAATTTTTTGCCGTCAGCCTCGACGGCCGTAAGGTCAGAAAATTTCTCAAATGCCGAATAGACCAAGTCGTTCAGATCAGCTGTCATGCACGCCGTACTTCGCCAGTTCTGAAACGATTGACTTGACATCGGTCATTTTCACGATGTCGTTTGAGTCAATTGCAATATTGAATTTGTCCTCCATGGCAATGATGAGAAGCAGATGGGATGTCGAATCCCACTGATATGAATCGCCATAGCGGACGTCATCAAAATTGCAGTCACGCGCGAAATTCAGTTCTTCAATCAAGATATTTTTGACAACATCTACAGTTTTGAAATTCATGCCGACTCTATTTCTGAGGTTTTAACCAAAACATTCGGATCAACTCTATCTGCAGGAATGTCATTGATCCGCACGCCCCATTTACCGGTCACAATGCCTTGTTCGATAACGCGTGCAGGATTTCCTGCAACAATACTGCCCTCGGGAACATCTTTTGTGACTACACTGCCGGCTGCGATGATGCAACCATCGCCAACTCTGACACCTGGATATATGATTGCATTGGCCCCAACGCCACAGCGCTGGCCAATCCAGGTATCAACATGCCGATTACGGAAAAAATCATGTGTCAGCACGACGACACCAAGCGCGAGTCCACTATAGTCGCCAATGTGAACGCCTTTGGGGTTTGTACGATCCAGGACCGCCTTGGAAGAAATGCGGCACTCTTTGCCAATGTCCATTCCCCATAGATAAACATATTTTATATGCTGAAAAGCCAAGACGAGAAATCTCGCTCTATTGCGTAGCTTTACCAACATTGCTGAGATGGCCTTTCAACTCCAATTATTTTATATCAAGTGCTGCCGTGTCGCTGTCGACACTTCACGGGAAACGAGAAATGTCTCTATTTGCCGCGTCGCTAACATGATGTATATGTGGTGTAAACACATATTCCGCCGGGCAGCTGTGAAGGATATGAGACTGAAATGCCGTCGCGTGAAGATATAGATTTTTCATTGCTCGGCCGCTCGGATTTTGATGCGCTCGCACCTGAACAGCAAACAATTCTTGTCGATCTCGTACGGGATGCCGCACCAGAATACTACGCTCTCCTTCCAGTAAATCCGGAGCAGTTGCGTTCTTTGTTATCAGCACAAGTCGCCGTGCAATTCACGGAGCTTGAAAACGTTTACATTGCGCGCGCTTTCGGTAACATCATTGGCATGGCTTCGATGATTGAGGCATCGCGAATTCAGGTGTGCCAACTTTCCGCTTCAAAGCACGTCATGCGGCTTCTCAATCCAGACTTGAGGGCAAGTTTTCAGCGCACACTCAAAATCCACGCGGATTCAGTTGAGCCACATGCTAACGCATCTGGCATTTACCTCCCTCGACTTGCAATCTGTTATGCGGCACGCGGGAAAGGCTTTGCGAAGCAAATCATGGACCGAATCATGAAGAACAATAGAGGTTCTGCCATTTCACTTCATGTGGAAGCGCACAATGAACCAGTTATCAAATTGTATCGAAGCCTGGGATTTGAATTTTGCACCAATCTGCCTTACCGATTTCGAATCATGAGCAATCAGCCATAATTTGCAGCCCGAGCGCAGTACTCAAACGCCACGAGAGTGTGAGCCACTTCACATCGAACTTGTTACCGAACTGCTTCATTTGAAGCATGAAACCTTGTCTCGAAACACTTGTGTCGTCAATTTATGACTGTGCCGTTGATCCCGGTGCTTGGCCAGAGACTCTGGCTGGCATTCGCGAAAGTGTTGATGCGGCTTATGTCGTTCTGGGCCGTGCGACATCTGACAATGGTAAACTGGCCCAACCTGGCCGCTGGGTCACATGTAACGGCCAGGCAGACGACAGCTGGCTGGATCGCCTGAGTGATCTGGCTCCCAAAATTCCTCATGCGTCAGCACTGTTCGATTTGCCCATTGACGTATCATGGACACCACTGACGCAAATGCCAGAGGCCGAATTTCAGAAGTCGGAATTCTATCACGAATGGATCAAGCCGCAAAATCTGCGGGATTTCATCAGCCTGAATTACCTGAAGGGCAGCTCATCCAATGGTTTTCTGACCATTCCAACCTCAGCCCGGCGCGACCCTGTCAGCGAAGATAATCGCCGTCTGGTAGAACATCTGTCACCCCATATCCGGCGTGCCGTGGCGATCAATGACATGACGCAGCAAAGCAATTTGGCATCGGCACTTTACCGCCAGGTACTGGACAAGATTTCGGCGGCTGTCTTTGTTGTGGGATCGGGACGCCAGCTGCTGTTCACCAACACGGCAGGTGATCGGCTGCTTTCAGAAGGTGACAAGATATCAGCGTCGGCAGGCGTGTTGCACACGTCGCGTATGGCGGGTCAATCGTCTGCCTTGGAAGTTGCGATCGATCTGATGATGCGAAATGACAATTCTGTGGGTAGGGCCTGCGGTGTGCCTTTGTTTGGCAATCACGGAGAAAAAGCTGCTGCCTATGTTTTGCCGCTCGCGGGCAAGGCCTTGCACGGCATTTTTGCACCAGGTCATTGTGCCGTTTTTGTGACTGGCAAAAGCGAGCAACTTGCCTTGGTCATAGAGTTGTTGCGCAGCATGTTTGATTTGACGCGATCAGAAGCACGCGTGGCGATGATGATTGCCAAGGGTAACGGACCAAAAGCAATTTCTCATACACTCGGCATCAAGCTGAATACCGTGCGCACACATCTGAAACATTGCTTTGCCAAAACGGACACGCCTGATCAAACGGCTTTGGCGGGGCTGGTCAATATGACGCTTCCTCCGATCACATAATTTTTGTGCTTCATTCATTTGAGTGACGACTGACACGATTGACCACGATAGAAAACACCACAGTGGGGGCCCACTGCAACGATCAACAGTCGGCCAAACTGCCGCTGTTTTTCGTTCACAACGAAAGTGTGCGGCCATGAAAGGCTACAGCGAATCGCGCGGCCAGTTGTTTCGGATGTCATATGATGCAGCCACGGGCATTTTCATCAACGTGCCGATTGCATGCGAATTTTCGAAGTCTGCACGTGAGCAGGAAGATGCCAATCCTCCCGTTCATTTGCAGCCAAGAACGTTAGAACAGCCAAAATCCGCTTCTGCGATTACCCGTCACCTTCTCAAGCGCAGCGCGTGATCAAATATGCAGTTCAACGGGAAAACTGCGATCATGCATCGCAAAACTATTTTGGCGGTGGCCCTGCTGTTGATCTGCGGTACGCTGTGGGGTGCCATGCCTATGTTGTCCAAACTTGCTGGTGAGACCGAACCGCATCCCGTTGGGTTGTCGCTGTTGGTCAATGCCATAGGTGCGGTGCTGTGTGCCTCGCTGTGCTGGTCGCGTGGCATATTGCGCTGGCCAGGTGCCAGGGAGTGGCATTTCTTTTTGTGCTGGGCCATTCTCTATTCGGTGCTGAATCAGGTCTTGATTTATTGGCTGTCAGTGCGGCTCGATGCAACACTGGTATCTGTTTTCACGGTACTGGAAGGTCTTGTCATATTTGCCGTATCTGCCTTGTTGCGACTCGAAAAACCGAACATGATGCGTTGCTGCGGGTTGTTAACAGGGCTGCTGGGCGTGTTGTTCCTGCTATTCACGGTGCAGAATGGAAACCGGGTCATGCCCTCACTTCTCTTTGCCGCCGGTTTCGTGATTCCGCTGTCCTATGCGGCGGAAAGTCTGTTCATCGCGGTGCGGCGGCCCTTGTCGGTGCATCCGCTTCTCGCCGTGACCTTTGTCATGTTCTGTTCTTTGCCATTCCTGTTTGCACTTGCTTTTGCATCCGACGATTTCATGCCCATGCAATTTCCGCCTGGCCGTGGTGAATGGGTTGCGCTTGCCATGGCGGTATCGACCATCCTTGCCAATCTGGCCTTTTTCACATTAATTGCCATAGCGGGTACAGTTTTTGCAGGACAACTGTCCTATTTCAATGCGATCTGCGGTGTTGGCTGGGGCGTCGTGGTACTGGGTGAAAAAATGCCCTGGGCCATGTTTGTAGCCGTGGGGTTCATCATGCTCGGCTTGTTGATGGTGCGGCCCAAAAGCGCTGCGGAACAGCGCACGGCCTTGGCTGACGCACAGCCTTGTCCCGCAGAGTGACAAAACCAACGGCACTGGCTAAGAAGCGGACTGTTTTCAAAATTGGCGGTTTTCATGCAGTCTTCATCCAATCTGCGCGGCATCATTTACATGGTGCTGGCGGGCCTCACTTTTGTCAGCTGTGATAGTTTTCTGAAACTGATGCTGCTGGATGTGCCGCCGCTGCAATCGCTGGTGCTGCGCGGGATTTCAGCCACGCTGTGGTGTCTGGCTTTGCTCGCGGCCATCGGCCAACTGAAACAATTGCCCAAGGCACTCGACCTGTGGACGTTGCTGCGGTCACTTGCAGAAGTCATTGCGGTCACGGCGTTCATCATGGCGCTGGCGCATGTGCCACTGGCTGATGTGACAGCGATTTATCAGGTGGCACCCCTGCTGGTTTTGGCGGGGGCGAGTGTGATCTGGGGTGAAAAAGTGGGGCCATGGCGCTGGCTGCTGATTGCTCTTGGTTTGGCGGGTGCACTTGTGGTGGCCCAGCCCGGCAGGGTCGGTGCTTCTCCCTTTGCCCTGTTGGGTTTTGTGACAGCCTTTGCCTCGGCAACCCGGGATTTGCTATCGCGCAAGGCCCCGCATGATGTGCCTGGCCTTGTGGTAACCTTCAATGTGGTGGTGGCCGTTTTGCTGGCGTCGTTGATCAACAATCAAATTTTTGAGGGTTGGCAACCCGTCGCTCTAACTACGTGGTTGTTTTCCATTGGTGCTGGTTTTTTCGTCATGCTCGGCCACTTTTTCGTCTATCTGGCTTTTCGCCACGCATCAGCCCGGGCCGTGGCACCGTTTTACTACTCGTTCACGCTGGTGGCCGTGACATTTGGCGCAGTGTTCTTTAAGGAATTCCCCAACATACTTGCCGTCGTCGGCATTGGCATGATCATCACCTGCGGGTTGGGTGTTTTGTATTTCGAACGGGGGGAAGCTGGCGTATGAATTTTGCTTCGGACAATGTTTACGGGGTGGATCAGCGCATCATGCAAGCCATGGTCGACGCCAATGCGCGACTCACTGATGTGTCCTATTGCCATGATGACGGTTCACAGGAAGTGGAAGACCGCCTGTCGCAGATATTTGAACATGATGTGAAGGCGTTTCTCGTGGTCAATGGCACAGGGGCAAACTCATTGGCGCTGTCAGCCATGTGTCCCGCTTACGGTGGTGTGTTGTGCCACGAGGGCAGTCACATCAACACGGACGAATGCAATGCACCCGAATTGTTGACGGGCGGTGCAAAATTGGTGACGATGGCAGGAGAGGGCAACAAGCTGACCCCTGCCATCATTGCGGCCCGCATGGCGCAGTTCATGCACGGCGAACATGGCGCGAAACTGTCCGCACTTTCCATCACGAACGCCACGGAACTGGGCACAGTCTACACGCCTCCAGAAATCAAGGCTCTTGCAGATGCGGTAAAACCCCATGGCATGAAACTGCACATGGACGGCGCACGGTTTGCCAACGCCCTTGTGTCACTGGACTGCACACCCGCAGAGATGACATGGAAGGTGGGAGTCGACGCGCTTTCCTTTGGCGGCACCAAGAACGGCGGCATGATGCTGGAAGCCGTGGTTTTCTTCGATGAACAACTGGCTACTGATTTTCTCTATCGCCGCAAACGTGCGGCGCAACTTGTGTCGAAGGGCCGTTTTCTGTCGGCGCAAATGCTGGCTTATTTGCGTGATGACGTGTGGCTGCCAAACGCGAAACGCGCCAATGCGCTGGCACAGACGTTGGCCAAGGGATTCCAAACTTCGAATCGTGTGAGATTGAGCAATCCTGTGCAAGCCAATGAAGTGTTTGCCATCATGCCGCGCAGCACATTTCACGCCGTTCAGGCAGTGGGTGCGCATTTTTATGAATGGCCAATGGACGGACTGGCGGCCGACGAAGTGCATTGCCGTTTTGTATTGTCGTTTGCGACGCCCGAACAACATGTGCAGCAGTTTCTCACGTTGATGCGCTCACACACTTAAACATTTGGCCAGGTGTCACTGATCTTGTAGCCCTCCGGGTAGGGGTCATCGGGGTCCAGCATCAGCGTGGTTTGTCCGCTGATCCAAGCGCGCCCGGTGATTTGCGGGATGATGGCCACGCGGTTGCCTACGTTTGTTTCACCAACGATCCGGCCTTCGAATATTGAATCGATCACACTGCGGCCCACGTAACTGTCACCCACTGCCATCAAGCCCTTGGCATGCAGGATGGCCATCAGCGCCGAGCACCCCGTCCCTGTGGGGGAGCGATCCAGCTTGCCAGGGTTGATGACGCAGGCGTTGCGCGATGTCAGCACGCCATTTACCTTTGTGAGTGGCTCACGCATGAAGCAGAAAGAGTAATGTTTCCACTCCGGCAGTTCGGGATGGTGGAAAGGCAGTTGTTCGTTCGCCGCTTTCACCAGTTTGCGACCCAATTCTGCAATCACATGGGCATTGCGTGGTGTGATCTGCACACCGAAATCCGCTGCGTCGGCCATGACAAAACTGTCGCCGCCAAATGCCGTGTCAACCGTGACCGGGCCTTGACCCTCAATATGGATCGTGACTCCCAGATGCTGGGCGAAAGCGGGCACATTGGTGAGGGTAACGCTCTCGGCCTTGCCGTTGCGGCATTGAGCAGAAACTTCAATCAATCCGGCAGGCGCTTCCAGCGTCATTTGCGTGACGGGTTCTCGCATGGGGATCATGCCCGTATCAAGCAACACCGTCGCCACGCACATGCAGTTCGAGCCGGACATGGGCGGCGTGTCTTCCGGTTCCATGATGATGAAAGCGGCCTGCGCTTTTGGGTGTTTGGGCGGCACCAGCAAATTGACATGACGAAACACGCCGCCACGTGGTTCGTTGAGTACAAAACTGCGCAGTTTGCCATCACGCGCAATAAAGCGTGATTGATCCCAGATTGTGTCCCCCGGAGGAGGGGCTACACCACCCACAATCACATCGCCAACTTCACCTTCGGCGTGACAGTTGATGATGTGGATGGATTTTGTTGTGCGCATCGGGCGGTCACAAATCGCCTGTCACACATTTCTTCGCCAGAGCTTTGTATTGCTTCACCGACAACACCACGGGATTGCCACTATCGTTCGGATCGCGCTTGGCTGTTTCGGCCACTTCATTGAGGCGTTTGGTATCAATGCCGATATCTGCCAGCTTGTGGGGAATGCCACACTCCTTTCGCAAGGCAAGCACAAATTTCAGGAAGCCGTTGAAACCGCCCTTGATGCCGAGATAGGCCGCGACGCGTTCAATTTTCGTCTCGATCTTCTTGCGATTGGCCACCAGCACATAAGGCATGATGATGCCGTTCAGCATGCCGTGGTGCGCGTCATACAAGCCACCAAAGGGATGTGACAGCGCGTGAATGGCGCCCATGTTTTTCTGGAACGCAGTGGCTCCCATGGCGGAGGCCATGAGCATATTGCCGCGCGCATCGAGGTCCTTCGGCTTCTTCACCGCCTTGGCAAGATTTTCCTTGATCAGCCGCATGCCTTCAAGCGCTACACCGTCTGACAGGGGATGATAATTCGGGCAGCAATAGCTTTCGAGACAATGGGCAAAGGCATCGAATCCGGTGGCCGCTGTCAGCTTGGCCGGCAAGCCTACCGTTAACTCGGGGTCGAGGATGGCGATTTTTGGCATGATGGCGGGGTGGAAAATGATTTTCTTTTCGTGTTTGGCATTGGTGATCACCCCCGCACGACCCACTTCGGAACCTGTGCCCGCTGTTGTGGGAATGCAGATGGTGGGGGCAATCTTGGCGGCGTCTGCCCGCGTCCACCAGTCATCAACATCTTCAAGATCAAAAATTGAAATGCTTTGGCCATGCATCAGCGCAATCATCTTGCCCGTATCCAGGCCGGAGCCACCACCAAAGCAAATTACACCGTCATGCTTGCCATCGCGGAACACCTTGCAACCCTCGAGCACATTGTCTTCCGACGGGTTGGGACGCACATCTGAGAATAGTACAACAGGCAATCCGGCTGCTGTCAGGTTGGCCAGAATATCCTGCACCATGGGCGTTGCAGCAAGACCTTTGTCTGTCACAAACAGCGGACGCTTGATGCCTGCGGCCATGCAGTGCTCCGGCAATTCCCGGACACGGCCAGAGCCATATTTGATCGGGTTCGGGTAGTTGATGTTGCGATTAGGGATCATGCAAGTTCTCTCTCAATATCGTTCAAAGCCGCGCTTCAGTTCCAAATCTGTTATTCTGCGATCAAATTCAAACTGCTCCCACTTGCCTGTGTGCACATAGTGATCGACGACGTCATCACCCAAAGCGCCACGCAGAAACGTTGAATTATCCAAAAGCTCAAGTCCTTCACGCAACGTCTTGGGGATTTCGCGCAATTTCTGGGCGGCAGAATAAGCATCGCCGGCGAACACCGGTTCCAGTTCCATTTTCTTGTCGATGCCGTCAAGACCAGCGGCCAGAAGCGCTGCGAAGGCGAGATAGGGATTGAGGTCGGCACCACCGATGCGGCATTCCACGCGAATAGCTTTGGTGTCTGCACCACACAGGCGAAAGCCTGCTGTGCGGTTGTCAAAACTCCACACCGCCTTGGTGGGTGCAAAGGTGCCGACCATGAAGCGCTTGTAGGAGTTGATGTAGGGGGCGAGGAAGTAGGCGAGTTCGCGGGCATGGGTCAGTTGCCCTGCCAGGTAGTGTTGCATCATTTTCGACATGCCGTGGTGGCCGTTTTCTTTGTCGAAGAAATGCGGAGTCTTGCCGTCTGCGGACCACAG
>CAXTKL010000077.1:11652-13639 GCA_964244825.1 uncultured Aestuariivirga sp.
GGTGGCCGTTTTCTTTGTCGAAGAAATGCGGAGTCTTGCCGTCTGCGGACCACAGTGACTGGTGAACGTGGGCCGAATTACCTGCCATGCCATAGTCCCACTTCGCCATGAAGGTGATGGCCTTGCCGAGGCCGTAGGCAATTTCCTTCGCTCCGTTTTTGATGATGGCATGATTGTCAGCCATGGTCAGGGCATCGGCATAGCGCACGTTGATTTCTTCCTGGCCCGGCCCCCATTCTCCCTTGGAATTTTCTACCGGAATGCCCGCAGCGTTAAGACCGTTGCGCAGCGCGCGCATATAGACTTCTTCCTTGCTGGTTTGCAGGATGTGGTAATCTTCAATGTAGTAACCCGCCGTCTTCATATCGCGATAGCCCTTGCGATGGCAGGTTTCGAAATCATCATCGAACAGGAAAAACTCGAGCTCAGACGCGAAGTAGGCTTTCATCTTCATGTCATCGAGGCGCTTCAGCTGTTTCTTCAGAATGGCGCGCGGTGAATGCGGAACGTCCTCATGGCTGTGGTGGTCAAGCACGTCACATAACACCAGTGCGGTCTTCTCCAGCCACGGTGTGCGGCGCAGGGTGGCCATATCGGGCTTCAGCACGAAGTCGCCGTAGCCTTTTTCCCAGGACGTGGCCTTGTAACCGGGGACGGGTTCCATTTCGATGTCAACGCCGAGCAGATAGTTGCAGCCGTGGGTTTCCTCATGGCCACCATTCACAAAAAACTCTGCATGAAAGCGCTTACCAATCAAGCGCCCCTGCAAGTCCACCATCGCCGCCACAACAGTGTCGATGGACCCGGCAGCAACCTCTTTTTTCAACTCATCGAGCGTGAGCATGCCTGTTGTCATGGGAACCTCCAAGAATGTTTGCGGCCTGTGCGAGGGGAACGGTCAAATGGTTCGCCCAGGTGTTTTGGCCGGCATGGGTCGCAATCAGATCATTGCGGATTTCGATCATGACGTGTTTCAGGCCGCGCGGTGCAGCATGCAGACCTGTGGTATGCATCACACCGTCTTTCGGGCCATAGGGCTCATTCAATCGCGCCCGGTCTGATGGAAAGGCCTTGACCAGAAAATTTGCCAGCCAGTTGTCGCGGTCAAACAGAAAGCCCACATCGAAATCCCGCGTCTTGCCTTTGTAGATAGGGTTGAACGAATGCATGGTGACAATGATTGTCAGACGTTTTTCAGCGGCACGCGTATCAAGATAGTCTTCAATGGCGCGATGGAATGGCCGGTAAATGTCACGGGTGCGGGCAAGGCGCGCCGAGGGCAGCAGATTCTTGTTGCCGGGAATGTCATAGATCTCGCTGACTTCAGGCATGGCACCATCGGTTTCCGGTGCCCGATTGCAATCATAGGCGAGCCGCGAATAGCGTTGAAGGATCAAAGGTGCATCGAGAAGTTTCGACAAGATGCGCGACGTGCCTTCCGCCCCAATATCCCAGGCAATGTGGCGCTGCATATCTTCGTCCGTCAAGCCAAGTGTGCCCAGGGATTTTGGCAAGGTGTTGGCGGCATGTTCGCACACCAGCACAATGGGAGAGGTTCCGCTTTCATTGACAAAAATGGCGGGGTGGCCTTCGCCCTCGCCCAGAAGATGATTCATGTGACCCTGCAAATTTTGGCCATCTCATCACGTTCCATGGGCGCTTGTCAAAACCAGCTGTGATTTCTCCATTGCACCATGCCGCTGCCAGATCATGGCATGACGTAGGCGATCTAATTTGGCGACACTTGCCATGCTCTAAGCGACACCACCATGGGGCAAGAGTTTGATCATATCATTGTTGGTTCCGGTTCTGCCGGATCAGTCATGGCCTACCGTTTGGCCGAAGCTGGCCGCAGTGTGCTCGTGCTGGAGTATGGAGGAACCGATCTCGGGCCGCTGATTCAAATGCCCTCCGCTTTGTCGATTCCCATGAACATGAAGCGATACAACTGGGGTTTTGAAACCGAGCCTGAGCCGCATCTTGGGGG
>CAXTKL010000078.1:0-13460 GCA_964244825.1 uncultured Aestuariivirga sp.
AGGCGTCGTTGAAGCTGCGCACCCAGCGTTGCCGCAGCGCGTAGGGATAATTCTGCGTTTCCGGATTATAGGGCCGCCAGTCGCGGATCTTGCCGGAGAAATTTGTGCCGCAGGTCTGCGTGTCGCGCTCCGCCTTGCCCCAGCACGGCATCATCAACACCTCCGCTGGATCGGTTGTCCGCGCCTTGTTCTGCGCACAAAAGCCGTGGCCGCGAAACGGGCGGTCACCATAGGCGCGGGCGGCGAAGGTCCAGCCATGATCTTCTGCCAACTCGCCCATGCGGGCTTGCAGTTTTTCCAGCTGGTCATGGGCCGCCTGCAGTTTTTCAGGCGTCACCACCAGCCAGGAGGATTGCGCGTCGAGCGACTGGTTGGCCGGATAGAAATCCTCGTCCACACCATTTTCGCCGGAGGCGCAGACCTTGCCCGATTCATCTTCCAGGATGTCAGGATAAGCCGAGAGCACCACATGGGAGGGATCAAAGGTCTTGTCCGCACCGCGCAGTGGCACCGATATTTCGATGGCCTTGGCGAGGCGTCCATAGGCCTCGGGCAGATCATTGCTCATGTTGCTGGCGAATTGTTTCGCCGATACGGTGGCACCAAAAAACTTTGCCAGTTTTGACGAGGCAGAATCGCGCAAGGTGGCCCAGGTCACAAGGTTGCTGAAGCCAATGTCATTGCCGCCTATGGAGAGCAGCAGAAAGTCGACGTCGCGCCGGTAGGCATTGTCCGGGCAAGTCCAGATGCCGTCCACCTTGTCCGGCTTGTTCTTGCACAGCTCGCGCAACAACCAGCGCAACTGCGTGTCCTTGTTGCCGCCGCTGACGGCTTGCAGTGTGTCCGAACCATCGCCCTGACTCACATAGTCCATATAGGTTTGTGGACCCAGAATGCCGTCAGCAATCGCTGCACCGGAACAGGCATAGCCCATGAAAGTGACAGCCGCCTTCGGGTTTTCGACGCCAATTTGCAGGGCCGTGCGCAACTGGTGGCCATAGAGCGAACGGTGGCACAGTTCATCCAGCCATTGGGCATTGTTCGAGGCATCGTCGCCAACGCGTTTTGGATAAACATTGCGGGCCCGGCGGCTGGCATCAAAACGTACGGGCACATCGGGGTTGCCTTCGCCGGAGGCAAAACTATCACCCAGTCCAACGATCAGCAGGTCCTTGACCTTGATATCTGTGGAGATCGGAGTCTCGCCCTCCACGGCCACCGACACCGTGCCACCATCCGGATAGGGAATGCCAACGCTGATGGGTTCGTCACAGGGCGATGTGATGGCAGCGCCACCGTTCAGTGACCAGTTGCAATTATATTCGGCAATGAGCTTGTTGCCATCCAGCGGTTTCAGCCAGATCTGAATGTCGTGGGATTTCGGCACCACATAATCTTCCACACTGCCACAGGCGGAATGCAGCCTCTCCTTCGCGTTCCAGCAGGTGTCATTCACATCCCGCGAGGCCCAGCCCATGGCATCATATTTCGTGCGCAGATGCTGCGAAAATGGAATATAGCGGTCATTCAGCACGTGCTCGCTGCCCAGCACCGATGTGGTGTTGCGCAGACGCAGCTTCATCTCCTCACCATCGGCAGCACCATCAACATGAATCAGATATTGCCGCCAGGCATTTTCATGTTCGGCAAAGGTTTTGGCGTCCTTGAACAGCCGGAAACGGTTGATCACCTTCCATTCGATTTTCACATTTGAAGCAGTGAGGGTCTGGGCCTGCGTGGTCTCACGGCCGAGGAATGCAAGAACCAGAATTGAAACGAGAATACGCAGATAGATCGCCATATGAGTCATGGTCATTCCTTAGCAGGCGCGTCGCGACGAAAATGAGGCGATTATGTTGCTTGGGATGACGGTATTTGATTGCATAAGTTTGACCATGCCTTGTTCTATTCGTGCCGCAGGGCTTCGATCGGATCCAGCTGTGCGGCCCGCCGCGCCGGAAAGAATCCGAACACCAAACCAATCAAACCTGAAAACCCGAAGGCGACGGCCACCACGCTTGTGCTCACGTTGAACGGCACCTGCAACAACGTCGATCCGCCCCAGGCCAGTCCCAGCCCCAGCGCAATGCCAATCAAGCCGCCAAGCAGACAGAGCACCACCGCCTCCACCAGAAACTGCGTCAACACCTGGGACGCCAGCGCGCCAATGGCAAGCCGAATGCCGATTTCCCGCGTCCGCTCGGCCACCGACACCAGCATGATGTTCATGATGCCAATGCCGCCTACCAGAAGGCTCACCGCCGCCACCGCACCCAGCAACCCGGTCATCAACGATGTTGTCGACGACATGGTGGCAGCGATCTGTGTGAGGTCACGTACGGAAAAATCATCATCGCCGTTTTCAGGCACCCTTCGCGTCTCGCGCAAGATGTCCGTCATGCTGGCCTGCACCGCAGGCAAAACGTCGGCACTGTTGCCGGATACCGCAATGCTTGAAATTTTTGTATTGCCGGAAATGCGGCGCATAAAGGTGCGCAGCGGCATGACCACCGTATTGTCCTGGTCGGAACCGAAAGCCGACTGGCCCTTTGCAGCGAGGGTGCCGACGACCGTGCAGGGCATGCTGGCAACGCGAATGCTTTCGCCCAGCGGTTCAACGCCACCGAACAGATCGCGCACCAGCGTGGCTCCCACAACACACACATTGGTGCCGCTGCGGCTGTCGCTTTCAGAGAATGCATTACCGGTCAAAAGCGTCCAGTCCTGCACCGTGAAGTAGTCCAACTCCGTTCCCGTGACGGTCACATCAAGCGACGCTGCGCCATAGACCACCTTCACCTGCTTGTTCGACGTGGGCGCAACACCGCGCACATTGCGCAATCCTGCTTTCAGGGCCTCCACATCCCGAACCGTAAAGCTGCGGCTGTCATTTCCTGATGGTGGTCCCGGCATGGAATTTCCGGGCCGCGCGATCAGCATATTGCTGCCCAGCTTGGAAAGGTCAGCCTTCACCTTGTCATTGGTGCCCTGACCCAGCGTCACCAGTGCAATCACCGCACCCACGCCAATGACAATGCCGAGCAACGTCAGGAATGAACGCAATACGTTGCGGCGAATGGTGCGCAGCGCCAGTTTGAAAGATTCCCACAGCATCAGGCTGCCGCCTTTGCGTCGTCAAGGATATGGCCATCGGAAAAAATAATCTGCCGTGAGCAATAGGCCGCCATGTCAGGCTCATGCGTCACCATGAGAATGGTCAGGCCCTGCTCGCGGTTGAGTGTTTGCAACAGCCGCATGATGTCGTGGCTGCGGGCGGAATCAAGGTTGCCCGTCGGTTCATCCGCCAGCAGCACTTTCGGGTTCGATACAATAGCCCGCGCAATGGCTACGCGCTGCTGCTGCCCGCCGGAAAGTTCACCGGGCGTGTGGTTTTCGCGGCCTTCGAGTCCCACGGCAGCAAGGGCCTTTGCCGCCATCTGGTGCCGTTCACGCCGCGCCATGCCGCGGTAGATCAAAGGCAGTTCCACATTCTCGATCGCCGTGGTGCGGGCCAGGAGATTGAATCCCTGAAACACGAAGCCCAGATAATTGCGCCGGAACAGGGCACGCGCGTCATTGTCGAGACCCGCAATTTCCACGCCGTGAAACCTGAAACTGCCAGCCGTCGGGCGGTCAAGGCAGCCCAAAATGTTCATGCACGTCGATTTGCCGGACCCTGATGCGCCCATAATGGCCACGAACTCGCCTTCCCGCACATCCACATCCACACCGCCAAGGGCCGTCACCCGGGCCGCACCTTCACCGTAAATTTTCTGAATGCCGCGCAGCGCCAACATGGTTCAGGGCTTGGCCTGTTTCTGCGCCGTGATCACGGGATCATCCACCTTCAGATCACCTTCGGCAACCACCGTGACCTTGCCATCGGTGGCACCGGCCTTGATCTTGACTTCTAGAGGTGCGCCCTCTTTCAAAATATAGATGGAACGCTTGCCATCCACCGCCGCTTTGCTCTTGCCGCTTTGCCCGCGCGGGAAGCGCGGCATGAACATGCGGGTGATGGAAAAACTCTCAGCCTCCTGTTTCACGGGCGGGGCGTAGCGCAGCGCTTCGTTGGGAACGGCCAAAGCCTGTTTGTAGTCCTCAACCGTGATTCGCGCCGTCGCCGTCATGCCGGGGCGCAGGGACAGGTCATCGTTTGCCGCTGAAAGAATAGCCTTGTAGGTCACCACACCATCAACAGTTTCCGGAGCAAAGGACAAGCGCTCGATCCGGGCCGGAAAGTTCCGTCCGCGATAGGCATCGACGGTGAAAGCTGCCGATTGCCCCACTTTCACCTGGCCGATATCGGCTTCGTCAACGGCAGCTTCCAGCTGAATGCGCTTCAGGTCCTGCGCAATTTTGAACAACACCGGGGCCTGCAAGGACGCTGCCACCGTCTGCCCCGGTTCCACACTGCGCTTCAGGATCACACCGTCGATGGGTGACAACACACGGGTTTTTGAAATATCTGCATCGATAATTGCAAGATCAGCCCTTGCGGCCGTCACGTCAGCCTGAGCTGCCGTCAGACCAGCGTCAGCCCGCAGTGATGAGGCCGCTGCCGTGTCCATCTCCTGACCCGTGGATAACCCCTTGGCCCGCAGTGATTTCTGGCGGTTCTCGGTCAACTGCTTTTCCGTCATGGTTGCTGTGGCATCGACCAGTTTTGCTTCTGCCGCCTGCAACTGCGCAGCGGTGCGCGCGCGCTGGGCAACAAGCCGGGTGGTATCCAGAATGGCCAGCACATCCCCGGTTTTCACCAAACCATTTTCCTCCACCAGAACCTGCCGCACCACGCCCGAGGCTTCAGAACCGATCTCGACTTGCGTGATAGGCTGAATGGTGCCCGCAGCCGAAACCGTCACAATTACATCTGCCTTCACGGCCGGCACGGTTTCGTAGGTCACAGTTGCAGCATTGGTCTGCTGCCGGGCGTAGAGCCAGTATCCTCCCACAGCCAGAGCGGCCATGATCACGGCAACGACGGCGCGGGTCTGCAAACGCCCACGCCGCTTGCCTGCGGACAGGCCAAGGGCGTTTTCGATCTCTTGCACGGACGGGTGGTTTTGCTGGTTCATGGTGTTCTATACGACCTAGGACGGGAACAAGGCCAAAATCCGTCGTGCCCGAGCTATGTGAAAATGAAATAGGCAGGCACCGCCACATACATAGCCATGGCGAAGGCAAGCCATAGCTTGAGGATGCGGCTGGAGAATTGCCGGAACAGCACTGCGGCCAAAATCAGGCTCAGCCCCGCCTCGAAGAGGCTGAACCACATGCCGTAGTGGGCGCGGTCATAATACGACACCGGTGAGATGAACTTCCACCGGGTTACAGGCCAGAAACTCATATGGGCATCTTCCCGGTGACAGAGGAAATCAATGGCGGAATGCAGCAGTGCAGAGCCTGCAAACAGCGATAACGCAGTCCAGCGGTCAAAGTTCCGCGCGGAGGTGGACAACCTGTCCCGCATGACCAGAGCCAACACCACAAGCCCACCCCAGAGCCAGAAATTATGTCCCAGCCCATTGGTGACCTGCCACCAGTTTTGCCAGTACATGTCATCGAAGATTGTATGGGCTGGCACGCCCGCGAGTTTCAGCGTGATAACAATCAGGATCATCGGCACGTCAGGAGTGACACCACCTAACGCCCCGGCCCAGGCTTTTGCGGAGATACCGCGTCCGAAAAAAACGGCACCCATGATGACATGCGATTGTGTATTCATGGCAAGCAGAATGCGTTGGAGCGCAGTCACACGCAAGTCCGTTGCTGCAAGCAGTCAGGGGCTTGACTTGTGGGTTTTCCACGCCCAATTCCGCTTGCGAAAATGAAACACGAAATGAAACTGTTTGGTCCCCAGGACAGCATCGATCAGGCCCTGCGGGGGGCTGTGGTTGCCATTGGCAATTTTGACGGGTTGCACCGGGGGCACCAGGAGTTGCTTTTGATCGGACGCAATCTTGCGGAAAGCCGCAAGGTGCCCTTTGGTATTCTCACCTTCGAGCCGCATCCGCGCAGTTATTTCAAACCGCTGGAGCCCGTGTTTCGCCTGACTCCGCCGGTGTTGAAGGCACGGCTGGCCAGGCATCTCGGCGTGGATTTTCTCTATGCGCTGAACTTCGACGCGGCTCTCGCAGCAACGGAACCAGACGATTTTGTGCTGGAACACCTGGTGCAAAATCTGGGCGTGGCGCATGTCGTCACGGGCTATGATTTCCACTTCGGCAAGGGCCGCAAGGGCAATCCTGACCTGTTGCAGAGCATGGGAGCAGACCATCAGTTCGGCATTACTGTTGTTGAACAGGTGACCGACGACAGCGGCAATGCGCCTTTCGCCTCAAGCTCCATTCGCAGCGCCCTGCGCCGGGGGCATGTCAAGGCTGCCGCCAATGAACTGGGCTATGGCTGGACAGTCATGGGCGAGGTTGTGCACGGCGACAAGCGTGGCCGCACCATCGGGTTTCCGACGGCCAATATTATTCTTGATCCCGGGGCAGAACCGTTTCGCGGCATTTACGCCGTGGACGTGCGTGACGCCGCAGCCTCTGCCGGCACAAGGGCCTGGATGGGAGCCGCCTATTTCGGGGACCGCCCGACGTTCAATACCAATCGCACATTTCTGGAAGTCTATCTGCTGGACCAGGACATTGATCTCTACCACCGCACGCTGATGGTGTCGTTTGTTGACGTGGTGCGCGGCGACAAGACGTTCAAGGGTGTGGATGAACTGGTGACGCAGATGAAACTGGATTGTGAGGAGGTGCGGCGGATTTTGACCACACGACAGCTTCAAGCTCAGTCACCGCTGGCGAAGCTGCAGGCTGAGGGCAGGTTGTAGAATCGCACTTGCGGCGCACCCTTCGAGGCCCGCGAGAGGGCGGTCACCTCAGGGTGAGGGGTTTATCTCAGGTCTCCCTCATGCTGAGGTGCGAGCCCTTGCGAGCCTCGAAGCACACTCAATCATCCACAGCCGGATCAAGCAGCCTGTGCAAATGTACGATGAAATAGCGCATCTGCGCATTGTCGATGGTTTCGCGCGCCTTGCCCTGCCAGGCTTGATGGGCCGTTGCATAATTGGGATAAAACCCCACCACATCGAGTGATGCCAGATCCTTGAATGTGATATCCGTCACATCGGTCAATTCGCCGCCGAAGACGAGGTGGATCAGTTGTTCTTTTTTCGCCGCGGCTTTGGCCATCAGAGTTTCCCCACTGCTGTCAGAATGGCATGGTGCCATTTCGCCTGTGCTGCAACAAGACCGCTCTGCACATGGTCCTTGCGGTTGAATTGCATAGCCGCTCCAGATTGCGTGGTCACCTTGCCGCCGGTTTCCGTGACCAGCAAAACGCCTGCGGCCAAATCCCAGTCCTGCTTGTTGCCAATGGAAATGGCTGCGGGGTTCGCACCCTCTGCAATCAGCGCAAAACGCACCAACATGGGCCAGCTTGAACTGACCTGGGTGGGCAGGCCCAAAGCTTCGACAACTAACTGGGCCGCACGGGGCACAATGGCGTGGCTGCTGCTCTCAGGCGATGACAACCGCACACCATTGCGGTACGCCCCCTGACTCTTCACCGCGTGATACATCACGTCATCGACCGGGCAATAGATGCCGCTGAGGATGGGTGCCGCATCCTCGACCAAAGCAATACCGATGCCCCAGAAGCGCAGGCCATCGGAGAACGCCCTGGTGCCGTCAATGGGATCGACAATCCACAGCCGGGACTTGCTGAGGCGGTGCTCGGTGTCTGCAGTTTCCTCGGAAAGCCAGCCATCTTCCGGACGCGCCGCTTGTATCGTCGCTTTTAGGTAGTCATTCACAGCGAGATCTGCTTCCGTCAAAACCGTGCCGTCAGGCTTGTTCCAGGCTTTGGCCTTGCCGTGAAAGCCCATGGCAATTTTGCCCGCGTGGCGCAGGCACGACAACAGCAGGTCAAGGTCAGTCATGTCAGATTCCGGCAATCGTCATGTCTCCGAGAAAACATGAGGGCACATTGGTGCCGCTGCGGAAAATCAGATCGGAAGCAGGTTCAAGCGCCTTGAACATGTCGCGCAGATTACCAGCCACGGTGATACCGCTGACCGGATAGACCTTCTCACCATTTTCAATCCAGAACCCTGAAGCCCCGCGCGAATAATCCCCCGTGACCATATTGATGGTGGAGCCAATGAATTCAGTCACCAAAAGGCCGGTGCCGAAATCTTTCATGATCTCCTCAGGGCTGCGCGGGCCTGCTTGCATGTGGATGTTTGATGTTGACGCTGAGGGAGGTGACGTGAGGCCGCGTGATCCGTGCCCCGTGGGGGCGAGGCCAAGTTGCCGCGCTGCCCGCAAATCCATGATCCAGGTGGTGAGTACGCCTTGATCAATGATGTTGCGTTTCACTGTTGGCAGGCCTTCACCATCGCAGGGGCGGGACGCCGGGCCACGAATGCGATGTGGGTCTTCAACAAGTGTCACGTGGGGTGCGAAAATATCCTTGCCCAGTTCCTGTTTCAGAAAACTTGTGCCGCGTGCAATCGATGACCCGTTGATAGCGCCGAGCAAATGCCCCACGAGACTTCCTGCCACGCGCCGGTCATACAAAACCGGAATACGCTGTGAGGCGATCTTGCGCGGGTTCAAGCGTGCAATTGCGCGTTCACCTGCGGTGGTGCCGATTTTTTCAGGCGACTCAACATCCTCGAAGTGTGAAGCACCGTGGCCATCATAGTCCCGCTCCATCGAGGTGCCTTCACCTGCGACAACCGAGGCGCTGATGCCAAAGCTGGTGCGCTCCCAACTGCGGGCAAAGCCATTTGATGCCGCCATGGCAACAAGGCGGCGCGAAGAACTGGCGGAGCCGCCGTTGCTGCGCGTGATGCCCTTGATCGCGAGACCAGCGTCCTCGGCCCGTTGTGCCAGGGCTTTCAAATCTTCCATACTGGTTTCCGTTTTGGACACCAGATCGAGATCGGGAAAATCTCTTGCCAGTTGGTCCGTCGCAGCAATACCCGCAAACGGGTCGGGTGGGGCCAGTTTGGCCATGGCGATGGAGCGTTCCACCAGGCGCTGCAAGCCATCCGGTGTCAAGACGCTGCCGCCGATCAGCGCTGCCGATTGCCCGACGAAAACCCGGAGGCCGATGTCTTGCGACTCTGATTGTTCAAATTCCTCAATCACACCATGGCGCAATGAAACGCCCTGACTGCGCGACGAAATCGCTATTGCATCAGCCGACGAGGCACCCGCCTTGAGTGCCATGTGAACAACGTCATTGGCGATTGAGAGGAGATTGGTTGTCATCGAGTGAGAGTATCCAAAAGGAGTCCAGCGAGGAACACAAGCCCGAATGTGCGGTTGGTCTTGAACAGTTTCAAGCAGAGGTTTGCATTTGTGTGATCAAATGTTTTTGTTTGCCAAGTGGCGTGAAGTGCTGCGGCAAAAAGGCCCGCGTAGGAAGCTGGTCCCGCCTGGGCCTGCCACAGGGCGGCTGTCATGAGCACAATTGCGGCCGCAAAAAATCCTGTGAGCCAGGGTTGCGTGTTGGCACCGAAGAGCAGGGCCGTTGACTTCACGCCGATCATGATATCGTCTTCCTTGTCCTGATGGGCGTAGATGGTGTCATAGGCAATTGTCCAGGCGATGCCGCCTGCGTAAAGCAAAAGTGCTGCTGGCGACAGTGACGCATGGGTCGCGGTCCAGCCGACGAGTGCGCCCCAGTTGAAGGCGAGGCCCAGCACGAATTGCGGCCAGTGGGTGATGCGCTTCATGAATGGGTAAATCGCCACGATCAGCAGTGATGCTGCGCCCAGCACTACGGAGTACCGGTTGAACTGCAACAGCACGGCCAAGCCAATCAAACTCAGCACGGCTAAAAACACCAGGGCCTGTCTGCGCGACATGCGGCCTGAAGCCAGGGGCCGGTTTTTGGTGCGCTCGACCATCGCGTCAAAGTTCTGGTCGGCCAGATCATTCAGTGTGCAGCCTGCGCCGCGCATGACAATGGCACCGATCAGAAACAATGCCGCGTGCCACAGGTTTGGCAGACCACCGCCCGCCGCAATCTGCCCCAATGCCAGCGCCCACCAGCACGGCAACAGCAGCAACCACCAGCCGATCGGACGGTCAAGCCGCATCAACTGTGCGTAGGGCAGCGCTGCATCGGGCAGGTTACGCTCCACCCAGTTGATGGGCTTTGCATCTGCAATATGGGTTGAGCCGCTGGAAACAGTCATATCCCGCGTGTTACACGAGGCCCATGGCAAAAACCACACCTCGTCTCTATGTCGAAACGCCGCTGTCTGAAGGCGCAGAATTTGCGTTGGCGCAGGAACAGGGGCACTATCTTGTTCACGTTCTCAGACAAACGAGCGGTGACGCGGTGGCGCTGTTCAACGGCAATGATGGGGAATGGTTCGCCTATATCACCACCGTCACAAAAAAGTCCGTACACGTCCGAATCGAGCGCCGTACTGCGGATGTGCAACCACCCCCTGACATTGACTATATTTTCGCGCCACTGAAGCATGCCCGCACCGACTACATGGTACAGAAGGCCACGGAGTTGGGGGCACGCCGCTTGCGCCCGGTGATCACCCAGCGCACGATTGCCGAGCGGGTCAATCTGGACCGCATGAAGGCTAATGCCATAGAGGCGGCAGAGCAATGCAATCTGGTGTTTGTGCCGGACGTGTTTGAGCCTTTGCCACTGGCTAAGGTGCTGGCAAACTGGGAGCCAACGCGCCGTCTGATCTACTGCGATGAAACAGCATTGGTGGCGAATCCGGTTGCGGCGTTGCGAAGTATTGCACCTCCTGCCGCCGTTCTCGTGGGGCCGGAAGGTGGCTTTACAGGGGAAGAACGTGCGCTTTTGAAGAGCCTACCCTTTGTCACCGCCATCTCTTTGGGACCCCGCATCATGCGCGCCGATACGGTGGCCATTGCGGCCTTCGCCGTCGTTCAGGCGTCGATTGGGGATTGGAATCAGTAATATCTCCCATCACGATTTGTGACTTGCCGCCGTTGCAGTTCATGCTTACATCGCCTGAAACAAAAACAAGGAACGGGCGAAATTGAGCGGACCTACCCCAGACAATGCCGAAGTGCGGGCACCCATCGACTCCAAGGATCAGCTGATCGCCTATTTCGCCAAGGGTGAAAAACCAAAATCGCAGTGGCGCATTGGCACCGAGCACGAAAAATTCGCCTTCCTGACAGACACGCTTCAACCTGTTCCCTATGACGGTGCGCGTTCCATCCGCAAATTGCTTGAGGGATTGCGGGATCGATTTGGTTGGGATGGAGTTTACGAGGGGGACAATATCATCGCCCTGGCTGACCCCAAGGGCATGGCCAATATCTCGCTGGAACCTGGCGGACAGTTTGAATTGTCAGGCGCACCACTGGAGTCGGTGCATGATACGTGCGCCGAGGTAAACGAACATCTGCAACAGGTCCGCGAAATTGGTGATGCGCTGGGCATCGGCTTTATCGGCCTGGGTGCAAGCCCCGTGTGGACGCGGGCGCAAACGCCGGTCATGCCGAAGGGCCGCTATGGCATCATGGCACCCTATATGGACAAGGTGGGGACGATGGGACGGGACATGATGTTCCGTACCTGCACCGTGCAGGTGAACCTCGACTTTGCATCAGAAGCCGACATGGTGAAAAAACTGCGGACCTCGGTGGCGCTGCAACCGATTGCCACTGCGTTGTTTGCCAATTCGCCGTTTCTGGAGGCCAAACCCAACGGATTTAAATCCTTCCGGTCCCATGTCTGGACGGATACCGACAAGGCCAGGTCCGGCATGCTGCCCTTCGCCTTTGAAAGCGGCATGGGCTACGAGCGCTATATGGAATACGCCCTCGACGTGCCGATGTATTTCGTCATGCGCAACGGTCAATTTGTGAATTGTGCGGGCGAAAGTTTTCGCAAGTTTTTGCGCGGCGAGCTGCCGCAGCTGCCGGGTGAAAAGCCGACAATGAAGGACTGGGCTGATCATCTCACGACGATTTTTCCGGAGGTCAGGCTGAAAAGCTATCTTGAAATGCGCGGTGCCGATGCCGGGCCATGGCGGCGATTGTGCGCGCTTTCGGCCTTCTGGGTGGGACTTTTGTATGATCAGCAGGCGCTTGATGCGGCATGGGATGTGGTCAGGCATTGGTCCACCAACGAGCGGCAACAGCTGCGCGATGATGTTCCGTCACAGGGACTGCAAGCAATTATCCGTACACGGACGGTTCGTGATGTGGCCCGCGACGTGCTGAAGATTTCCCGCTCCGGACTGGATGCCCGCGGCTTTGCAAGCCACAGTGGCAAGGCCGAAGGTGCATTCCTTGATGTCCTCGATGAGTCAGTCGCAACAGGCAAAACCGCCGCCGACCAGTTGCTGGATTTGTATCATGGCAGCTGGAACGGCGATATCTCGAGGGTTTTCAGAGACTTCGCATATTAAAGCGTGTTGCAGGAAAAAAGTGTTTGACACCGCGCGGTCATTCGCGTAGAAACGGCGATACTCCAGACATGTATCCACACGGTCCAACAAGCTTTTAAATGCGGAAGGCGACGTTGGCCTGTGGGCGTTTGGGGATGTGGCAACTTCACCAAAAGCGGCTGCCGGGAACGCCTTTGAAGGGGCCTGCAAACTTTGACGTGACCCAGCCGCCATAAAACGGCCCGGGTTGCGGCACGGCCTTTTCGCCGTCCACAAAGCAGCCATCGAAGGGTGCTGCATAGAAGGCGATATGATTGTTCAACATCAGGAAGGAGGTTGTCGGATGGGGGTAACTCCACGCCACGGCAGAGAGTGTCTCGCTGCCGGCCACGACATCAAAGTAGGAGGCGTCACCCTTCCATTCACAGAAGGACCTGTTGGTGGATGGTGACAGCAAGGCCATCGCGACATCTTTGCGTGGAAAATAGTAGCTCGGCGGGTGGCTGGTTTCCAGGGTGCGCACAGCTTCGCGTGTCTCTGCAATGATGACACCACGGTGGACGATCTTGAGGTGGGACGACACGCGTTCGGCAATCGCGGGGCGTGGGAAATTCCACACGCTTTCCTGGCCCGGGCGGGGTGCATCCGGAATGGGGTGAGTCATGCGGGTGTTCTTTCAAGCCAGGCCGCCACGCGCTGCAAGCGCGGGCGATGGCGCAGGAACACCACGTAGAGACGCTCCAACCCCGCCAGGACCTTGGCGTTGCGCGCTGCCACTCCCAGCGGACGCAAGAGCGGAACAGCCCGCCACATGGCCGCAAAGGCTGCAGCGCCCGAGAGCAGGGTGCCATTCTCTTCGGCATGAAACCGGGCGAGAAGTTCAGCCGGGTTCAGCGGGCAAACGCTGGTGGGGGAGGTCACATCGACAAAGGCGATGGCGTGCCTTTTGTCGAGTCTGCGCATGAGAGAAATCTCACGCGTACAGAGAGGGCAACTGCCGTCGAACCAGACTGTGAGGGTGGGGGAGGAGATGGTCATG
>CAXTKL010000079.1:0-12673 GCA_964244825.1 uncultured Aestuariivirga sp.
CCATGTGATTCTTGATGCGGATGTTGGCGAAGGTGCCGCGCATCATGACTTCGTGGTTGCCGCGGCGCGTGCCATATTGGTTGAAGTCCATCGGCGCTACGCCATTGGCTGTGAGATATTTGCCTGCGGGGGACGCGGCCTTGATGGAGCCTGCGGGTGAGATATGGTCAGTGGTGATCTTGTCGCCGAACAACCCCAGGATTTTTGCTGACGTGATGTTTGTGACAGGCTTGGGATTCATCTGCATGCCTGTGAAGTAAGGCGGGTTTTGCACATAGGTGGAGGTGTTGTCCCAGGTATAGGTTTCGCCCTTGCTTGTGGTGACAGCGCGCCAGTTCTTGTCGCCCTTGAACACATCGCCGTAACGGTCCTTGAACATTTTCGCGGTGATGTTCTTGCGCACGAAACTTTCAATTTCCTTGTTGGTGGGCCAGATGTCTTTCAGGAAAACCGGCTTGCCCTTCTTGTCGTGACCGACGGGTTCGGTGGTGATGTCGATTTGTGTTGAGCCTGCGAGGGCATAGGCGACGACCAGTGGTGGAGAGGCAAGATATGCGGCTTGCACGTCGGGTGAGACGCGGCCTTCGAAGTTGCGGTTGCCGGAGATCACGGCTGACGCGACGATGCCGTTGTCGTTGATGGCTTTTGAAATGGCAGGATCAAGCGGGCCTGAGTTGCCGATGCAGGTGGTGCAGCCATAGCCCACGAGGTTGAAGCCGATCTTGTCGAGGTCTTTTTGCAGACCGGCTTTCGCCATGTATTCGCTAACGACTTGTGAGCCGGGGGCGAAGGAGGTTTTGACCCACGGCTTTGAGGTGATACCGAGGGCCGCCGCCTTGCGGGCGAGAAGACCAGCGCCGATGAGTACCGATGGGTTAGACGTGTTGGTGCAAGAGGTAATGGCGGCGATAACGACGTCACCGTGGCCTAGGTCATAGTTCTTGCCGTCGACTTTCACGCGCTTGGATTGCTCGCCTGGCTTGGCGAAACCGGCCTTGTCTTTCGACGCATCAAGAGCGGACTGAAAGCCGTGTTTGATGTCCTGCAGCGGTACAAATTTTTCCGGGCGGTTCGGCCCTGCCATGGCGGGGACGACGGTAGTAAGATCGAGTTCCAGCGTGTCGGTGAACACCGGGTCCGCAGCGCCCTTGCCGTTGAACATGCCCTGGGCCTTGGCGTATTTTTCCACCAGGGCGATGCGGTCATTCTTGCGGCCGGAGAATTTGAGATAGTCGATGGTGACGCCATCCACAGGGAAGAAGCCGCAGGTTGCGCCATATTCGGGGGCCATGTTGGCGATGGTGGCACGGTCGGCAAGGGTGAGGGCCGGTAGACCGGGACCGAAGAACTCGACAAACTTGTTCACGACACCTTTCTTGCGCAGCATGTTGGTTACCAGCAACACAAGGTCAGTGGCCGTGACGCCTTCCTTCAGTTTTCCTGTGAGTTTAAAGCCGATGACTTCCGGCAACAGCATGGATTGCGGTTGGCCCAGCATGGCGGCTTCGGCTTCAATGCCGCCCACGCCCCAGCCCAACACGCCCAGACCATTCACCATCGTAGTGTGGGAATCTGTTCCAACGAGGGTGTCTGGATAGGCAACAGTGATCTTCGCCTTCTTCTTGCCCTTGGAGATGATTTCAGATTTTGTCCAGACAGTCTGTGAGAGATATTCCAAATTCACCTGATGGCAGATGCCGGTGCCGGGTGGCACAACGCGGAAATTCTTGAATGCGCCCTGGCCCCATTTCAGGAACTTGTAGCGCTCCATGTTCTGTTCGTATTCGCGCTTCACGTTGGCCGCCAGCGCCTTGGCATTGCCGAAGTTATCGACGACCACCGAATGGTCGATCACGAGATCAACGGGCACCAGTGGGTTGATTTTCTGGGCGTCGCCCTTGAGCAGCTTCATCCCATCGCGCATGGCGGCAAGATCGACGACAGCAGGAACACCCGTGAAATCCTGCATCAACACACGGGCCGGGCGGAAACCCACTTCCGCATCAGCCTTTCCCTTATTGGAAAGCCAGGCGACGAAACCCAAGATGTCCTTCTTCGTGACAGTGCGGTCGTCTTCATTGCGCAAAAGGTTTTCGAGCAGCACCTTCATGGAATAGGGTAAAGCCGAGATGCCTGTAAGGCCGTTTTTCTCCGCCGCTTTGAGGCTGTAATAGGTGTAGCTCTTCGCCCCCACCTTGAGGGTTTTGCGAGACTTGAAGCTATCGATGGACATGAAGGGGCCTCTTCAAAATTCGGGTGCTGTATGCAGCGTCGTCTTAGACGAGGTAGCGGCGCAACACAATTGATCAGACAGGCAAACCCAGTCTTTGCCGCAGTTTTGTTTGACGCAAGGTTTTGCTTGCGGCCGGGTTGCTGGCACCCGGAAGATCGCAGATGCGTGAGATCATGGCCAGCAGGTCTTCGCGCTCCTTGACCGACAGGTTCTCCGACCAGAGTTTGCCGTAACGCAGAATGACGGTGTTGCTGTCTGGCGCATGGCTTGCCGTCCATTTGCCGAAGGTGAGGATTTCCATCGAGTCCGTGATGCCCATCGACCCCTCCACTTCCTTGCGTATTGCGGCTTCGGCGATGTGGCCGGGCACGCCGTCTTCGGTGGCAATGACATTCATGAGAATGACGGCAGCGGTGGCGGGATCGTCGATGACTTCGAGGGGCGAATCATTGACCTTGCCGAGAAACTTCTTGCGCTTGTGCTTGCCCCAGAGACGGCCCGCCATGTCATGCACTTCACTCGCGGCTTCGCCCACGGCTTTCAACCGCCACCACCAGAAGGCCGCACCTGCGATGAGCGCCAGAAGTCCAAACAGCATGTGATCAGTCCCCGTTATCGGCGGAAATTATCACGCAGAACTGCCGCTGGCCAGCATTTCCAGCCGATGCAGTAAACGCCCGCGTTCGCCGGCCAGGCCCTTGTAATCAAGTTCTGCGTCAGTGAAGTTTGCAACCTGCGTGGAAATGGAGCGCGCGAGGGTGGAGCCATCGGGGTGGGTTTCCAGCACTTCCAGCGGGTCGTTGTAAATGCGGATGGTGAAAAGAATATCACCGGATTTCGGAAGTTTGCGCAGCGTCTGGCGTTCAAGGCGGATAATGACCTTGCCCGCAATCTCGCCGTCGCCGAAACGGTTTTTCATGCGGTTGTCGCTGGCAGGATGATAGAGACGGTCATCGCCATAGAGCGACCAGTTCCAGCGGATGACGGGTTGTTCGACACGGAGATTGTCGAACATGCGGTCAATCAGGCCAGCATTGCGGGTGCCTGCGCCGAAGCCCGGCACAGGCTGGTGAATCTCATGCATGGGACGCCCGAACTTTTCATGCAGGTTCCACGCGGAAGGGAAACAGAGCGAGGCCGCAACAAGCCGCCAGCCTAGCGGCGAGTGGCGCATCAGCACCAGGTCTTCTTGAACCAGCAACCCTGCTTGAGCCAACGCACCCCCTGCTGGACCATCATCGCGGCGAAGGCCGGGATGACGGGCTAAGGTGGGGAAGTATAGGGCGAGGTGGTCAATCACCATCTCCAACACTTCCTGCTGTGCCGCCTCGGTGCCCGGCTCCGCCACCAGAACGTTGCCGCCTTCTTCCGTGTACAGACGATATTTTTCAGCGAGATAGATTTCGAGATTGTCGTCGACCTCAATCCACCTTGCAGGATCGAGGGGTTTCAGGCCGATGGTGAAGGGTCTTGACGAACCGTCGTAGGGAGTGTGGATCAAACGCGGCGTTCCACCATCATTTTCTTGATCTCGGCAATCGCCTTGGCGGGCGAGAGGCCCTTCGGGCAGGCCTTGGCGCAATTCATGATGGTGTGGCAGCGGTAGAGGCGGAAGGGGTCTTCGAGGTTGTCAAGGCGGTCGCCGGTGGCTTCGTCGCGCGAGTCGATGAGCCAGCGATAGGCCTGCAGCAACACAGCGGGGCCGAGGTAACGGTCGCCATTCCACCAGTAACTTGGGCAAGAGGTGGAGCAGCAGGCGCAGAGAATGCACTCGTAAAGTCCATCGAGTTTTTCGCGGTCGGGCTTGGATTGCTTCCACTCGGTTTGCGGTGTTGGCGTGTCGGTTTTGAGCCAGGGTTCAATCGAGCGATGCTGGGCGTAAAAGCGTGAGAGATCGGGTACGAGGTCCTTCACCACCGGCATGTGCGGCAATGGATAAAGCTTCACTTCGCCCTTCACGTCGTCACAGGATTTGAGGCAGGCGAGCGTATTGGTACCGTCAATGTTCATTGCACAGGAGCCGCAAATGCCTTCACGGCAAGACCGGCGGAACGTCAGCGTCGGGTCTTGCTCATTTTTGATCTTGATGAGGGCATCAAGAACCATGGGACCGCAATCATCCATGTTGACGTGGTAGGTATCGGTCTGCGGGTTTTTGCCGTCGTCCTGATTCCAGCGGTAAATTTTGAAGGCGCGCAGATTTGCACCCGGCGGCATCGGCCAGGTTTTGCCTTGTGAGATTTTAGAATTGGTGGGGAGTGTGAATGTAGCCATTTTCAATTGTCGATATGTTTAATACGGAATATACGAATATCCCGGACTGATGGTTTGAACCATGTTGCCCACTTATCATAATCAAACGCGTTTTCAAAACCCACATGGCTGCTCGGTATTGTTTGCGCGATCGGAGCCAGGCGCAACCCTCAACATTTCCCTTGCAAATTCACAAATCCCACTTTATGCGACGGGTCATATTTTTAGGAGAAGCACAATGCAATTTTTCATGTGCTTCCGGGCCAGCACGGGTTAACTGAGCCGTAGCATCCCGGAAGCTTTACCGGGTCTCGTATCACCACTTTCGTTTCAAATGGCGTTGACACGCCTGATTATGGATTCTGCCATGGGCCTTCACTCTTCCTTGGTGCCGCATGCGGCTGCCAGCACGCCAGACCTGCGTAATCGCAAGCTGGACAGACAACTCCTGCGCTTTCCCTCGCGTTATCGTCCCCAGATCGTAGCGCTGGCGAAACTGCACCGAAATTTCGGCGATCTTGCTTTCAGTTTTCCCGCACTCTTGTTTGTCGCAGCCGTGTCACATGCGAAACGTGACCGTGCACAGCTTCAGCAACGGATCATCAAAGGTGCAGCATTGAAAACCTTGGCACAATTGGCAGGCCTTCCCATTTGGATGCGCAAATTGCAGCCAGAAGCCTTTGCCAAACCCATTGGCCCTGTGCCCCAGCAGGACATCACCATGCGCCAGATCGTCAACCATTTGCCGCGCCGCGCCCGTCATGCCGCCTACTGGCTGCGCAATGTGAGCCTCGCAACCGAAGTCGGAGACGAAGCCTTTGCTGTGTGGGTGGCGCGGGAATGCAACAACCGCCGGGAGTATGAACCTTGCTTGCGCAAGCTCGCCCTATGGGCGTGGTTCAGCCTGCGCCCGCACTTGCGGGGCCACAGCTTCATCACCAAACCCTGGCGGCCGCAAATGAAACTCAAAACCGCCCGCAGCGCTGCGAATGAATGGCATGACCGTCTGCGTCTGCACATCACCATCGCTGATGCAACGTTGCAGGGCCAGTGGCTTGAAGCCAAAAGTGTGGATGGTTTTGATTTCGTCCCGCTGCTGACTGCCAACGACATCCACGAAGAAGCCCGCATCATGGAAAATTGCGTGCGCAGCTACGGCGAGGATCTGGCGTGCAACCGTGAAAGGTTGTGGAGTGTGCAACAGCATGGCCAGCGTCTGGCCACCCTCAGCATTGGTCCCCACTGTGACATGGGTCTGCTCTGCATCACCCAGATCAAGGCACGGAAAAATGCCCTGGTGTCACGGGAACTTGCCCTGGCGGCCACCCGCTGGTTCAACAGCCATGATATTCTTTCAATCCACGTCGAAGCGCTGGAGCGCAACAAACTGATGAGCAACCGGCAAGCATGGGTTACCCTGTTCAAGCCCTGGTGGCTGGAGAAGCGCTGTATTCCCGGCTGGTTACCGCTGGCACCCAAACAGCACCACATCGACTAATTCAGGGAGTGAACAGTCCACACGTGTCTTTCACCCCATAGTGATTGGCCAGTGTGCGCTTTTCCACTCATATTTCGGCGTATGGACGATGCCCCAACCCTCTCGCGACGCGCCGCCCTTGCCCTTGGGGCAGGGGCGGTCTTCAGCACGCGCATGGCAACTGCTGCACCTGTACGTCCTGTGCTGGTGGAACTTTTCACCAGCCAGGGTTGCTCGTCTTGCCCGCCAGCTGACAAGATAGCCGCAGAACTGGCGAAGGATCCCAATACCATTGTGGCCTCCTTCAACGTGGATTACTGGGACTATCTCGGCTGGCGTGACACCTTGGCCAAACCCGAATATTCCCAGCGCCAATATGATTACGCCAAGGCGCGCGGCGATGGTTCCGTCTACACGCCGCAGATGGTCATCAACGGCAAAACCCATGCCGTGGGCAGCAACCACGGCGAAGTGGCCAAACACATAGCAGAGGCGGCCAAAACACCACTTACCATTCCCTTGTCATTGGATGTCTCAGGCAAGGACATTCACGTGACCATGCCCAAACATGCCTATGAAGGCGAAGCCACGCTCTGGCTCCTGGCGATTGAGTCCGAGGTGAAGCAGAAAATCGAGCGCGGCGAAAATGCCGGCACTTCCATCACCTATGTCAATGTTGTGCGCAACCTGGTCCCCGCTACCATGTGGAAAGGCGAGTCTTACGAAGGTTCATGGATGCGCAATGCCGTGATGCCCCACAACTGTAAAAGCTGTATTGCGGTTTTGCAGCAGGGAAAAGTTGGTCCGGTGCTGGGCCTCGCCCGCTCAAGCTGACCCTCCTTGTTCACGGCGGCGTGAGCCTACCAATTTGTAATCAACCTTTTGTTCATCTCGCGCGTTACTTGACAGCGTCTCTGCAATCTGCGGAGCGCACGTCAAATATTCAGGAGATGACACATGCGCAAAATGATTCTTGCAACCCTTGCCGCTGGCCTTTTGGCAACTGCTGCATTCGCAGCAAACCCCATGGTGGGCGGTTCAGAAATGTTCCCGGAAAAGAACATTGTTGAAAATGCCATGAACTCAAAGGATCACACCACATTGGTCGCCGCTGTTGCTGCAGCAGGATTGGTGGATACTTTGAAGGGCGCTGGCCCATTCACGGTGTTTGCACCAACCAACGAAGCCTTCGCAGCCTTGCCGGCTGGCACGGTTGACACGTTGTTGAAGCCCGAAAACAAGGATCAGCTGGTCAAGATCCTGACGTGCCATGTGGTGCCAGCTGCTGCCATGGCAGCAGATGTTGCCAAGATGATCACCGACGGCGGTGGCATGGCCAAGATCAAGACCGTGGGCGGTTGTGAACTTACGGCCAAGGTCGAAGGCGACAAGGTCATGATTATGGACGAAAACGGCGGTGCGGCCACCGTGACGATTGCCGACGTGAAACAATCCAACGGCGTCATTCACGTCATCGATAAGGTACTCCTGCCGAAGTCGTAAACGCGAGAATCTGAAGCCCAATTGGAATAAAACACAACATCGTCATTCCGGCGAAAGCGGGAATGACTACCCCCACGAATTCAACTGACCATCGCTTGCCCTAAACCCAGCTCAGTTGCCGCACTGCCATGATTATGTTTGCGCTTGGCACCAGCATGCGAATATGCGTCAATTCGATATCAAGGTCTTCTGCGTCGTCGCGCACACCTCCGCCAACATAGACAACTGGAAAACCCTGATTGGCTGCGCCCAGAATATCCGTTTCCGGCCCATCACCAATTGCCAACACATCGTCACGTTCGATTGAAATATCGCGCAATGCAAAGGCCTTGCGCAGGGCAAGGTCATAGATGGGCGCATGGGGTTTGCCTGCTGTTGACACTACACCGCCAAGTTTTTGGTAGGCCTCAGCTAATGCGCCTGCGCAATACATCAAGCGTGTACCTTTGCGCACCACCTTGTCCGGGTTGGCGCTGATCATCGGTAATTTGCGTGCATGAAGTTGGGCCAGCAATTCCCGGTAATCGTCAGGTGTCTCACGGTCATCGTGATAAAGCCCGGTGCAGACAACCGCCCCCGCTTCATCCAAGTTAACGCGCTTCACGGGCAAGCCCTCGAACAACGATAGATCGCGCGCAGGCCCGAGATGAAACAGTCTGCGCGACGGTTCTTCCAATATCAAATTGCGCGTCACATCGCCCGACGTGACAGCACAATCATAAGCATCCCTGCGGACACCAATCTCATTCAGCTGTTCCGTCACCCCAATTTCACTGCGCGGCGAATTGGACACCAGCACCACCGTGCCGCCTTCCTTGCGGTGCCGCGCCATCACATTCACGGTGTCGGCAAAGGGTCGCTCGCCATTGTGTACAACGCCCCAGATGTCAACAAACCATACCGGATAACGTCTGGACAAAGCCCGCATCAGCGTGTCAGGCGGCAACCGGCTGAGCTGCGTGGTCCGGCGGCGTCCGTTTCAACTTGCGTGGGCTTGCGAAAGCAGATCCTGAGGCATAGCGCGCAATGCGTGACAGGCCCTGCACGTGCCGCGGATCACCCACTTGCGCAATAATGATTTGTATGCGGAGTGCGCGTGCCGATTGCACAAAACCCGGTAGGCCCGCTGACACAACACCACCTACGCCGACCGACGATGCGGCAAGGCTGACATAGCGAACGTTCAAGCGGTTAAGCGAACCGAGATCGACCCCAGAAATCGAGGCCTGGGAAAGACTCAGCACAACACCTGCCCGTGCCAGCGTGGCAAGCCCTTCCAGACTTGCATCCGACAGGCTGGCGAGAACGGAATGTCCGATATCCAGCACAATTCCCTGTGACACGGCAGGCGTGGTGCGCAGGTGTGCCAAGATGTGCTTCACGGCGTCTTGATTGGCGAGGGTCACGGCACCGACGGGCACAAAGATGCAGAGCGCAGGGTCGCGCTGCCGCAATTGCCCCAGCAAGGCCAGGGACTGTTCGATCACATGCTGATCCAGCTTGTCGCGCAGTCCCATGCGTTCTGCATGATGCACAAACACATCATGGGCAACGTCCTGGCCCTGATCATTGGTCATGCCCAGCACCATGCGGTAATGGGCCGTATTGGAGGTATAGAGATCAACGATCGGTTCCAGCGCCAGATTCAAGGCTTCACCCAGATCCGAATGCTCAAAGTCCGGCTCCGTTGCTGCATCAGGCACAGGCTGCGGCTGTTCCGGTTCCGCACTCACATCAACCAGTTGCGCTATCCACTGTTGTTCACGCGCCATGGCTTCTTTCAGCGCTGTCTGGTTTTCACGCGCCTGTGAAGCATCGGTCAGGCTCTGCTGAATCTCCCGTTGCGCCTCCATGATCGATTTCAAGTTTTCAGCTACACTTTCATGGCCCTGCCGTAGGGCCGACAAACCTTCCGACATCTGCCCGTTCAGCGACGAAGTATCCACACGGAACTGTTCCACATTGCGCGCCAGATTCTGGTTCTCGGCATTGATGCGGCGATTTTCATTCGCCAGATTGATCATGGAATTCCGGATCTCAACCTGATTGTCCGTGATCCCGCTAAAATCCGTAATCTGGAATTGGCTGCGCACAAGGCCCACGGCCTGTGCCAGCCCCAATGCAATGAGAGCCATCGACAGCATGGTCACCGTTGTGGTGCCAGAGCCCAGTGAATATCCTGCAATACTGAGGGCGACACCTACGAGAAGTGCCACCCCGAAAAGCCACGGCCAGTCTTTGCCCAAACCCTACGCCCCTGTTCACCCCGACGAATCAATGAAGATCTGAGACTACGCTGTCTCAGGCCGCAAGTGAATCCCGTTTGACCTGTGCGCCAAGACTGAGTGAAAATCATGTTTGCTTGAAATTGCAAGATCACGCATCGCGTCATTCCGGCGAAGGCCGGAATCCAACTTTCTATCAACTTCTTAGCTGGACCCCGGCCTTTTCCGGGGTGACGGTTTCGATGAGGCAAACTGGTCCTGTCAATGCAAGGACCGCCCTATAATTTGGCCACCGAATCGAGGATTTTCGGCATCTTGTCGTAGAAGATTTCCTTGATCTGCGCCTCGTTGATGACCAGCGGTGGTGACAGGGCGATGGTATCGCCGGTAATCCGGATAATCATGCCCACATCATGGAAAGCATTCTCCATGGCCTTGTAGGCGCGAAGCCCGGGCTTGCCGGCCACCGGTGTCATGTCGATACCCGCCACCAGACCGATCGTGCGGATGTCTTCGACAAGTGGGTGACCCTGCAACGAGAACGCAGCATCAGCAAACGGCTTTTCCATCCTTTTTGCATTCTCGAAAATATCTTCGTCGCGATAGAGATCGAGCGTGGCCACACCTGCTGCCGCCGCCATGGGGTGGCCCGTGTACGTATAACCATGAAACAATTCGATCACATGGTCCTGGGCATTCATGAAGGCATCATAAATACCCTGCCGCACCATCACACCACCCAGTGGCACGGTGCCGGAGGTGATACCCTTGGCGAAAGTAATCATGTCCGGCACGACGCCAAAACGCTCTGCCGCAAACGACGTGCCCAGACGGCCGAAGCCCGTGATTACTTCGTCGAAAATCAGGAGGATGCCGTGCGTGTCGCAAATCTCGCGCAGTTTTTTGAGATAGCCTTTCGGCGGCGGCAACACGCCGGTTGATCCCGCCATTGGTTCCACAATCACCGCCGCGATGTTGGAGCCATCATGCAGCACCACCAACTTTTCAAGTTCAGCTGCAAGGTGGCCACCCCATTCCGGTTCCCCCCGGCTGAAGGCCTGTTCCTTGCGATTGTAAGTGTGGGGAAGATGGTCGACCCCAGCCAGCAGGGAGCCGAACCATTTGCGGTTTGCCACCATGCCGCCCACGGAAATGCCACCAAAGTTGACGCCATGATATCCGCGCTCACGTCCAATCAAACGCGTACGCGTGCCCTGGCCCTTGGCGCGGTGATAGGCAATCGCAATCTTGAGGGCGGAGTCTGCTGCTTCCGAACCCGAGTTGCAAAAGAAGGCATAGTTCAAGTCACCAGGTGCCATCAGTGACAGGCGCGAGGCCAGTTCAAACACCTTGGGGTGGCCGAACTGGAAGGTCGGTGCGAAGTCCAGTTCCTCGGCAGATGTCTGGATCGCCTTTACAATCGGCTCACGGCAATGGCCCGCATTGCAGCACCAGAGCCCTGCCGAACCATCCAGCAAGGGCCGTCCCTGCATGTCGAAATAATGCATGTCCTTGGCCCGGGCAATGAGGCGCGGGTTCTGCTTGAAGGCGCGGTTCGGCGTGAAGCCCATCCAGAACGGTTCAAGGTTATTGGGTGACGGTTCCCATTTGGTTGGCTTGTTCATGGCAAGGGCGCTCCAGCAAGTGAAGCGTCCTCATAACAGAAAAGCCTGGTGCTGGGAAACGGCCAGTCAGCGGATTGTTTCTGGCCAGGGGGCCTTTCTGGTCAACCGCTTGAATGTGGAGGGTTCCACGCCAATGATTTTCACCGTGAAGTGGCCAAGGCAGCGGTCCAACTCTTCCTTGTAAACCTGGTTGCGCTGGATCACCAGCGTGCCCAGCATACGGGGGCGCAATGTCTCCATGTCCATGGCATTGCGGGCGGCGCCATATTTATGGCCATAAGCGATAATCACAAGAGGAGCAGGTTCCATCAGAGCAGCTTCACTGCCGGAAATAATATTGCCCTTCACCCATTCGTCAGCTGCCAGAGTGGCTTGGGTGCGGCAACTGGTAAAGTCCTGAGCCTCAGCAACAGTGGAAAACGCCAACATGGCAAACATCACGGGGGCAAACATACGCATGACAACTCCTTACACAAACGCAGCATCTGCATAATCCTGCGATGATACAGGTTGTTAGTAAAGTGTTAACTTTGGTTAACGGCCCCACGGCCGCAATTCCACCGCCATCATCGCACCACAATGCCCGGCGACATTCGCCGTCGAAGCGCGGGGGCGCTTTGAGAGTCTGAAGAAATCATGTCATCCCTGTCTCGTGTCGTCGCTGGCGGTCTAATCGGCCTTGGTGTTGCTTCTGGCGGTTATTTTGCTGGCGATGCGCTGGTCAAAAGCCGTCTCGGTTTCCGCGTTGTTACGGTCAAGGGACTGGCAGAACGTGAGGTCAAAGCCAACCTCGGTTTTTGGCCCATCCGCTTTGTCACCACTGGCCCAACTTTGGAAGATGCCCGCGGGAAATTGGAGCTGTCGGAAAAATCCGTCAAATCCTTCCTGACCAAGGGCGGCTTTGCCGATGCGGATATGCAAGTGCAGAACATCCAGGTGGAAGACCGCATTGCGGGCTACAATTCCCAGGGTGTGCCCGAAGAGAGCCGTTTCGTTCTCACGGAAGACATGCTGGTCCGCTCATCCGACGTGGATAAGCTTCTTGCGTCCGCCAAAACCATTGGTGACTTGCTGAAGTCCGGCGTGGTCTTCTCCGCCGATGCCTACAATGCCGGGCCATCCTTCATCTTCACCGGCGTCAATGACCTGAAAGGCGAAATGCTCACCGAAGCCACCAAACGCGCCAAGGAAGCCGCCGACAAGTTCGCGGTGGAATCAGGCGCCAAAGTCGGCGATATTCAAAGCGCTAACCAGGGCATCATCGAAATTTCACCGGCAATCGAAATACCCAATGATCGTCCAGAGAAGCAGGTACAGAAAAAAGTGCGTGTGGTGACGACGATCACATATTTTCTGA
>CAXTKL010000080.1:0-12541 GCA_964244825.1 uncultured Aestuariivirga sp.
AATCCTGTCGGGTGCGCCAATGATTTCAGAAACTTAAGCGTCAATCGTCACACCAACTCAAATTCAAACTCACCAAAAACTCACCATCGATTAATCTGACACCAACGGCTGGATGAATGACTGTGTAGGGGATTCCCAAATCCTTTAAATGGTGATTCATTGTTGACCTCACCTGATGGCGGTCAATGATATCTGGAGCTGTGCGGATTACACGTTTGGATTTGTCTGCGGCGGAGTTGCGCAAGCTTGCGAAGAAATAGACGAAGTCGTTGATTGTCCGGCGCATGCTGGCGATTGCCTTGGTTCTGGAGGGCGTGGACAGACAAACTGCGGCCCGCAGCTGTGGCATGGACAGGCAGACCTTGCGCAACTGGGTCCACCACTATAATGCCGAAGGGATTGCGGGTTTGCGCGAGCGGCGGACGAGCGGCCACAAGAGCCCGCTGGGGGCACGGGAGAAAGAGGCGTTGTCGGCTATGATTGAGGCTCGACCTGATCCGGCGGTCCATCACGTTGTGCGCTGGCGGCGGGTGGATTTGCGCGATGAACTGAAGACGCAGTTTGGGGTGGAGGTGCACGAACGCACTGTCACCAAGTAAGGAGGCTTTCAAAAAAACTTCCCCGAAACGCTGGCACAAGCCATTCCCCCGGAAGCCGCTGGCAAACCGCTTGAAATCTGGTTCCAGAGCCTGCCGTCGCGAAGGCGGGGGATGAAGCCCGCATCGGCCAGCAAAGCACCCTGACCCGCATCAGGGCCAAGCGTGGATCACGTCCAAAGCACCACGCGACCAGCATTGTTCCTGGGCCTATCTGTCTGGTGAAGCCTGTCCAGCAACAGCCAAAACGGCGGCCATCGTGGTTCCCGAGGCCAATGTCGCAACCATGAATCAACATCTTGAAGCCATCAGTAAGGTCGTCGCCGAAAATGCCCATGCCGTCATCTTGCTGGATGGCGCAGGCGACCACCGCAGTATCAGGCTCAGGATACCGGATAACTTCACCCTCATCCGCGTGCCACACTATGCACCAGAACTGAACAGTGCAGAAAATATCCGGGAGTATCTGCGCAAGAACAAACTCTCCAACATCATCTTCAACACCGATGAAGACATCGCTGGCAAAACTTGCAAAGCATGGCGCTTCTTCGCAGCCAACACCAACGCAGTCACATCAATCACTCAACGAGATTGGATAAAGATCAAGTTGTCCAGCCGTTGGATTAGAACAGATAGATTTGCAAATGTATGGCAGTACTCTTCGCGCGTAAGATCAGCCTTCTACCCTTCGGCGGAGTTAGTGTAAAATCGTTAGCTTCGCTTAGTGTTCCATGTTGCTTGCACGCAATACTGACAGGGGCGCCTGGAACTCGGCATCAAAACCCCGAACATGATACTTCAATTGAACTTGTTTCGTACCGGCCAGCCCATTTCCGATGAGTTTTGAACCGAAACCTTTTTGAGTTGGTTCGGAAACAGGCGGCCCTCCACGCTCGCGCCAAGACAATTTCAAAAATTGTTCGTTGGTGCTTCCGCTTAACTCCCAATTAACCGTGACTTTTCCTGAAGCACGCGAAAGTGCTCCATGTTTCACGGCATTGGTCGCCAACTCGTGCAAAAGCAATGATAGGGAGACGGCCGCCGTCGGCCCAAGCTCAATGTCAGGCCCTTTCATCGTAAACTGACTTTTATCGGCGTGAAGAGCCAAAGTCGCACTGACCAATGAATGTATCTTTCCAGCAGCCCAATCATGTTGAAAGAGAATGTCGTGTGCTGCACCCAATGCCAACAAACGCTGCTCGAAAGCACGCAGGGCCCGCGTGTCCGGTATCCCTCTGAGTGTTTGATTGGCGATGCCTTGCACCATTGCGAGTGTGTTTTTCAACCGATGACTGAGTTCTCCATTCAGTATCTGCTGCTGTGCTTCTGCTTCAATGCGAGCCAGGGCTGCATGCGTACGATCAGCAATGGCTCGCACCAAGTCAATTTCATAACTTGTCCAGCTTTGTCTGTGCTGTGAATTTACACTGAAAACGGCAATTGGCTTCCCGTTCTGCATCAATGGAGCGTGGATGGCAGCACGCAACTTTAATGCTTTAAATGTGTCCTTGCTCTTGGAGGATAAGGCAACGTCCTCAAAATCTTCCACGACGTGTATTTCCCCCCGCGCAACGCGACTGCCATTCTCCCCCAAATCTGAAAATCGAATGGGTCCAACGAATGGGGGTACATTGTCAGCGCACCAGCTTTCTTCAATGTCGATCACCTGTCCCAAGGCATCGATCCTGCCAAATCCGGCGCGATCAAATGCGACGTGCTTTTTCAGGACCGTAACAGCGGCATCGAGAGCATCGTCGCTCGTATGTGCTGTTCGCAGTTTTTCAGACAACTCAAAAAGGGCATTTCTTTGCCCGTCAGCTTCACGTTGTTTTGTTTTGTCCCGGAGAATTTTGACAAAGCCAGTCGTGTTTCCATTGATCTCCTGCAAGGGCATCATCTCACCATTGGCCCAAAAGCGATCTCCGCTTTTTCGCACATGCCAGCGTTCATCCGCTCCGTGTCCTTGCAGCAGGGCGGTGTTCATTTCGCGTTGAGGAATGGCGGCTTCAAGATCTTCCGGGGTAAAAAATACATTGATTGATGAGCCGCAAATCTCATCACGAGTCCAACCGAAGATGCGCACCGCGCCTTCATTCCAATCGGTGATAATGCCATTTTGATCCATCACAACGATTGCATAATCAACTGCGCTTTCAAAGACCGTGCGATATCTCTGCTCGCTGGCAAGCAGCTCGACGCGCGCCGAATCCCGCTCACGCACCGTTCGCCGCAATTCCAGCAACTCCATGACCTGACGTGTCAAGGATAGCATTGCTTTTTGCTGTTCCAACGTAAGGCCATTTGGGTGCGGATTAACATCCATCACACAAAGCGTTCCCAAGACAATATCTTCAGGTGTTTTGAGCAATGTACCTGCGTAAAATCTCAGTCGGGGATCATCGGTGACAAGCTTGTTTTGTTCTGTCCTGGGATCAAGTACCAGGTCGGGAATTACGAGCATTTCGCTTTGGCGCAGTGTGTGAAGACAAAATGACTTGTCGAGAGTATTTTCTGACATGCTGAAACCAAGCTTGGCTTTAAACCACTGCCTGTTGTTTTCAATGAAACTCACATAGGCAACAGGCGTTCCACATATCTGCGCGGCCAATGTTGCAATATCATCATAGCCAGTTTCAGCTGCGCTATCCAGAATGCCATATTCTGCAAGAACGCTTGAAGACTGGACATTGTTTAACGGCAAAACATGCTTATTTTTCACATAAACGCCCACAATTTAGCAAGGCAACCCACGAAAGAGCGTATAGTAAGATTGCTCAATTTGCCACTTATTTCCTCTTTGGATTGGAGACGAAAGTTGGCCACGATCGCTGAAAAGGCATATGACTCTGTTACCAATTCATTTGCACCAAGGAGTTGCCCCATGGAACTTTGAAGACGCGCAAGCGTTAATGCAACCAATTACGTCGGCCTCAGTCGAACACAAAAATCCAAGCTTAGTTTCACAAGACTTAGGGCAAAAAGCGAGGGCAGGCCAATGACGATCGAACAAATTGCTTATAAGATCGTACAGCATGAAAGCGGTTGGGCTTATCGTGCAAACGGAACTTTTTCTGAAGTTTATGCCACGCAGAAATTGGCTTCAACTGCTGCGAAAAAGGCCGCTCATGAGCAAAAGCAGCCAGGTGAAGACGTGGATATAACTTATGAAGATCCAACAGGACATTGGCACCAAGAGCTATCGGCAGGCGACGACAGACCTATCGCAATAGTTGATAAGTAACTGCTTGCTGATTTGAATGCAGCTGCGAATTGATATTGAAGACAAGGTATTTTTTAAAGAGAAAACTCACCTGTCGGTGGGCTTTCTTTTGACTGCGTCGAACTTGCCGAGGATTTAAAAATCTTCAAATTCAAGATGGTTCAGGGAACAATTTCGTTCCCTGTGCGTTGTTGTCCGTATAGCCGTCATGCTGTGTGGAGATTGCGAAGTGATGTCAACGCTGTTTGCTAAAAAAGCCTGGCGTGACAACAATACTTGGAACGAGACCGACGCGATCTCCGCAGAAATATTCGGGACGGAACGCTTCAGACAACACGCCCATAGCTTGGCTGAAAGCCAGGGCGTCACAAAAACACCTTCGAAAGTCTTTTCGATTATTGATCGATTGGATTTGAACGCAACAGTTCTGCGCGAAGCCTATCGAGACTTGTCCGTTGCCGCGTCTGAAGGAAAAAGTGTTACACCAGCTGCAGAGTGGTTGATCGACAATTACCACGTGGTTGAACAACACGTTCGTCAAACCAGAGCTGATCTTCCCCGCGGCTTCTACAGACAACTTCCCAAATTGGCGAATGGACCTCTTGCAGGTCATCCCCGCATTTTTGGTCTTGTATGGGCTTATGTGGCTCACACCGACAGTCGTTTTGACCCAGATTCACTTACTGATTTTGTTAACGCCTATCAGGACGTACAGCCACTGACAATTGGTGAGCTGTGGGCTGTCGCAATCAGCCTTCGACTCATATTGATTGAAAACATGCGACGCGTTTCGCAACGCATCGTCGAGGCTCGGCAGGGTCGCGACGCTGCCAATGTTTTTGCGGATTACCTTTTGAAGGTAGATGATTCCAACCGTAACATGGCCTCAATTTTTGACGAGATTGGTGAGCCCGTCGTCACCCAGCAATTTGCGGTGCAACTCATACAGAGGCTGCGGGAGCAAACGGCATTGGCTTCAATTGCGCTCGAATGGCTGAAGCTTAAGACAGCGCAGCTGGGATACAGTTTCGAAAACGCAGTAAGTGAGGAACACCTGCGGCAAGGTGCGGCAAACGTAACCATCAGAAACATCGTCACAAGTCTCCGGCTTATTTCGGATATAAATTGGGAATCCTGGTTTGATTCAGTCAGCTTGGTAGACAAGTTGATGCGCAGCCACGCCGATTATGGCGCTATGGATTTTCCAAGCCGCACACTGTACCGCACAGCAATTGAAGAATTGGCCCGCGGTTCCAACGCGAATGAATTGGACATTGCGCGCCGCGTCCTCGCAATGAATGGGCAAGATCCTGGATTCCACTTGATTGGTGCCGGTCGGCCAGAATTTGAAAAGAGTATAGCTTTCCGACCCCCAATATTGCGTCGCCTTAGGGATAAAATACGCAAAGCCGGCCTTGCGGGGTACATTGGGGGAATATCACTTTCGACCGCGATTGCTTTGCTTCTCGCTCTTTGGCCTTTTGTTTCGCGGGATGGTTTGTCTGCATTTGTCGTTGCCATTGCGCTGTTGTCGCTCTTTCCGGCGTTGGATTTTGGCGTCTCAGTGATGAATCTCATTATAGCAAAATCGTTGCATCCAGCTGTCTTGCCTGGATTTGCCTTGCGTGAAGGCGTTCCCCGCAATCTGCGTACGCTCGTCGTTATTCCGTCGCTTTTGAGCTCGAGTGATGAGATCGAAGACCTCGCCGAACATTTGGAAGTTCATTTTCTTTCAAACGCAGATGGCGAACTCTACTTTGCGCTGGTAACAGACTGGCTGGATGCCGACGCAGAATTGCAGCCATCGGATGAGGTGCTGCTTCAACAGGTCAATGACGCTATCCTTGGGTTGAACCGTCGTCACGAGACAGATCGCTTCCTGTTGTTGCACCGTTCGCGAAGATGGAACCCACAACAAGAAAGATGGATGGGATGGGAACGAAAGCGCGGCAAGTTGCATGAACTCAATCGCCTGCTGCGGGGTGCCACAGATACGAGCTTCACAACTGTTTCGGACAATCTTCCCGATTCAATTCGGTTTGTCATTACGCTCGATGCAGACACGCGGTTACCACGCGACGCCGCGAGGAGACTTGTCGGGAAGCTTGCCCATCCGCTCAATTATCCAAAATTTGACAAGTCTTTGGGTCGCGTCACAGAAGGCTACGCCATTTTGCAGCCCCGTGTCACGCCATCGTTGCCAGTGAGACGATTGGGATCAAAATTTCAGCGCATTTACTCTTCCATTCGTGGCATTGATCCTTATGCATTTGCTGTGTCGGACGTTTACCAAGACCTGTTCGGAGAAGGGTCTTTTGCTGGCAAAGGAATTTACGAAATCGATGCTTTCGAAGCGTCTTTGACCGGAAAAATTCCAGACAACACAATGCTAAGCCACGACCTTTTTGAAGGCACATTTGCACGCGCAGGCCTGGTGACGGACATTGAAGTGGTCGAGGAATATCCTGAACGCTATGCCGTGGCAGCCTCCAGACAACATCGTTGGACACGAGGTGATTGGCAGTTGTTGCCCTGGATGTTCAGATTCAAACGAATAGATATGCCCGCTTTGGGTCTCTGGAAGATGATTGACAATCTGCGGCGGTCACTCACGCCAGTGGCAATCGTGTCAGGCTTCGTCTTGATATGGGCATTTGCGTCACTGCGTGAAACCCTCCTTTGGACGATGTTCCTCATCTTGTCCGCACTGATTCCTTTGTTGATGCCAAGTTTTTCCGTCGTTTTAAGTGGCGGACAGCAGGCCACACTTTTGAACCGATTCAACACGGCGTTAGAGGATTTAGGTCGAGTATTGGCAATTGTGACATCGAATATCATGTTCGTCGGACATCATGCTGGGCTCATGCTTGACGCGATCATACGCACAATCTATCGGCTCACAGTCAGTCGAAAAAACCTGTTGGAATGGACAACGGCAGCGCAGGCAAACGCCGGTCACCGGGAAGGACTCCTCAACAGCTATAGCTTGATGGCTTCAAGCGTCGCTGCCGCATTTGTTGCGGTATTCTTTGGGGTGTTTCGCGCTGAAGGGTTCTGGTTGGCCACAACCCCCTTTGCAATTGCATGGTTTTTGGCACCAGTCGCTGCGAGCTGGATGAGCAAGTCAGCACTACTTGAAGATGCTCTCGCCGCGTCTCCGAGTGACCGTAAGTATCTTCGACGTGTAGGTCGCCGAACGTGGAGGTTTTTCGAGACGTTCACGACTGCGACTGAAAATATGCTCCCGCCTGATAACTTGCAGGAAACCCCAAATCAAATTCTTGCGCATCGCACTTCGCCGACCAACATTGGGCTCTACTTGCTGTCCATCGCGAGCGCGCGGGAGTTTGGCTGGATTGGGCTGTCAGATTGCATTCGAAAAATCGAGGCAACTCTGGCGACTGTGAGGCGTCTGGAAAAATTTCGCGGGCATCTCTACAACTGGTACGATACTGCCGATTTGCGGCCCCTTGAACCAAAATATATTTCAACGGTCGACAGTGGCAATCTTGCTGGACATTTGATCGCCTTATCAAATTACTGCGAAAAATGGAACGACGAACCGCCCAACGCCATGGATAGCCTTGCAGGCATCGAAGACATTCTTGATATTCTCGAAGAAGATATGTTGGCAATACCCGACGATCGGCGCGGTCTCAGGCCCCTCAGAAAGCAATTTGACAAACAATTACATGCTTTGCGGAAATCCATCCTCAGATCAACCCAAGAGCCTGAAACAGTTTCGATGAAACTGATTGATTTTGCGGTACAGGCAACCAACTTGCTGGCAACGATATCGACCTTTTCCAGAGAGCATAGTACCCCGCTGTCAATTCAACTTGTCAGCTGGGCGGACACACTCCGCGAGACCATCGAAAGCCATTTCAAGGATATTGGCGTGCTCAATGAGACAACTCGGCGACATCTCCAAGCTCTGGCGATTCAGATCAGAAAATATGCGATGGATATGGAATTCGGATTTCTCTTCAATTCCCAAAGACAACTTTTATCAATTGGCTATCGTATTGCTGACTCATCGCAAGATGAGAGTTGTTATGATATGCTGGCGTCCGAAGCGCGCTTGGCAAGTTATTTTGCCATTGCAAAGGGAGACTTGAGAACAAGGCACTGGTTCAGGCTTGGTCGCAGCACGACGGCCGTCAAAGGCGGTGCAGTGTTGATGTCCTGGTCGGGCTCAATGTTTGAATACTTGATGCCTTCACTTGTCATGCGGGCGCCAACAGGCGGATTGCTCGATCAAACCACGCGACTTGTTGTTGATCGGCAGATCGAATACGCCCGACTACTTAGTATTCCGTGGGGAATTTCCGAGTCCGCATTCAATGCACGCGACATTGAGTTCACGTACCAGTATTCCAATTTCGGCGTCCCCGGCCTCGGTTTGAAGCGAGGACTGGCTGACAATTTTGTCATCGCACCTTATGCAACTGGATTGGCTGCAATGATTGCTCCACGACCTGCGGCAAGGAATTTTGAACTTCTAAAGCGTGAAGGTGGGCTCGGACTCTACGGCTTCTATGAAGCCCTCGACTATACCCGGTCTCGAAATCGCAGCGGGCAGGTCAAATCCGTGGTACGCGCTTATTTTGCACATCATCAAGGCATGACGATTGTTGCGATCTTGAATGCCGTCAAGAATGGTGATGTGCGGGAGCGCTTTCATAAAGAGCCATTGGTCAGGGCTTCAGAACTTCTCCTTCAAGAGCGTGCGCCGCGCGCCAATCCCGATGTATACAAATCAGCAGAATTGACGACGCCCAAACCAATCATCGAAGAAGGGCAGGCAAATTCAGCGCGAATATTCTCCTCCTTGAGCGCAAACTCGCCAGTCACGCATGTCCTTTCAAACGGGCAATACAATGTGATGCTGACGTTAGCTGGGAGTGGCCAAAGCACATATAAGGGGCAGGCCATTACGCGTTGGCGTGAAGACAGCGTCAAAGATGATTGGGGTTCGTTCATCTATTTGAGAGACGTAAGGACGGGTCTGATTTGGTCTGCAGGCCATATGCCAACGGGCGCTGCCGCTGACGAGTATCAAGTTTCATTCTATGAGGAAAAGGCTGAGATCAAACGACGCGACGGCGTGTTCACGACGACGTTAGAGTGTGTTGTTTCGACAGAAGACAATGCCGAAGCTCGACGTATTACGATAGCCAACAGTGGGTTGACACTCCGTGAAGTTGAACTGACCACTTATGCTGAGATCGTTTTGGCTCCGCAGGAATCAGATATCGCGCATCCGGCATTTTCCAAGTTATTTGTTGAAACAGAATACATTAAAGAGTCAGACACAATTGTGGCATCTCGGCGTACGAGATCTTCAAGCGATCAAAGAATTTGGGCGGCACAATTTGCTCTCGTGAATGGTACTGTTGTTGGGTCTGCCGAATTTGAGACCGACCGGGCTAAATTTATCGGGAGTGGCAACACAACACGCAAGCCAGTGGCAATGATCGGCAATGGCAAATTATCAAATACATCGGGACATAGTCTCGATTCCATTTTTGCGCTCCGTTATCGTTTGAAAATTCCAGCTGGTCGTCTTGTGACATTTACACTTTGGACAGTCGTTGCGGAGTCGCGGGAAATGTTGCTGGATTTGGTGGACCGGCATCGACAATCGGCCGCCTATGACCGCGCTTTGATGCTGGCATGGACGCAAGGTCAAATTCAGTTGCGGCACATGTCAATATCCATTCAAGAAGCCCAGCTCTATCAGAGTTTGGCCAGCCACATCATTTACACAAATGGGGCATTACGATTACCTCCCAAGGTTTTGAACCAAGACATTGGAGCTCAATCGTCTCTTTGGCCACTGGGCATATCGGGTGACCGGCCGATTCTGCTGGTTCGCATTGATGATATTAATGACGTCGAAATTGTGCGCCAGCTCCTGCAAGCCTACGAATATTTGCAGGCAAAAAATGTCACGTTTGATCTGGTCATTCTCAATGACCGAATGTCATCTTACGTCCAGGATCTGCAAGTCCAAATCGAAGAGATGGCGCGAAAAATCACTCCCCAAGTAAACAAGGGGAAAATCTATGCGGTACGTGCAGATCTCATGCCGCCAGAGACACTCCGTGTATTGGCGGCGATTTCCAGAGTTGTTGTTTATGCTCGCCGTGGAAGTCTCGTCCGGCAATTGAATGTTACACGACCATTGGCGCCGGTAGTTAATAGATCAGCTTCACCAATGACTATCGCGGATGCAAAATCGCCTGTGTTGAAAACGTCACATCTTGAATTCTACAACGGCATCGGTGGATTTGACGCGCTGGGTAGGGAATATGTTGTCATGCCCACCTCCGAAGTTCCTACGCCAGCACCGTGGATCAATGTCGTTGCCAATCCTTCTTTCGGATTTCATGCTGCGGCAGACGGGGGCGGTTACACTTGGTTTGAAAATGCTCGCGAAAGCCAGATCACAGCTTGGAGCAATGATCCCGTCAGTAATCCCCCGGGAGAAGTGATCTATGTTCGCGACGAAATTAGCGGGGCGTTGTATTCCCCTACACTGTCGCCATTGCGTTCAGGCGAAGGTACACATCTCACACGGCACGGATTTGGATACACAATTTATGAGCGACGGATTCAGGATTTACAGATGGATCTCACCCAATGCGTTCCACTTGCTGACTCTGTAAAAATGATGCGCCTGACGCTTTCCAACCAAGGCCGAATAGAGCGGAAACTGTCTTTAACATACTATGCCGAGTGGGTTTTGGGACGGTCCCGCGCTGCATCGGCTCCCTTTGTGACCACGATGATTGATGAATCATCCAACGCCATGTTGGCGCGCAATAAATGGAAAATGGGTGGCAATGAGCAAATTGCCTTTGCCGACATGCAAGGACTGCAGACTGCATGGACGGGCAGTCGCCTCGAATTTGTGGGTTGCTACGGCAGTTTGGAAAATCCAAGCGCACTGTCGTTAAATACTCCCCTATCGAACACTACGGGAGCGGGAATTGACCCTTGTTGCGCTTTGCAATGTAAAATCAGTCTGGCGGCAGGTCAAACGGTTGAAATTCTCCTGGTGTTGGGAGCTGCAGCCAATCTGCCGGAAGCGCAAAGGCTGATCGCGCGTTATCGTGAAACACGATTTGCCGATGTGCTGAAAGACGTGAACTCCTATTGGAACGAAACGTTAGGTGCTGTTCAAGTCAAGACGCCCGATCGATCGTTCGACATCATGATGAACGGGTGGCTGACGTATCAGACGCTTGCCTGCCGAATGTGGGCCAGATCCGGATTCTACCAGGCCAGCGGCGCTTACGGCTTCCGCGATCAACTTCAGGATTCAATGGCGTTGTTGTTGTGCAGGCCCGAAATTTCGAGGGAACATATTTTACGCGCTGCCAGCCGGCAATTCCTGCAAGGTGACGTTCAGCATTGGTGGTTACCGGCAACTGGAATGGGCGTTCGCACCCGGATTTCTGACGACACTGTTTGGCTCGCCAATTGTGCGAACCACTATGCACAGGTTACTGATGATTTCGCTATTTTCGATGAAGTCGTGCCTTTCCTTGAGGGACAAGCGTTGGTACCCGGAGAACATGATGTGTTCTTTCTGCCTTCACAATCAGACGAAACTGCGACCCTCTATGAACATTGCGCCAGGGCACTGGACATCAGGCTCGAATTTGGTGATCACGGCCTGCCGTTGATGGGCACCGGCGACTGGAATGATGGCATGAGCCAAGTGGGCGAAGGCGGCAAGGGTGAGAGCGTTTGGCTCGGATGGTTTTTGCTTGCGACATTGAAAGATTTCATTGCCGTGGCGGTGGTCCGTGATGATTCTGCGCGCATCACAAGTTGGACTCAATGCATTGAGACTCTGCAAGCCGCCCTTGAAGTACATGGTTGGGACGGACAATGGTATCGGCGGGCTTTTTACGATGATGGTACCCCCATGGGGTCATCTGCGGATGCAGAATGCAGCATTGATGCGATCGCACAGTCATGGGCTGTTCTATCCGGTGGAGCATCTCAGAAACGTGGAATGCAAGCCATGGACCAGTCCTACAATAAGCTCGTGAAGGCACAGGAAAAACTTGTTCTGTTGTTTACACCGCCATTTGACAAGACCGAAAAGGAACCAGGTTACATCAAAGCCTATCCGCCTGGTATTCGCGAGAATGGAGGCCAGTATACACATGGTGTTATCTGGTCAATTTTCGCCCATGCGATGCTTGATCAGGCTGAGCGTGCTATGGAGCTCTTCGAAATCATCAACCCCATCAATCACGCTCGAAACGCAGCGGACGCCAGAAATTACCGTGTCGAGCCATATGTGATCGCAGCTGATGTCTATTCCACGCCACCTCATACAGGAATGGGGGGTTGGACCTGGTACACAGGCTCTGCAGGTTGGTTTTATCGTGCAGGATTGGAGGCCATTTTGGGCCTGACAATGAAGGGCAAGAAGTTGACATTGAAACCTTGCTTGCCTGCCGCGTGGAACGAGGCGTCAATGACTGTCAAAGTTCAGAAAACTACATATGAAATTCAGATGCTGCGCGGAGAACATCCTGCAAGCGACATGTCTCCAGTTGTGAAGCGCGCTTCTACCGGAGAATTTGTCATTGATGCTCGCCTTTCCGAAGGAACGCATCATATAAAACTCTATTTGGGCGTCGCTACGAGCAAGTAGCACAGTAAAATATTGAAGTCGTGGATGCAGGTGGAATGATTGCAA
>CAXTKL010000081.1:0-12233 GCA_964244825.1 uncultured Aestuariivirga sp.
AGGCCTTGCGCGAAGAGGCGCTGCGGCGGCGGATGGGGCGTGGGAGCGTGGTGGTGGTCATGAAAGTTACATTGCGCCAGAATTGGGATCAGGTAAAATGTTCAAATGGTTTTTCGAATAGATACACTGGGCAACGAAGGGACCTCATCAGTCGCTTCGCGACAGCTTCTCCAGGGGAGAAGCGCGAAGTCAGATACCGCCCTCAGAAATTCTGCCCTTCCCCTCTGGGGAAGGTGGCCCAACGGGCCGGATGAGGTCCCTTCGTCACCACAGATAGCGCACGTAACAAAAATGGCCGGGGTTTCCCCCGGCCACGAGGCCAGGGAGTGATTAGAATGGCAGCTTCTTGCCTTTGCCGATCCAGAGGCCTGGTTCGGTTGCGGCATAATTCATGGGGTCGGCACCTTTGTAGAAGCCGTTCTTTTCCATGATCGACTTGACCTTGGCGGCTGCCGCATCAAGCGCTTCCTTCGGCTTGGCCTTGCCAACAATCACGTCGTTGATCATGAAGCCGATTTCCTGCTCGACCTGGAAGCCTGACGGAATGCGTGGTGCGCACCAAGCATAATCCAAAGACTCGGCCCAAACCTTGGCTGGTTGCGAAACGCTGCGAAGCTTTTCGTTTGCAAGCACTGATTTGGTACCAGGTGCCACGCCGTTGGCGTTGGCTTCGTTCATGGCCATGATCGACGATGTGGTCAAGAAGGCGAGCATGAGGAATGCCGCTTCTGGCTCTGGCGATGTGGAGGCAACAACCGACGTTGAGCCAGCGATGTTTGGTGGGGCATAGGTGCCGCCGCTCACGCGTGGTTCATAGATCGTCACAATGTCATCACCAATCTTCGACTGGTCAGGACGTGTGGCTTGTGTGCCCGTGTCTTGCCACGAAATGTTGCAAGCAATCTGACCGCCGAGCATGGCTGCGCGGTTGGTTGGCCAGTCGGCAGCGGCAACGCCTTCGATGGCATGCTTGGAGAGGGCGCTCAGCATTTCCAGGCCCTTCACGCCGGCATCGCCGTTGAAGATGGGTTCCCACTTGTCGTTGAACAACATCATGCCGTATTGGGCGGCAATATGTTCCCAGGCATAGGTTGCCCAGAAGCCGCGGCCAGCCATAAGACCCATGCCAGCAACGCCTTTTTCAGCCTTGTTCAGTTCAGGCGCGATCTTGAGCATTTCGTCGTAGGACGGAATGGTGTTCCACTTGTCAATGCTGTTGATGCCGATCTTCTTGAAGATCGATGGGCGAACGTGAACCTGCTGAATGTCGCAGTCGAACGGAATGCCGAGGATACCCTTGTCGCCCCAATGGCCATAGTTGGCTTGGTAGGTTTCATACCAATCATCAAATGGCAGGTTCCACTTCTTCACATATTCATCCAGCGGCTTCAGGAAGCCCTGGGCTGCGAAGTCGCCGAGCCATGGCGAGAAGAACTGAATGGCGTCGAAGCCGGCATTGCCAGACAGGAATTCTGCTACAACCTTGTCGTACATGGTGTCGTCTGGAATTGACACAACATCAATCTTGATGCCTGAGAGATCAGCGAAAGGCTGGGTCTGGTCCTGGGCTGATTCACGGTCAGCGGCACCCACGGCGAAGCGCACTGTCTTGCCAGCGTGTTCCTTGCGGATGGCTTCCCAGTCAGCCGTGCGGATCCAGTCCTTCTTGGGATCCCATAGCTCATCATTGTCGCCAAGCTTATACTGCTCGCGATATTCTTTCTTGACGAACTTGCCGACATTGAGCGTGGCCAGCACGTCGGCTGGGTTCTTCATGTCGGCAAAGGCCTTGTTGATGCTGAACATGTTCACACCGGCCGTCGTTGCCAATGCGGCCCCCGTAGCCGCTGAAGATTTCAGCAGCGAACGGCGGGTCAGGCCTGTTTTGCGAAGCGTCATATATTTCCTCCGTTGATTTGGCCTGATTGTAAGGTCCGTCGCGTCACGGCAGGCCAGCCATGGCGAAGGGTTTTCAGCGCAGTTGCGCGAATGGAAACTGGGAATCCACACATGATAAGCCTTAAAACAGGCATTTTGGCAGTCCTCCCAAGCCGCCCTTGAGGGCGGTCAATTCTTGATTTTGAATTAGACTACTAAATGTATTTCTAGAATGCAAATGTTTCGTAATCACTTTCGCCAAATTTGTGATGACGCGGCGAAAGAACTATCAATCTGCGCTATTCAAGCCCGATATGCCCCTGGTTTCAATGAAATTCAGTTTGGGACGCTGCCGCATCGGGGAAAATCAACCGCTACGTTTGAGCTATCACAATCGGCAAGAAAGCCTGAGGCTGGCGCAGCTGGCTGGAAACCGCTAGGGGAGCCACCACCATGACCAATGACATTTACGATGCAGTGTGGGAAGCCGACATCCGTGAACGGGGTGCGGGCCGTATTGCGCGCAACCGCATGCGCATCGCCTGGATGTACTACGTCGAAGGCCTGACCCAGAATGAAATCGCTGACAAGCTGGGCATTGGTCGCGTTACGGTGGTGCGCAATATCAATGAGGCTTTGAAACAACGTGAAGTCAAGATCTGGATTTCCGGCCATATCGCCGAATGCCTTGAACTTGAGGCGCAACTGAAAGAAAAATTCAATCTCATTGATGCCGTAGTGGTGCCTGAACCCGCAAATGTTTCAAACACCGCCAAGGTCATTGGCAATGCTGCCGGCATGTATATCACCGATCAGCTGTCAGACAATTTTTGTCTGGGTGTAGGCTGGGGTGCCACACTTTACGCATCCCTGCAAACGCTCAGTCCACGTGAACTTACAGGCATGGAAGTCGTGTCACTTCTCGGCGGCATTGTGCAGGCACGGCGGTTTAATCCGGCTGACTTTGCCTGGCAATTTGCGAACATTGTAGGGGCAAACTGCTATCTGCTGGCGGCTCCGGCAGTCGTCGATTCCGAGGAAACACGCCGTACGCTGATCGAACGCTGCGGTCTGGATGACGTGCTCAACAGGTCTGAAACCATGGACATGGCGCTGTTGAGCGTGGGCACGATGTCGGCGGAATCCACCTCCTTCCGTTTCGCCTTTTTCTCAGAAGCGGAACGGCAATCCCTCATCAAGGCCGGTGCCGTGGGGGACATGCTGTATAACTTCTATGACATCAACGGCCGCACCGTGGATCACCCCATCAATCGCCGCGTTATGTCCATGCCTGTCGAGCGTTTGAAGCGTGTGCCCAAACGCGTGATGATCTCGGGTGGCATTGAAAAAGTTGACGCCTTGCTAGGCGGTATTAAACTGGTCAATGCCAATGTGCTGATTACCGATGAATTAACATCTCGCCACCTGGTTGCTAGGGGCTGAACTCAAAAATTCTGCTTTGTACCAATGCGTTAACGTGTTATTATCCGAAACGGCAAAAGCTTTGTGCTTACCGGGGGAATGCCTGTAATCCGACTGTTTACCTTTGGAGGCACCCCCATGGCACTCGATCTTATCGCACGACCACACGCGCCAGATACATGTGAAATACCGGTTTTGGATATAGCATCCGCGCCCGTTCAGACACGGTCCAACATGCTGCGCTTTCACGTACTGAAGCAAAACCAGCAAGATAAATCCGGCAGGCTTTATTGCGACGAAGACGGCAACACCGAAATTCCGTCGCTTGAAATTTACGCCGCGCGCTAATCCAGATCGCGCAAGCGCACAATCACATCCACCCGGTCAATAATCTTGCCTTTCGGCACAGGAGGAATGCCCGAAACGGTAACCTTGGCCGCATCAATATCCAGCAGCGTGTGCTTCTCGTTGTCGAAGAAGTGAAAATGGTCAGACGTGTTGGTATCAAAATAGCTCCGGTCACCTTCAATTGCCAATTCGCGCAACAGGCCTGCGGCCCGGAACTGGTTCAGCGTATTGTAAACCGTCGCCAGTGAAACCGGCACATTATCCTTCAATGCTTCTTCAAACAGGTCCTCGGCACAGACATGCCGGTCACCGCTGCCAAACAGCAATTCAGCCAAAGCCAGTCGCTGCTGCGTCGGCCTGAGGCCTGCAAGCCGAAGCTTTTCTGACAGAATGATATCTGTGAACATGGCTTCGTATAGCAAAATGACGGGAGCAAACGCAACCAGTGCTGGGTCACAGGTCGGTGAGTTGCTATACAGCGTCAGAGAATGCATATACATCACACATACAAGGAATCCGGTCATGGCCGCGATATCGACACTCAGTCTTCGCATTTCGCCCAAAGACCGCGCCCTGATTGACAGGGCAGCTGAATCGCAAAACAAGTCGCGCACGCATTTCATGCTCGACGCTGCCCGCGTCGCTGCAACGGATGATTTGTCGTTCTTTGACTGTGGTGTGCGTGCCCTCAATGATTGGCTGAATTTCCGTGCCAAAAGTAATCAACGCTCCGGAGCATCTCGGACATATGTTTCTAGCGATGGAGGACGCATCATCGCCTTTTACTGTCTTGCGGCAGGTTCAATCAGAAAAACAAATTTATTGTGTCTCCTCAAAGCGAACTGCTGCTCCTGATTGGGATAAAAGCCCTCATTCCCTTTTGCTGAACCGCCATGCTAAACCCCTCAACTTCACGCGAAGGGTCACCCAAAACAATGTTCAAACCACAGCCATCCTACAGCTACCAAGACCTGCTCACCTGTGGACGCGGTGAGCTCTTTGGCCCCGGAAACGCGCAATTGCCTTTGCCACCCATGTTGATGTTTGACCGCATCACCCATATCCAGAAAGACGGTGGTGTGGCAGGTCTTGGTTCAGTGACTGCGGAACTTGATGTAACGCCTGATCTCTGGTTCTTCCCCTGTCACTTCCACGGCGACCCCGTGATGCCGGGTTGCCTTGGCCTTGATGCGCTTTGGCAACTTACAGGCTTTTTTCTCGGCTGGCTGGGCGAACAGGGCAAAGGCCGTGCACTTGGTGTGGGTGAGGTCAAGTTCACCGGCATGGTCACTCCGAAAATCAAAACCGTGACCTACGAAGTCGAAGTCACGCGATTGATCTTGAGAAAACTCAAACTGGCTGTTGCCAACGGCATCATGAAAGCGGATGGCGAAGTGGTATATCAGGTTACTGACATGAAGGTCGGCCTGTTTGGGCCGGCGGCTTAAATTTCGAAGGAGCATCAGATGCGTCGTGTCGTCATCACCGGAATTGGCATCATCTCGTCTATAGGAAACAGCACCCAGGAAGTTACCGCGTCCTTGCGCGAGGCCAAATCCGGAATTGTTGCTGCGGAGAAATATAAGGAGCTTGGGTTTCGTTGTCAGGTGCACGGTCAACCACACTATGATCTCGATACAGTTGATCGCCGCGTGCGCCGCTTCATGGCTGATGGTGCGGCATGGAACTACGTGTCCATGCAGCAGGCCATTGTTGATTCAGGTCTGGAAGAAAAAGACGTCAAGAATGAACGCACCGGCATCATCATGGGCTCGGGTGGGCCATCGACAAAAGTCATCGTCGCAGCTGCTGATACAACCCGCGAAAAGGGTCCCAAACGTGTGGGTCCCTTTGCCGTGCCGCCCTCTATGTCGTCAGCCCATTCGGCTACGCTCGCAACTCCTTTCGGCATTCGCGGCGTCAACTATACCATTTCATCGGCCTGTGCGACCTCCGCCCACTGCATTGGCAATGCTTCGGAGCTCATTCAGTGGGGCAAACAGGACGTGATGTTTGCAGGCGGTGGAGAAGAACTGGATTGGACCTTGTCCGTTCTCTTCGATGCCATGGGTGCCATGTCTTCGAAATACAACGATTCAACCGCGTCCCGCGCCTATGACAAGAATCGCGATGGCTTTGTGATCGCTGGCGGCGCAGGGGTTGTGGTGCTTGAAGAACTCGAACATGCCAAAGCGCGTGGTGCAAAAATCTATGCTGAACTTGTGGGCTATGGTGCCACATCTGACGGCTACGACATGGTTGCGCCCTCTGGAGAAGGTGCGGTGCGGTGCATGAAACAAGCCATTGCAACTGTCAAAGGCGACATCGACTATATCAACCCTCACGGCACCTCTACGCCGGTCGGCGATGCCAAGGAAATTGAAGCCGTGCGCGAAGTCTTTGGCACAAAAATTCCGCCGATCTCCTCAACCAAGTCGCTGACCGGGCATTCACTGGGGGCCACCGGTGTCCAGGAAGCGATCTACTGTATGCTGATGATGCAGAACAATTTCCTCTGCGAAAGCGCACACATCCAGGAACTGGACCCGGCCTTCGCCGATGTACCCATTCTGAGACAGCGCTTGGATAACGCAAAAGTTGACACGGTGATGTCCAACTCATTCGGTTTCGGTGGCACCAACGCCACCTTGGTGATGCAAAGGTACAATGGATAATGGTTGATGGTCTGATGAAGGGCAAGCGCGGGCTTGTCATGGGTGTGGCCAATGACCATTCCATTGCCTGGGCAATTGCTAAATCGCTTCATGCGCAAGAGGCGGAGCTTGCCTTCACCTATCAGGGTGATGCCTTTGGCAAACGCCTTGAGCCCTTGGCGGCGTCAGTCGGTTCAGACCTCACCATCCCCTGTGACGTGGAAGACATCGCCTCGGTGGACAATGTCTTTGCCGTGCTGAAACAAAAATGGGGCAAGATCGACTTTCTCGTCCACGCCATTGCTTTTTCCGACAAGAATGAACTCAAGGGCCGTTACGCCGACACAACGCGGGAAAACTTCATCCGCACCATGATCATTTCCTGTTTCTCGTTTACCGAGATCGCAAAACGCGCTGCCGAAATCATGCCGAATGGTGGGGCGCTGGTCACACTCACCTATGGCGGCTCCACCCGCGTCATGCCCAACTATAACGTTATGGGTGTTGCCAAGGCGGCGCTGGAATCGTCTGTGCGTTATCTCGCAGGAGATTTCGGCCCCAGGGCCATTCGTGTAAATGCAATTTCCGCTGGCCCCATGCGCACCTTGGCAGGTGCAGGCATTGGCGATGCGCGCGCCATGTTTAATTACCAGAATGCCCACGCCCCCTTGCGCCGCACCATCACAACCGACGAAGTGGGCGGAGCAGGGCTCTATCTTCTCTCGCCCCTCTCCAGCGGTGTCACGGGCGAAATCCACTATGTGGATTCGGGCTACAACATCATCTCCATGCCGCAACCAGCGGACTTGGCGAAGGGCTGAAATTTGCTAAGGTGAGGTTGGGGGTATTGGCAAACGACACGGAAAGAATTCTCCCATGCACCGAATGGCAAACGCATTTGTTGTCACACTCTCACTCTTGGCGCTGGCCTCTGTTGCACCATCCGTCGCAGGTCCAGCAGAGGATGAGGCCGTCAAGCAATGCAACCAGCTTGCCGCAGCCGTCGATGACACCACCAAGCCTGGCGATCTGGCTGGCGTTGAAATGGCTGACATTGATGGCAAGGCTGCCGTTGCTGCCTGTGAAAAGGGAGTTGCAGCTTTTCCCGGTGATCTGCGTCTGATCTTTCAACTGGGCCGCGCCCAGCAGGCAGAAGGCTCGACGCCGGACAAGGCCTTTGCCAATTATACCAAGGCAGCTGAGGGGGGCCACGTCATCGCCATGAACCATTTAGGCTTTGCCTACGAAAACGGCGCGGGTGTCACCAGTGATATTATCAACGCCACGGAATGGTACACAAAGGCAGCGGAAGCAGGATCTGCGCGGGCTCAACGGAATGTCGGCATTGCCTACATGGATGGGGCAGGTGTGGCCAAGGATGTTGTCAAAGCCATGCTTTGGTTCAGGAAATCAGCAGATCAGGGCTACGCGCCGGCCATCAACTATGTCGGCATATTATATGATTATGGCTGGGGCACGAAGAAGGACCAGGCGGAAGCGGCAAAGTGGTATGACAAGGCGGCGCAAATGGACGATGCTGACGCCATGAGTAATTTGGGCATGCTGTATGATGATGGACAAGGTGTTGCCAAGGATCAAGCGAAAGCGGTGGCTCTGTTCCAGAAAGCAGCGGAACAGGACAATGCAGGCGGGATCAACAACTTGGGCTGGGCCTATGAGCGTGGCATCGGTGGTCTGCCGAAGGACATTAAGAAAGCCAATGAACTTTACCTGAAATCAGCAGATCTTGGGGAGGAGTCAGCGATGTTCAACTATGGTGAGAGCCTTTTGAACGGCGATGGCGTTGCGAAGAACACCGCTGAAGCGCTTGTTTGGATGAACAAGGCGCTTGATGCGAAGTCGGAGCGCGCAGCTTTCGCCCTCGCCATGATGCATGCAAAGGGCGAAAATCTGCCCGTAAATCCGGCCAAGGCGGCAGAGCTGTTTGTAAAAGCGCTGGAAGGCCCGTCCACAGAAGCGGAAGAAGCATTGGTGACCAAAAAAGGCGAAGGTCTTCCGTCGGCTGTGATCAACACCTTGCAGGACAAGCTGATCACCCGTGGTGCCACGTTCACAAAGACACAGGACACTTTAAGCCCCGGTGCAATCAGCTATATGCAAGGCATCCTCAGCGGTGGCTGAGTCTTCACGGGGGCGATATTGCATGACAACACACGACCGGCTTCTCGATAAATATGCGGAACTCACCATAAAGTCCGGCCTTGGTCTGAAAGCGGGCCAGCAACTGTTGCTCACGGCACCACTTGAAGCCGTCGATCTCGTACGCCGCATCACCTTCCACGCCTACAAGGCAGGCGCATCACTGGTCACCACCCTCTATGCAGACGAGCAAGCCACCCTCATGCGCTATGAGGTGGGACATGATGCCGGTTTTGATTCAGCTCCCGTGTGGCTGTTCAACGGCATGGCCGAAGCCTTCAGAGACGGCAATTGCGCGCGCCTCGCCATCATCGGCGAAGACCCGGCCCTGTTGTCGGCGCAGGACCCCGAAAAACTGTCGCGGGCAAATCGTGCGCGGTCCAAGGCCTACAAGCCCGTCATCGAGCTGATTACGTCCTTCGCCACCAATTGGTGCATCATCTCTGCGGCTACGCCAAGCCACGCCCGCAACATGTTTCCGAACTTGAGCGAAACAGAGGCGATACAGAAATTATGGAACGCGATTTTCAAATGCACCAGAGCCGATGTGGCCGATCCCATCGCCGCTTGGGACGCCCACAACAAGGCCCTGCATGCGCGCGTGAAGCTGCTCAACGGCAAGCGCTATTCGGCTCTCAAATACAAAGGCCCCGGCACCGAATTCACCTTGGGCCTTGTGGACAATCATGTCTGGGCAGGCGGTGCTTCAATGGCGCGGAACGGCATCCTGTGTAACCCCAACATCCCGACGGAAGAAGTCTTCACCATGCCGCACCGCGAAAGGGTTGATGGTGTGGTGCGGTCAACAAAGCCACTGTCCTATCAAGGCTCCATGATCGAAGGCATATCGGTGCGCTTCGAAAACGGCCGCATCGTTGAAGGCAGCGCGATGCGCGGCAATGACGTGTTCCAGAAAATGATTTCGACAGATGATGGTGCGGCGCGTCTGGGGGAAGTGGCGTTGGTGCCACACTCCTCACCGATTTCTGCTTCAGGTCTCGTGTTCAATGAAACCCTGTTTGACGAAAACGCCGCCAGCCACATTGCCGTCGGCCAAGCCTATGCACAGAACATGGCTGGCACGGCCGACATGACAGCGGAACAGAAACTCGCCGCAGGTATGAATACATCGCTGGTGCATGTGGACTGGATGATTGGGTCGGGTGAACTTGATGTTGACGGCATCACCAGGGACGGCAACACCGAACCCCTGATGCGAAATGGCGAATGGGCGTGAAGCCTGCACTGAAAATCAGTCTACGGATTGATTTTGGACCGGGACAGCGTCTGGGGCCCGGCAAAGTGAAACTGCTCGAAGCCATTGCCAGCGAGGGGTCGATATCCGCAGCTGCGCGCAGCATCTCAATGTCCTATAAACGGGCCTGGGATCTCGTCGACGAACTGAACACCATCTTCAGCGCAGCCACGGTGGAGTCAAAGACCGGTGGCAGCAAGGGTGGAGGTGCCAGCCTGACGCCGCTCGGCTTAAAAATCCTGAAGCACTATCAAGCGATTCAGACCTCCACTGAAACCGTGGCCAAGCCGGACATGGACGCCCTGCGCAAGCTGTTGAAATGATCACGCCACGCGAATCGAGCGGCTCACACGGCGCGCCAGCACTTCCGACGCCAGTAAGGCCGCAAAGGAAATTGCAACCGCGATCAGCGTGAGGCGCAACACCTGGGCATCGCCACCCGGCACTTGCGTGTAGCTGTAGATGGCCGACGGCAAGGTTTGGGTTTCACCGGGAATGTTGGAGACGAAGGTGATGGTGGCCCCGAATTCACCCATGGATTTTGCAAAGCCCAGCACCATGCCCGCCAGCACGCCGGGCAGGGCGAGGGGAAACGTCACGGTGCGAAACACCATGAGGGGATGCGCGCCAAGATCTGCCGCCATCTCCTCCATGTTGCGGTCCACCGCTTCAAAGGAGAGCCGAATGGCCCGCACCACCAGCGGAAAAGCCATGACAGCCGAAGCCAGGGCTGCCCCCGTCCAGCGAAATGAAAATTCAAAGCCGAGGGAGCTGGCAAGAAACGCACCGATGACCCCCTTCTTGCCAAACCACAGCAGCAGAACATATCCCGTGACCACCGGTGGCACCACCAGTGGCAGATGCACGAGGCTGTTAAGCAACGATTTCCCAGGAAATGAATAGCGCGCCAGGCCATAGGCCACAGCGATGGCAAAGGGCAGGCTTGCCAACACACTCACCACCGCCACCTTTATGCTCAAGGCGATGGCCGACCATTCATCCGGTGTAAGCGCAGTCCAACTCATCTTCCGTCCATGACCAGACAATCGCGCGATGTCAACGCAAGGCGTCTACGGCGTCAACACCTGAAACCCGTCTTTCGCAAAAATTGCATCGGCAGCGGGGCTTTGCAGGAAGGTCATAAAAGCAGCGGCCTGTGCATTGGCCGAAGCTGAAACCACGCCGACGGGATAGATAATGGGGACATGGCTGTCTGCCGGAAACGTGCCCACCACTTTCACCAAGGGTTCCGCCACGGCATCGCTGGCATAGACCACGCCCAAGGCTGCTTCCTTCAACGCCACCAGTTTCAACGCCGCCCGCACATTTTCCGCCTGCACCACATGCGCCGACACGGAGTCCCACAGACCGAGAGAGATAAGGGCTGCCTTGCCATATTTTCCCGCCGGAACCGACTTGGTATCGGCCATGGCCAGTTTGCCACCGTTCAAGGCTTTGGCGAGATCAAAACCTTTTTCGATTGTTCCTGTCACGGCAGAGTCAGCCGGGGCCACCAGCACCAGTTCATTGCCCAGCAGTTTGACCACACTGCCGGCTTTCACCAGTGAGGCTTCACCCAACGTGTTCATCCAGTCCATATCAGCGGAAATGAAAATATCCGCCGGTGCACCCTCCTCAATCTGCTTGGCGAGCGCCGAACTCGCAGCATAGGACACGGTCACCTTGCCTGCTCCATAGGCCGCAGAAACCTCATCCAGCGCCGTCTTCAAACTCGCCGCCGCAAACACAACCAGTGGCTTGTCCTCAGCCTGCGCAGGCGTGATGGCCAGCAGGACAGGCAAAAGCAGGCAAATGACAAAGCGCAACATTGATCAAGTCTCCGATGTTCGTTATATTTGTGTGAATATAACACTTGTCCGAATGTTGCAAGCGGTGTCTTTGAGACTTGCCTCTGTTGAATTCGTACCATCGTATTAATGCTTGCCGTTATTAATGAGATACGTTATTAATCAAAATGATCAGATCGTTCAGGTCAAGAGAAACCGAACGCTTGTTCCGGCTGGAGCGAAGTCGAAGATGGGCGAAGATTGAGCGTGCCGCGCTGAGAAAACTTGTCCAGTTGGATTTGGCCGCAAACATCAACGATATGCGCGTTCCGCCCGGCAATCAATTGGAGGCTTTGGTTGGAGACCGCAAGGGACAATGGAGCATTCGTATCAATGACCAGTTTCGAATTTGTTTCCGCTGGTCCGTTGATGGACCTGAAGATGTTGAGATTGTTGATTATCACTAGTGGAGTTTTACCATGACCAAACATATCGCCCCCGTATCCCCCGGCGAAATGCTGGATGAAGAGTTCCTCAAACCCTTTGGCTTGACGAAATACCGCCTCGCCAAAAGCATCGACGTTCCCGCCCAGCGCATTGGTGACATCGTCGCAGGAAAGCGCGGTATCACCGCGGAAACCGATTTGCGCCTGTGCCGTTTCTTTGGATTGTCGGAAGGCTGGTGGCTGCGCTTGCAGGGAAGCTACGACACGGCGATTGCGCGGCGGA
>CAXTKL010000082.1:0-12158 GCA_964244825.1 uncultured Aestuariivirga sp.
GTGGATAAGCTTGTGGATAACGTGCTTTCTTCGATTTAAAACAATAATTTAAACACCGGAAAACAGCTGTGGAAATGCTGTTTAAGAACTCGTTAACCATCAAAGCGCAGGACTCGCTCTACGGGTGGCCGGTTGCCACTTGCGAAAGTGAAGGACCTGATGGTTTCCTGTGTGTTGATTGATAAAAACCCGTTTGAGCGTGGACGTATTTCCTGCCTTCTGGATGAACTCGGTGTGGTGTCTCACCAGCTCTCCGACATTGAAGTTGCGCTTCAATTTTGCCACGACAATACGCCCGACGTGGTGATGCTGGAGGCATCGGCGCTGCCGGAAGCCAAGGAATTCCTGCGTCTGGTGCGCCACCAGGGCCGCAGCACGGGGCGCCCGGTCGTGATCCTCTATGCCACCGAAACCAGCATGGCTGCGATGGGCGACAGCATTTTGAATGGCGCTGCTGAATTCATGATGCTGCCGTTTGATCTGGACCTGCTGCGCTTCAAGCTGTCCCAATCCGGGGTGTTGCTGGCGGCCGCCGCAGCCTGACTTTGGGCAACGTGGTGAACGATTTATTAAGCCCTGATTTCTAAAGTCCTAATGGTCTGGGAAGTCTAGGTGATCAGGATGCGTATAGAGCAGGAAGCGGGCCTCGATGTGACCGTGTTGGAAGCAGTGCTCGAGTGCGGGCAGGGGGAAGCACGTCAGGCCCTGGCGCGGCAGCTGGTGGCACTGATCGCTGACCCTGATACGCCGGCGCTTGAACGTGACCAGGTCATACCCATTCTCATGAAACTGGCTGTAGATGTGGACCGCAATGTGCGCGTTGCGCTGGTTGACGAAATGACCACGGTCGAAAATCTCAATCAGGATCTGATCTTCGCGGTGATCGCCGATGAAGATGCCATTGCACTGCCATTTCTGGCCAAGACGCCATCGCTCAATTCCTGGCACATGCAGGCCATCCTGCGCATTGGAGATGACGCGCGGCAAAAGACCGTGGCTCTGCGGCAGGATATTTCTGCGGAAGCTGTCACATTCATTGTGCGTGCCGGATCTGCTGTTGCAGCGACGGCTCTGCTCAACAACAGGAAGGTCACGCTCACGCCGGCTGACCTGCATGTGATCTATACACGGCTTGGACAATCCGGCGACGTGGTGGACCGTCTGCTGACGCGGGCGGACTTGCCCCTTGATGTTCGCATTACGCAAGCCAAGCGCGCTGCCGTGCGCATGCGGCAGATGATGGCTGAACGGGGCTGGATGCCTGCCAATGACGCCAATGATCTGGTGGCGGATGCGGAAGAGGGCGCTGTGTTGCAAGTGTTGAAACAAGCCACCATGGCCGAACGCAATTTCGGCATGCAGTTTCTGGCGTCACAAAACATGTTGACGCCGTCGCTGATTGTACGCGCGGCATGTCTGGGTGACATGGAGGTTGTCGCGTCGGCCCTCGGGCATTTGTCAGGTCAGCAGGCCGACCGCGTGATGGGTCTGATTTTGACACGCGGCGCTGCAGGCGTGAAGTCGCTGCTCAACCGCTCCATGTTGCCCACCGGTTGTCATGCCATCATTTCCTGTGCCAGCGACGTTGCCGCACAGGCCCGCGAAGAAGACGTGCGCCTGAATGCCGACGGCTTTGGCCGCCGCCTGCTCGAAGTCCTGATGTTGCAATTTGGAGCCCTGGGCGCGCGCGACCAGGCCAAGCTGATGGATTATGTAAGCCGCTTTGCCGATGACAAGGTGCGCAAGATCGCGAAAAAATTGAAGTCGGATATGCTGCGCGCCGCCTGAAAATTTCCCTCTCCGTCTCGCTGCTGCGCTGCGATCCACCTCTCCCGCAAGCGGGCGAGGAAATAAGAATGCTTTTCCTCGCCCGCTTGCGGGAGAGGTGGCAACGCGAAGCGTTGACGGAGAGGGCAAGCCAGTCAAAATCTAAACTGCTCGTTCAATACCCGTTCTGCCAGGCTGTGGCCGGGATCGAAGAGCATTTTGACGATGCGCTTTTTGTCTTCGACGATTTCGACTTTTGCCACTTGCCGCACTTCCAGGTGATCGGCCACGGCGGCGACCGGGCGTTTTTCGGCGTCGTTGATGGTGAGGGTGACGCGGGCGTTGCGGGGCAAAATCGCTCCGCGCCAGCGCCGCGGGCGGAAGGCGCTGATGGGTGTGAGGGCCAGCAAGGGTGAGCCGATGGGCAGGATTGGTCCGTGTGCGGATAGATTGTAGGCTGTGCTGCCAACGGGTGTTGACAGCAACAGACCGTCACAAATCAATTCAGCCAGGCGTTCTTTGCCATCAATGTGTATGGCAATTTTTGCGGCCTGGTGCCGTTGGCGCAGCAATGACACTTCGTTGAAGGCAATGCCGGAATGTTTTTTTCCGGCAGCGTCAAATGCCGTCATCTTGAGAGGATGTATCGTCGTCAGTTCGGCGGCCTCAAGCCTTTGCCGCAGGGTGGCTTCCGAATAGTCATTCATCAGAAAGCCGACGGTGCCCCGGTTCATGCCGTAAACGGGAATGCCTGATGATACCATCTTGTGCATGGTTTGCAGCATGTGGCCATCGCCACCCAGGGCCACAACCACGTCCGCTTTAGCCAGATCCGCATTGCCATGCAGTTTGACCAGACGTGACAGGGCACGTCTGGCGGCGGGGGCGTCGGAGGCGAGGAAGGCGATTTGATTGAAATTCATGCCGGTTTGGTCACGTTGACAGTTTGGATTTCAAGCTACATGGAAGGCCATGATGTTCAAAACGATTTTTGGGTTTGATGTGAATGCGCAGTCTGGTTCTCTGTAATACGTGCCGCTTCCCGGATGGCAGCAAATTTGCGGAAGATGGCAGAACGGGCGGGCAAACCCTGATTGCTGAATTGCGCGCGCTGTTGGCAGAGTTGGACCGTGCCGATGTGGATGTGGTGGAACAAAGCTGCCTGTGGAACTGCACGCAAAGTTGCAGTGTTGCCATTCGCGACACCGAGCGCTTTTCCTATATCACTGGCAGACATGCAGCGACCAGGGCGCAGGCGGCGGCGATCCTGCAATGGTTCGATGCCCATGGCGCGACGGAGACCGGTGAAGTGCCCTTCAAGCAATGGCCCGACGCCATGCGCGGTCATTTCATCGCCCGCATTCCGCCGGTCAACCAATGACTGCCACGCTGATCCTGGGGGGTGCGCGCTCTGGCAAGTCGCGCCTCGCAGAAAGCCTGGCCCATGGCGAGAAGCATTACATCGCAACGGCGCAAGCCTTTGATGAAGACATGCGCGCCCGCATCGCCGCGCACAAAATACAGCGCGGTGATGGCTGGGTGACCCATGAAGAACATCTGGCGCTGCCGCAGACGCTTGCAGCGCTTGATGGCATGGGGCGCTTCATCCTTGTCGACTGCCTGACCCTGTGGCTTTCCAACCTGATGCTGGCTGAACTTGATTGGGAGGCGCCAGCGACAGCCCTGGCAAAACAATTGGCTGGGGCCAGTGCCGAAGTGGTGCTGGTCTCCAACGAGGTGGGATGGGGCATCGTTCCTGATACGGCACTGGGACGGCGGTTTCGTGATGCGCAAGGCTTGCTCAATCAGCGTATTGTGGCCGTGGCGGACAGGGTGGTGCTTGTGGCAGCTGGTTTGCCGCTAGTGCTCAAAGGGCAATGGCCAGAACCACCAAAACAACGAGCATGATCCACAGTGCCTTGTCGTAAAGCGCCAGTCCCGCTGCAATGTCAGCACGGGTGATAACATCGCGGCCATCGCCCATCCATGGCAGATCCACCATTCCATCCGCATAGGCACGGGGGCCACCGAATTTCAAACCCAGTGCGCCCGCCATGGCAGCTTCCGGCCAACCCGCATTGGGGGATTTGTGTTTTGATGCGTCTTGCCACGCTGAAGACAGGGCTCGCTGGGCAGATTGCGTTGATGTGAAGACGGCCGCTCCGGCAAAAAACAGGGCGGTCAAGCGCGAGGCTGGCAGGTTGACCAGATCATCCAGTTTGGCCGCGCAGAAGCCAAAGAACAGGTGGCGATCAGATTTGTGGCCGATCATGGAATCCGCTGTGTTGATGGCCTTGTAGGCCACGAGCCCCGGAAGGCCCAGCAGCGCATACCACACCAGCGGTGCCACAATGCCATCCGCCGTATTTTCAGCGAGGCTTTCAAGGGCCGCCTTAGCAATGCCTGACTCGTCGAGCTGCGCTGTGTCACGGCCGACGATTTTGGCAACGGCCACACGTCCCGCCGCTGTGGAGGCTGACAAGGCATGGGCCACATCGCGCACATGATCGCCCATGGATTTCTGCGCGACGAAGGCCGTGGCGATGACAGCGTTCAAAATCCAGCCACCGGGCGCATCCGTCAAAACATCTTGCAGCATATAGGCAGGCAGGGCCGTGGCGACGAGCAACAACAGCAGTGCCAAGGCACCGCGCAACAGACCTTCCACTTCGTCACCGGGTTTGGTGTTCAAGGTTCTATCAAGCCAGGTGATCAGTGCACCCATCCATTGCACGGGGTGGCCGATCATGCGGAACAATGCATCGGGATAGCCGGCGTAGCGCTCAATCAGGCAGGTTACGGCAGCGTGGGTGAAGAAGGGCATGGGGCGTTCTGGAATATGTGATTCGTTCTCTGCATGACATGATTTCAGGTGCCGTGGTCAAGCCTGTTTATACACTTGCGAATCTATCGCGTTCTCTTTCAATCTGCTCGCACGGCGACGGTCTGTGGGTTTGCGTTGGTTGCGAAGGATAATCCGCCATGAACAAGAGCGAACTGATTGCCAAGGTTGCCACTGACACACGGCTGACACGGGGTGAGGCTGAAGAGGTTGTCGATGCGACGATTGAAAACATCATCAAGGCCCTCACCGAAGGCGACGACGTGCGCCTGATGGGCTTTGGCGTATTCACCGTGACCCGCCGCGCAGGCGGCGTCGGCCGCAACCCGAAAACGGGCAAGGTGATCAAGATGCCGGCCTCCAACAGGGCACGGTTCAAACCCGGAAAATTATTGAAGGAGGCCGTCAACAGCTAGGCGACAGTTTTGAACTGCAAACTACATCAGCCCCACACGCCCTCAGAAACCGTGTGGGGCGTTTTTGTTTGGTGGGGAGATGAGGTGCAGCGGGCAAAAACGAGGGAGGAATGACACGCCACCCAAAACCCCCGTGAGGCGAAGGGTGGTGGGCGATGACGGACTCGAACCGCCGACATCTTCGGTGTAAACGAAGCGCTCTACCAACTGAGCTAATCGCCCATTCCGGAGCGCTGAATAGCGGCTCGCCTGGGGAATGGCAAGTTGCTTTTCCGGGGTTACGCGGGCTCGGGAATCGCCTCGATGGGAACGCCGCCAATGGCGGCCTCGAATGTTCGCAAACGCTTGAAGATTGAGATCAGCCTGATGATATCGTCCCAATCATTAAACAGCACCTGAATGGAGCTTCTGACTTGGTCGAATGCGTTGTTTATCTGTTGAAACAATCCGAGTGTCATGGTGCCTGCTACTATGCTGGGGAAAAGGAGAATGAGCGAATAAACAGTATCCGCATTGACGTAGACATTTCGGCCAAGGTCAAAATAGACATAGTTTCTGTAGAGTGTGTAATAGTTGCCTTTCAGGTCCTCGAACAGGCCCTTGACTGTAAAATCATCGGCACGGGCGCTCGCATCTTCACCATAAACCAATTCTTTTCTAAGCGCTGCTTCAACGCGCTGGTTTTTGAACTCCAGACCCGGGAGTTTGATGCCGAGAAAATACACGAACACCGTTCCGAACAGGGCCCAGAAGATTGAAGCCCAGACCAGAGCCTGCGGAATTTTCCCGACGATTGGCAGTTCCGTGATGTGAACCGAGTAGCCGTAGAGAATGGGCAGGAACGCGATGAGTGTCATGAAGGCGCTGACAAAGGATACACCCTGGATTTCCATGGCCCGGGCAAACTGCATGGCGTCTTCCTGCACACGCTGCGACGCGCCTTCAACGCCCCTCAGCTTGACCCAATGGGACATGTAGAATTCATGCATGGCTCTGCGCCATCTGAAAATATAGTGGCGCACAAAAAACCGCATCACTGAAACGACGATCACAAATACTGTTGCGAGACCTGCAAAGGTCCAGAGTGAGGTGTAAAGTTCGCCGATTTCGACTTTTCGGGACTTGGTCAGGGCCTCATTCAACAGGTCGTAAAACGGGCCGTACCAGCCATTGATGGCCACACTGAGCTGGACATTGAAATAGGTGTAAAAAATAATGAGAGCTGTACCAAGAACCGACCACCCAAACCAGGGATGAGGCGACAGTTTCCACCATGCTGCGGCGAACACGGCGACGATGATCGCGTAATAAATGTAAAACCACAGGAATGGTTTTGATATAAAAACAGAGGGTCCGATCAGTGGGGCCGTTCCAACTGCGGCATTTTCCAGTCCGATAAACTGCCCCCAGTTCTTCGCCGCAAAAAACCAGAGCAACACGCAAAACAGTGACCACAAGGCCGCCGACCAGAAAAACAGGCGCGGACTTGGGAAAAACGATTTGAACATCTGTTTTGCTTTCGTGCGGGCGTGGCCCTATTGAATCGGTGGGACATTAGTCTGCTGGATGCGTCCGGGGCAACTGACAAAACGGTAGGATTTTCGTGAATTATCCCGGTAGTTTGAACGCAGCGATCGGTGAGTGGCTGCAACAAAACAGTCAGGGTGGGCTTGCTGGCAAGACAGCAAGTCTCTCGGACAGCTATCGCAAAGGTGCAAATTCCAGCAGCGTTGACCTTGCAGCCTATGTTGCGGCCCGTGTGCCAGCCACCTATGCCGCGAATGTGAGAGCGCAAGACGCAGTTGCCATGGCGATGCCTGACTTTGCACCCGGGTCTCTGCTTGATGTGGGCACGGGCCCGGGTACCGCCAGCTGGGCGGCGCTGGCGCAGTGGCCGCAGACTCACAACATCGTGCAATGCGAACAGGACCAATCCTTTGCCTGGCTTGCCGCGAAACTGAATGGAGAAAGTGGGCTGGATGCACTGCGACGCGCAACACTCATGCAAAAATCCGAAGCCAATCTGCCTGTCGATGTGAGGGCTGATCTCGTGATTGCCTCTTATGTTCTTGCGGAATTGCCACTGCACGCCATGGCTGATGTGGCGCGGCGCTTGTGGGCGCGTGCGCAGCAGGTTTTGTTGCTGATCGAACCGGGGACACCGCAGGGTTTTGCGCGGCTCAGGTTGGTGCGGGAAACCTTGTTAGGGCAGGGGGCTGTTGTGATTGCTCCGTGTACGCATCAAAATGCCTGCCCCATGACGGGCAGCAACTGGTGCCATTTCAAGACCCGTGTGCAGCGTTCGCGCACGCACATGCACGCGAAGCAGGCCAGTGTGCCGTTTGAGGATGAGGCTTTCAGTTATCTCGCAATGTCGCGCAATCCCGTTGCGCAATCCGGTGGCCGCATCATTGCGCCCGTCAGCGTGAACAAGGTGGCCGCCACGCTGCCGCTATGTGATGGCACGGGCCTGCGCAGCGAAGTGATTGCCAGCCGCGACAAGCCTGCCTACAAACGGGCAAGGAAATCCGGGTGGGGCGACCTGTGGGAGTGATGTTGCGTGAACTTTGAAATCGTGAAAGCCAAGGCCTGGGCCTATGTCGACGTGCTGAAAGGCTGGCTGGCCAGCCCGCAATTTTATGCGCAAGTGATTGCCGTCATCGGACTCTGGGTTGTTGCAAAAATTCTGACGCGGCAGGTTTTGAGGCAAGTGCCTCTGTTGCGTGAAGAGCCGACGGAAGGCCGTTTCCTGCGCTATCAGAAGCTGCTGTTCTCCTGCCGCAATCTGGTTGAGCCTTTGATCTTTGTGGCCTTCATGGCGGGCGCCGCCGCGGTGGCCGATGCCGCGCTGGGTGCAAGCTGGCTCATTCGCATTGCGCAAAGCCTGGCGCTGGTGCGGCTGCTGCATGCCGTGATCATGCGGTTTCTCACGCACCCCGTCGTCAATTCGGCCGCGCGCTGGATTGGGCTACCCATCGCAGCAATCTATGCGCTCGGATACTTCGCACAATTCACACAAGGTCTGGACAGCATCGCATTTCAGGCGGGAAATATCCGTATATCGCTGCTGGCGCTTTCGAAGGCCGCCCTGTTTGGTGGAATTCTGTTTTGGCTCGGCCGCACCTCGTCCAGCGCGGGGCAGAAGGTCATCCGCGATCAGCAGTCTGTCGATGTGCAGACACGGGAACTGGCCGCCAAGGCACTGGAGATCATGGTCTTCGCCATCGTCGGATTGTTGCTTCTCAACATTCTTGGACTTGATCTCACGGCTCTGGCCGTATTTGGCGGTGCAGTAGGTGTGGGTCTCGGCTTTGGTTTGCAGCAGATTGCTTCGAACTTCATCTCCGGCATCATCCTGCTGCTCGAACGCTCATTGAAACTCGGCGACTACATTGAACTGGAAGACGGCAAGTCCGGCATTCTCAAGCAGATGAACATGCGGTCTTCGATCCTGTCAACCTTTGACGGCAAGGACATCAATGTTCCCAACGACAAGTTCATCACCACACAATTTATCAACTGGACTCATGAGGACACGCGCCAGCGCTATGAGGTGGAATTTTCCGTGGCCTATGACACCGACCTGCACAAGGTGCCACCGCTGATCATTGAGGCGGTGTCGGCACATCAACAGGTGCTGCGTGCGCCGGAGGAACCCGATGTGGAACTGCGCAGCTTCGGCGACAACGGCATCAACTTTGCTGTGGAATTCTGGGTCGACGGCATTGATGACGGCAAGAACAAATTCACCTCGGAGGTGCGTTTTCTGATCTGGGATGCGTTGAAGAAGGCCGGTATTTCCATGCCGTTTCCTCAACGCGAAATCCGCATTCTCGGGGAAGCGCCTGTGGTGAAGAAAGGGCCCAAGACATGACGCGCAAACTCATATCATCCGGATCAAAGTTCGAAGCCGAAATTGGTTATTCCCGCGCGGTGGTGCAGGGCGGATGGTGTTTTGTTGCAGGGACAACGGGCTTTGATTATGCGGCGATGACGATATCAGACGATATTGCTGCCCAGGCTGAACAAACCCTGAAGAACATAGATGCGGCGCTGAAACAGGCGGGTTTTGCCATGGCCGATGTGGTGCGCGTCCACTACATTCTTCCGCATGCGGATGATTTTGCCGCGACATGGCCCGTGTTGCAAAAGTGGTTTGAAAACATCCGCCCGGCGGCGACCATGTTTGAAGCAGGTCTCGCCGACAAGCGCATGAAGATCGAAATTGAGGTGACGGCGTTCAAGGGGTGAAAGCGCCGCGCTGCCCCCAGATTATTACTGCGCGGTGACGGTCTTCAACTTGCGGCGGCGACCAACGAAGCCGAGGCTTGCAAGGCCTGCAGCGAGCAGCGGTAATGCCGCAGGCAACGGAACGGTTGAAACAGGCGACGAGTCGCTGATACGGATATAATCGACCCTGCCAGCAGAAGCTTCACCCTGCCCAGTGACGTCGTCGTCGATGAAGAAATTCAAGGTGTTCGAGATCGCTAAATTGAAGACGTCGTTAAAGGTAAACTGCTGCGTTCCATTGATCGATCCAGTCACAACCCCTGCCGCCGTACGTGCAAGAATGAGATTGACGAATTGACCGGATTGGAAAACACCAGCCGGACCTGTCGTAATGGGAAAAAAATTCAATGCGCTTCCCAAACTGTAAAGACCTGAATCGGAAGCACGACCGCTGAAATCAATGATCTTCCTGAAACCGCTCGGGGTGTCGAAGGAAAATCCAAGTTCAATCTGGTAATCACCGTTGGCGACGAGATTGAGGCCTCCCAACCTCAGGCCCTGGTTGGCGCCGAATGTATAATCCGTTGGGCCAAGCACGCCGCCCAGGGGGGCCAAAGGTGGCCCACCCAATGAGTCACTCAGCGATCCGTTAAGATCATAATTGTGCAGAAGTGCGGCATTTGCCTCGCAACAAAACGCGAACGATAAAACTGCAGCCATGCCTAAAAACATAAACTTCATTTGCATAGTCCCCTACAATCATTCAAACTACGTTGCACTCGAATGTGTGTCATTACATCAAAGCGATGTCAACTGGGGTGTGTGCCAGCCAACCACACACTCTTATCATCAAGCCCTGTTTTTCTTCTTTTTCACTTTAGGCACTGGCAATTCATCCGCCGTCTTCCGGACCAGGGCCGAGAGCCAGTCAGCGTCGTCCCATTTTTCGCCTGAAATCAGGAAATGCGGCTTGGCACCGGGGTAAGGCGGGGCCTCCACGGTCACGTCAATCATCGCTCTGCCCGCTTTGGTCTGCTTCACAAACAACTGATCATCGCAAAGGAGTGCCACGACCTTGCCGTCACAATAAAAAGCATACTCGCCAAACATGGCGCGGGCTGATCCGTTTCCGGCGGCTGACATTTGTTCCAGCAAATAGTCCACGTTGCGTTTTTGCGATGACATGGCAGACTCTCCCAAATACAAAAAAGGCGGAAGCTGTTCAGCCTCCGCCCCGTAAAGTCTCTCCAGTGGCGGCCATGGCCGATGTTGGCTCTTGGCTGCACACCCTCCCCAGACCTGGGTCACATACCCTGTGAAACATGGTCTTGTTGCTCTTGTGTTACGAGGCTGCCGCAAAAATCGCGCCTTGCCAAGTTAAAAAATGGCAGACTTGTGACGACGCACCGAATTCTAACATGGGTTGCAGGCGGACTCAGCTTGAGTTGCGGCGGCAAATCCTTAAAAGGGCCGGGATTCGACCGCATTCAGGGATTCTCATGCGCCTTTCGCAATATTTTCTGCCCATTCTCCGTGACGACCCCAAGGAAGCGGAAATCGTTTCTCATCGGCTGATGCTGCGTGCGGGCATGATCCGTCAGGAGGCGGCTGGCAGCTATTCCTGGTTGCCCATGGGCTTCAAGGTCTTGAAAAAGATCGAACAGATCGTGCGCGAAGAACAGAACCGGGCAGGGGCCATCGAAGTGCTGATGCCCACATTGCAATCAGCAGACCTGTGGAAGAAATCCGGCCGCTACGACGCCTATGGCAAGGAAATGCTGCGCGTCAAAGACCGCCACGACCGCGACATGCTCTACGGCCCCACAAACGAGGAGATGATCACCGATATTTTCCGCTCTGGCATCCAGTCCTACAAGGATGTGCCGCGCAATCTCTATCACATTCAATGGAAGTTCCGCGACGAAGTGCGCCCGCGGTTTGGCGTGATGCGTGGCCGTGAATTTCTGATGAAGGATGCCTATTCCTTCGATACCTCGCTGGAAGCGGGCATGCATTCCTACAACAAAATGTTTGTCAGTTATCTCAAGACATTTGCACGCATGGGCATCAAGGCGGTGCCCATGCGCGCCGACACGGGCCCGATTGGCGGCGACGCCAGTCACGAATTTCTGGTGTTGGCCGATACGGGCGAAAGCGGCGTGTTTTTTGATGGTACATTGCATGACATGGACTGGTCAGCCATCGATATTGATTTTGACAATGTGCACGCCGTGGCAAAACTGGTGGCGGACTATACGTCACGCTATGCCGCAACCGACGAAAAACATGACCCGGCCGAATTTGAAAAGCGTGTTCCCGAAGCAAAGCGCATGAGTGGCCGTGGCATCGAAGTCGGTCACATCTTCTTTTTCGGCGACAAGTATTCCGCGCCTCTGGGCTGCCAGGTGCAAGGTGCCGATGGCAAGATGGTAACCTTACAATCCGGTTCCTACGGTATTGGTGTGTCGCGCCTTGTTGCCGGCATTATCGAAGCCTCCCACGATGCAGCGGGCATCATCTGGCCGGAGTCTGTTTCACCTTTCGACATTGGCCTGATCAATATCAAGACCGGCGATACGGAAGCCGACGCCACCTGTGAAAAAATCTACAAGGCACTCACAGCGAGGGGCAAAGATGTACTCTATGACGACCGCAACGCTGCTGGTGGCGCAAAATTTGCGGCCATGGATCTGATCGGCTTGCCGTGGCAGGTGATCATCGGGCCGCGTGGATTGAAAGAGGGCGTTGCTGAACTGAAGAACCGGAAGACGGGTGCACGTGAGAATGTGCCGCTGGATAAGGTTGTGGAGCACTTCGTTTGAACGATATCGCGCTTGTGGTGAAGAAGGGACCTCATCCGCCCTTCGGGCACCTTCTCCAGCAAGAGGGCTGGAGAAGGGACA
>CAXTKL010000083.1:0-11756 GCA_964244825.1 uncultured Aestuariivirga sp.
CCCGCACAAAACCCACCAATGCCCCGCCCAAGTCCACAAACATATTGGGCCGCGACTGGTTCGCAAAAATTAGCGCCGTGGAAGGCATCAGCCTGTCGGAACAGCAATACGTCATCCTCGCTGCCCTTGATGAACGCGGCCTCACGGGAAATGCTAGGCAACTCGCCTTGCGTGACGTTCTCACGCGCAGCTGATGACGGATCACGGTTACAACGCCAGCCAAGACCCCTATTGCTATCCCAATACAACTATTCTCCGAAACAGGCTTGGCTTCCGCACCCAAGCAGAATTGGACAACCACGAAGCCCTGGCCACAGCCAGCCGCTTTGCCGACCCTTTTCAGAGGGCACTTTCGACGTCACCCACTACCGCGCTATCCACAAACATCTGTTCAATGACGTATTTAACGGGGCTGGCGATTATCGCACAGTGCGCATCGGCAAGGGCGGAAGCATGTTTTGCTATGCGGAATACATCGAAAGCGAAATGAACAGTCTGTTCGAAAAGAAGTGCCCTCTGCGGTTGGAAAAGCCGCTGCAACGGCCCGAATACGCCAAACGCGCGCCGTTGTTTCTCGCAGAACTCAACGCCATCCATCCCTTTCGTCAAGGCGATGGCCGTTCTCAACTGGCCTATCTGCCCCTGCTGTCAACCCACGTCGGCCACCCACTTGACCAACAAGCTTTTAATCCGAAACTCTTTCTCGTAGCCATGTTCTCCAGTTTTCAAGGCGACCTTACTTTGCTTGAACATTGTGTGATGAATGGGTACGACTCGTGACTAGCAGCCAAAACCTGCGTTAGCCGTGGAAAAGATGCTGGCAAAATGCCTATTAAAATACGGCGTTCCCTTTGATTCTCAGCAACATAGTCTTTCCGCCTCGAATTGACTGTACCCGAAATTATCGGGTCTCACTCATGGGGTGCAGTCCATCACTGTAACCCAAATGGCAATCATCAGACACCTTCTCACCGCATTCACATCACTGGCAAAGTGGGTTGCAAGTAATGCCATCCTTGTTGTCGTCCAATTGTGTGACGCCACATTTCTGCAAATAGAAGGTTGCCTCTGCGCAACTCGACATCTCACTACACCTGCGTTTGCTGCCGCATATTAACGGTGCCCCATCCAGCACTGGCAGAGGCGTCGCTGCGCTCTTTGGCTTTTTCTGTGCGGGATTAACCTTCCTTCCACCGTCACCACATAGGTGTTCGCAGGGCGACCCATCATTGTCGGCGTCAATACGCGTCAGGCCGCAGTGTTGCAGATAGAACTTTGCCTCCTCGCAACTGGACATTTCACGGCAATAGGTTTTTGAACCACAGCTTTGTGCAAGTGCAGTGGTGTGCAACAAGAACAGCATAATGATGATGGCCGCTGGCCTCATCCGTTTCATGGTTTCAAAGTTTACCCCGACTGATCCCGTTCAATTCTCGTCTTCGACATTTAACGCAGATTTTGAACCGACTGGTACAGATATTTTAAGTCCAATCGATTGCGACAGGCAGGTTCTACCCATGCACCTGGGCGTGCAGGACCTGTGTGATTTCCCGTGTTAACAGCGGGGAACGCAAGATCATCTCCGTTGGAGTCAACGGCAGTAATCTGTTTCCCGTCGGCACCCTACCAGCACTGCAACAACGCAGAAAGTCCGGCAGGGGTAGAAATCAAAGAGCTGCTGGTTGGAAAGTGCTCGCGAAGGCTCATCTGCCTCTCATTGTTGAGGCGAAAACAACTTTTGCAACGCATGCGGCTTGCCCTTCACCCAGGCCGCTGCCAATTCGCTGGCAATGTGACTGAACGTTATGCCGTTGCCACCGGCACCAAGTATGGTGAACACGTTTGGAAGTTCATCCAATTCCCCGATCACCGGAAGTCCCGTCGGGCTCCCGGCAAAAGCCCCGGCCCAGGTGTAATCGGCGATCAGTGGTACACCGGGTAAAAGCTTGGCAAGCTTGGCGAGAATGCGTTTCGTCTTCTTCGCAATCAGCGCATCGCGTTTCTTGGGATCGGTGAAGGCCGCATCCTCGCCACCCACGATAATACGGTTGTCCACCGTGGTGCGGAAATACAGATAGGGGTCAGACGCCTCCCACACCAGCACCCGCTTTGGCCACAACAGCTTGGGATCGACGGGCCTGGTGGCAAGTGCCCAGGTCGAGGCAATCTCATAATCCTTGGCAGAAATTTCCGGTAAAACCTCATAGCCTGTGGCCACGATTACGCGCCGCGCTGCAATCAATGTTTCGTTGTCGAGTTCCAGCAACACGCCGTGATCATGACTCGACAGCGCTGTCACCGTGGCCGGCGTTCGCAATTCCACCCCACGCTGCATGGCAATCTTCAACATGGCTTCGGACAATTTCACAGGATCAGCCTCGAAATTAGACGTGGATAAAATTGCCCCGTCACGCGCCAGACTGAACTTCTCTTGCAAGGCAGTTGAATCCAAAAATGTAGAGGGCAGGCCCTGGCTCTGTCGCAGAGCCGTTTCGCGCTTCAGCGCCGTGACACCCATGCTGTTGCCGGCAAGCAGCAGTGTGTCGCGCCGGACCATGTCGCAATCAATATCAAGCTGTGTTATACGGCGGGAAAGTTTTTGAACTGCCTGATAAGATGCAAGATAAGCCTGCCGTGCCCGGGCCGTACCCAATTTTTTTATAAGCGAAGACAGGGGCTCGTCAATTTCCCATTGCACGAGTGCGGTACTTGCCGCCGTGCTGCCCCGGGCGGGCTCGCGCCTGTCAATAACAAGGTAGCGGCCGGGCTTGGGTGAGATGGCTTCGGCCGCCATGCTGCCGCTGATCCCGGCACCAACAATAACCGCATCGTAATGTGTTGGAGAAACACTGGCGTTGGACCACTTTGCGGCCCCGTTCGTGCCCTCCCAAACCGTTATTCCGGTGCGAAGTTTTCGCCTTTTTGTGAGCATGCGATGCCGTGTCAGCCGTTGCTCACGCGCATCATGGATCTATCAATCTTTCGTGTCACAACCGCGTTGAAATCGATGGGTTCATCCGCATCTGTTGATTGCAGTTCACCCGAACGGTCTTCAACGACATCACGCAAACTGGGAACCTTCAGCGCCCCGGCTGATATGAACAGGCTGTTTACCGGCTGGTACATGACTGCTGACGCAGGCAGTGAAACCGACAACAACGCCACCGCAACAATGGAAAATTTCAGCATGTCAATTGTCCTTGTGATGTCGGAATAACGTTCCAGATCACACTTGGTTCCGCAGGCTTCGGGGCACTTCTGGACAGACGAACAAGAGGGAGGACGTTTCCGTCCTCCCTCTACGCACTCAATGTTCTAGCGTTATTCTGCGGCCTGACGCATCTCTTCATCGCCAGCCAGGCTGGACATTTTTTCGTCGGCAGCCAATTCCTCTTCAAGTGTTTCGCCCAAAATCTTGGCAGCTTCGGCATGGCCCAGATGATGGGCCCAGTTCACCAGCGTGCGGTAGCGTGCAATTTCATAATGCTCAACGGTCTGCGCCGACGAAATGATGCCGGTGTCGCGAATGTCAGTGTCTTCAATTTCACCGACAACTTCATCGGCTTCTTTCAAAAGGCCTTCAATGGCCTCGCATTTTTTGGCAACGGGCTTTTTCTCGATTATACCAAACACCTCTTCCAGCCTGGTCACATGACCCTTGGTCTGTTCAAGGTGATCTTGAATGGCAGACTTCAGCTCCGGTGCAGTCGCCATTTTTGCCATCTTGGGCAGGCTCTTCACCAGTTTCTTTTCGGCGTAGTAGAGGTCCTTCACGGTTTCATGGAAAAGGTCGTCGAGGGTTTTCACGGTCATGGCTGACTCCTGTGTGATTGATGAGGACAATGCTAGCGCAGTCCTGTTCACACAACACCAAGCGTTAACCATGGTTCCCGGCGTCGAAACAAAATCACCGGGCGGACTCACTCACTCCAATTGCACGCGCAACGTATCCTCAACGGCCCGGTCAAACGAATCAAGCGAAGTGGTTTTTGCGGATTTTTTCTGCTGCTCCACCACGAATGCATCGCGCTTGGCAATGATACCGGCCATTTTCGCTTCCAGCGCTTCGCGCTCCTTTAGCTTGTTGTCGAGCCAGGCCTTGCGCTTTTCCTTAGGCTCGGCCTGCAATGGCTTGGGCAACTCCTGTTCCGCAATCTTGTCCAGATCAACCTGCTTGTTGCGCACGTCAGCAACCAGATCGCCACCACCGGTGATGACTTCTTTTTTTAATGCGCGTTTCGAATAGTAGCCGGAATTGTCAATTTTCACCGAGTCAGGTGCCGAAGCCTTTTCAGACATTTTCCGCCAAACTTCAATCTGCCGGCTTTCATCACCATAGGGCATCACACTCTCATCCAGACGTTGCTGCAGATGCACGATGTCATCATCATAGGGTGTCACTACAACCACCACGTCCCCGCCCGTCTGCGGAATGGCGATGTAGCGGCCCTTGCCGAATTGCGCAATTTCCTTCCAGACCACTGTGGTCTCCAGCATGTCGCCCGCTTGCACGGCGTTGACGATGATGTTGCGCGCAACCGCCTCCTTCAGGATCGAGGGGTACTGCCGTTCCTGGGGGTAGTCCATATGCGGCGGCGCATCACCCACAAGAAACACAATGCGTTTCACATGGTCACCGGGTGACCATTGCAAACCCTTGATGGCTTCGTTCAAAGCGGCGTTGACAGATTCGGGCGTGTCGTCGCCTCCATCGGCCTGCAACCGCACCAGCTTGCCATACATGCCCTGTACATCTTCAGAAAGCGGCGTGGTTTGCACCACATAGTCATCACCCCGGTCGCGGTAAGCCACCAAAGCCATGGCAATGTCGGCGTCGGGATTGGTTTCGACAATCGTAGAGGCGATGGACCATATTTTTTTCTTGGCCCCGTCAATCAGATCACCCATGGAACCCGTGGTATCCAGCACGAAGGCCACCTCCACGCGGTCCTGCGCCTGCTGAATGGCCGCATTGCCCGGCGCATCAAACAGAGCAAGAATTGGCAGTGCCAAAGTCCATTTTGAAACAGGCATGACGTCCTCCGCGTGTTGACGTCACAATGCGTAAGCAGTGAAAAAGGTGGCATCGCGCCGGAATTCCGGCGGCATTGTGAAACTTGGCCGCAACGGATGAGCCACCCAAAAAATCTTTTCGCACATTGAAACCTTTCTGCAACGGGGTCGTTCTGCTTCCGAAGCACACGTTGGCTTCTCAAACAAAACCAAACGGAGACGATCAAATGACATTTTTCAAAATGGCTGCGGCCGCTGCACTTCTCACTGTAATGCCGATATCTGCCATGGCAGCTGAAATGCCAACAGCAGAACAATGTGATGGTTGGTTTACGAAAGCTGACACGAACAACGATGGTGCCTTGGGTCAACAGGAAGACGCATCGAAATTCGCTGGCATGATCAGCAAGAGCTCCGTCGCTGATAAAAACAGCAGCACGGCTGCAGATGCCCTGATCCTCAAGAAGGAAATTTTCTTGGCTGAATGTGCCAAAGGTACATTCGGAATGCCAAGCGGCTAATACGACCAAACGTCCTCCCCCGCGTCCCCTGGGGTATCGGCCGATTGCGGCTGGTGCCCTGGGGTGACAGGAAGATTATGAAGCGCGAAAACCTGACGCCAAGACAAACAGCTCTGCACTGTCATCCCGGCTCGCCATGGGCTTGACGTGACGCACGACTTTGAAGTCTTTTTTCATGAGTGCCAGCAATTGGTTTTCGGTTCCACCTCGCAGCACCTTGGCCAGATAGGTTCCCCCAGGCTTCAACACCTGCTGCGCAAAATGATAACCCGTTTCCACCAGTGCAATGATGTTGATGTGATCGGTCTGCCGATGACCCGTGGCATGGGCTGCCATGTCGGACAGCACCACATCCGCCTGTACGCCGCCGAGCGCATTGATCAAAAGCTTCGGCGCATCTTCGTCATAAAAATCTTTCTTGAAAAAAATCACGCCTGAGACGTCATCCATGCTGTGCATGTCAATGGCCACCACCCGGCCCTTGCCTTCAACGGATTTCACACGTTGTGCCGACACCTGGCTCCACCCACCGGGTGCCGCACCCAGGTCGACCACAAAACCACCCGGCTTCAAGAACCTGTATTTGTCGTCAATCTCGGACAGCTTGAAGGCGGCCCTGCTGCGGTAACCCAGTTTCTTTGCCTCATGCACGTAGGGATCATTCAACTGCCGTTCGAGCCACAGCTTTTGTGACACCGTGCGGCCCTTGCCCGTCTTGACACGCACCTTCAGGCGACCTGTCGACAGCTTGTTCCGATCACCCGGCCTGCTCATACCCGTCTCCCCAAGTGGCCATCGGCCTTCATCAAATGTGCGAGTATGCCTTCCCGCAGGCCACGGTCGGCAACACGGATACGCAGCCCCGGAAAGGCGGCGCGGATTTCTTCGAGAATGGCACAGCCCGCCAGAACCAGATCCGCCCGTTCCCGCCCAATGCAGCCATTGCGGGTGCGCTCGTCATAGCTCATGCGGCGCAATTGCTCGGTCACGCGGGTGGCGTCATCACCGTCCAACCAGCACCCGTCAACCAGCGAGCGGTCGTAGTGCCGCAATCCCAGATGCACACCAGCAATTGTTGTCACCGTGCCCGAAGTACCCAGTAAATGGTCAGGCCCGGCATGGCCAGCATTCAGCTCCGCAACCTCTTCAACAAACGGCTTCAGCAATTTTTCCACATCGCAGCGCATGGCGTCGAAATCATTCGCTGTCACATCGCGCCCGCCGCCATGGCGTTCCGACAGGGTCACAACACCAGCCGCTAGGGATATCCAGGCCCGCACGTCACCGCCATCCTCCCGGCGCGCCACCCACATGACTTCGGTGGAACCGCCGCCGATATCAAAGACGATGGCCGACGTGGCATCATCACCAATCAACGCCTCCGCCCCTGCCGCCGCCAGCATGGCCTCGGTTTCGCGGTTGATGATTTCAAGTTCAAGCCCGAGTTCTTTGGTCACGCGGTCAATGAAATCGGGTCCGTTTTCGGCAAGGCGGCAGGCCTCGGTGGCAACCAGCCGGAAGCGCTCCACCTTGTGCCATTTCAGTTTATTTGAACAAACGCGCAAAGCCTCGATGGTCCGGTCCATGGCGGCGTCCTTCAACCGTCCAGACGTGCCAAGACCTTCCCCCAAGCGGACAATACGCGAAAAAGCGTCGACAATCACGAAGCCACGTTCCGTTGGGCGGGCCAAAAGCAGGCGGCAATTGTTGGTGCCCAAATCCAGTGCGCCATAGCAAAACGCATGCGGCAAAGGAACCTTGCCGTTTAAACCACTGCCCCGCGGCTTGGGCGCACCAGGGGTGTGCCCGTATTTCCCGCCGCGGCCTGCGGAGCTTCTCGCCCCGTTGCTGGTCGCGTCCAATCTAAATCCCTTCAGGCAGATAGCGTTCAAACGGGCAAAAACACCCGGAACTGCAAACCCACCACAAACATGTCGTTGGATGTCACCTTAGCACCTTCCCACCGCCGGTAAAGGATTTCTCAACATCCGCAGTAGCCAGGCAAATGACATTAACTTCAAATTGACCTCCTCCGCCCTAAAACACGGTGTTTGGGATGGGTAATTATGCGCAGTTACGGCAGAAGTTGGTTCAAGGAAGGCTCGTTAATCGCTGAATTTGGCGAGAGCCTCGGCCAAGCCTCGCGCCAACAGTTGAACGCCGTGGCTCTCAACGCAGCAAAAGTGGACGCCGAATTGGCTTCCAAGGCCAAGTCCGAATTCATCGCCAACATGAGCCATGAACTGCGCACACCGCTCAATGCCATCATCGGGTTCTCTGACATGCTGGCCACCAAAACCGTGACCGGTCCTGAAAAAGTCCAGCAATATTCAAGCTACATCAAACAGGCCGCCGAACATCTGCTGGCCCTCATCAATGGCATTCTGGATGTCTCCAAAATCCAGGCCGGAAAATTATCCGTCGAGGCAGAACCCGTGAGCCTGTTGTCCATTCTCGATTCAACGCTGCTCATCACAGACGCGAAGGCCAAGGAAAAGAATATCGCCGTCGAAAGCCATGTGTCGGAAAAATTGCCGTTGCTCCTGGCTGATCCATTGCGCCTGAAGCAGATCATCATCAATCTGCTGTCCAATGCGGTAAAATTCACGCCCGAATGGGGGCGTGTACGGCTTGACGCATCCGTGCAGACCGACGGCTATGCCACCATCTCGGTCAGCGACACTGGCCCCGGCATGGACACCTCCGAAATCGAAACCGCCATGAGCCCGTTTGGGCAGGTGGATGCCGGCTTCAACAAGCGCCACGAAGGCACAGGCCTCGGCTTACCCATCGCGCATGCGCTTGCACGCCTGCATGGCGGCGATCTGCGCATCCAGTCTGCCAAGGGCGCGGGAACGCGTGTCACCGTATTCATTCCATTGGCCACCAACCTCGCTGCCAGCAGGATGTTGGTGGACGCACCTGTCATTCCGGGAGTTCAGTAAGTTCTCATGTCCGCACAAACCTCCATGCAAGCACAAATCCCGGCACCCTTCGCTGCTCAACAACCCACCCCGAAAACTGAGGCCCACGGGGCCGAACGCATGGGCCGCGTGGTAGCCGTCACCGGGGCTCATGCCGTCATCATGCTGGACGCCCAGGATGTTCTGTTCAACGAAAGCCAGCGCGGACCTGATATCGGCACGCTCTTGAAAGCGGAAACCGCGAATTCCATTACCCTGGCCCTGGTGTCTGCCTTGAGTGCCCCCTCGCCCACCAACAATCCCGGCGACAAGGAATTGCGCATTGTGGAAGTGGAGTTCATCGGCGAGTTGCCAAAGGGTGCCGATGGCATCGCGCGGTCATTCCGCCGTGGCGTATCGGGCTATCCGTCCCTCGGTGACGCCGTCTATCGCGCCAACCGCGCAGAACTGGCACTGGCCTATGCCTGTGACAATGAAAGCTCAGTCCGTGTCGGCCATATCCAACAGGATCCGACTATTCCAGCCATGATCAAGATCGACGAAATGCTGGGCAAGCACTTCGCCATTCTGGGCACCACAGGCACCGGTAAGTCCTGCACGGTGGCGCTCATCCTCAGGCGCATTCTCGACAAGAATCCCCAGGCCCATATCCTGTTGCTGGACGTCCACCGCGAATATGCCACCAGCTTCCAGGGCCTGGCGGAAATCATCACACCCGACAACATGTCCCTGCCTTTCTGGTTGTTGAACTTTGATGAAGCCGTGGAAATCCTGGTGGGCAACCAGGGTAACCGGGATACGGACGTTGAAATCCTCCGGGACATCATTCCCATGGCCAAGCAGCGCTATCTCGCCAACCAGCGCCGCGACAAGGCAGGTATTTCCCGTAACACCGTGGCCGCCCTCGACACCCAGAACGTGGGCGTCGATACTCCTATCCCCTACCGCACGTCAGACCTTGTTGGCGTCATTGACGAACACATGGGCAAGCTTGAACTGCGCAATGAACTTTCCCCTTACAAGCGCCTGAAGGCGAAGCTTGAATCCATCTCGCGCGACCCGCGCTACAGCTTCATGTTCGGCTCACTCACAGTGCAGGACAACATGGCAGCCGTGCTGGCCCGCATTTTCCGCATTCCCGTCAATGGCAAGCCCATCGCCATCCTGGAACTGGGTGGCCTGCCATCCGAAATCATCAACGTGGTTGTATCCGTGCTGGCCCGTCTGGCCTTTGACTTCGGCGTCTGGAGTGCCGGCAAGATTCCCATCACCTTTGTCTGCGAAGAAGCGCACCGCTATGTGCCCAACGACAAGACCCTGGGCTTCGAACCCACCAAGCGCGCCATTTCCAAGATCGCCAAGGAAGGCCGCAAATATGGTGTGTCGCTGGCCATTGTCACCCAGCGCCCGGCGGAATTGGACCCTACCATCCTATCCCAGTGCAACACCATTTTCTCCCTGCGCCTGACCAACGAGCGCGACCAGGAAATCCTGAAAGCTGGTATTTCAGACGCCGCCGCCTCGCTGCTCGAGTTCATGCCCACAATGGGCACCGGCGAAGCCATCACCTTCGGTGAAGGCGTGGCGCTGCCCACCCGCATCAAGTTCGACATGTTGCCCGCCCATGAACTGCCCCGCTCCAACACGGCAAGCTTCACCAAGAACTGGGCCAAGGACCTGCCAGACGACAGCTTCCTGCATGAAATCGTCAACCGCTGGCGCGCCCAAACCTACAATCCCGATGCAGCAAGTTATTCCGTGGAAAACATGCAGGCCAGCGTTCCAGCGGCGCCGCCACCTGCCGCTGCACCGCCCGCTCAGGCCGGAAACGGCTTCGGCCAGGCCCACACGCCTGCACCACCGGTGCTGCGCCGCAGTCCAATGCTGGGCGCAACTGCGCCTCCACCCACCGAAGCGCAGATCACCAACAAGCAGGAAAGCCTGGCGAATTTGTTGAAGCAATTCCGGAATTAGGCGCACCAGCCAACGCCCTTGCCTTTGCAAGATCACCCCGCTATTGAGCGCTCATCCCGCATGGGGGATCGTCTAACGGTAGGACCGCGGACTCTGACTCCGCTAGTCTAGGTTCGAATCCTAGTCCCCCAGCCAATCAGTGTGTTTGTTTCTCAGACCATCATTTCAGTCCCCGCCACAAATCCACTCGCCCACGCCCATTGGAAATTGTATCCGCCTAGCCAGCCTGTGACGTCGACAGCTTCTCCGATGGCGTATAGACCGTTTACGGTCTTTGCTTCCATGGTCTTGGATGAAAGGTCTTTGGTGTCGATCCCGCCCACTGTAACTTCGGCCTTGGCGTAGCCCTCCGTGCCGTTGGGCACCATTGACCATTGCTGTAACCGCTTTTGCAATGCCACCATCTCTTCCGCACACACTGCTGCCATGATTTTTTCTGGTGCTACAGCAGCCGCCAAACGCAGGGGAACAATTTCTCCGAGAATGGTTTTGAGTTCTGCCTTGGGACGTTCGTGCTTGCGCGCCTTGAGAACGCTCGCCACATCTACGTCTGGTGCGAGATTAAGTGTCAAGCTGTCGCTCGGCTCAAGATAGGAAGACACTTGCAGGATGGCCGGGCCAGAGAGGCCGCGGTGCGTGAACAGGATGTTTTCGGCGAATGTCACCCTGCCCGCTTGCGCGACTGCTTTCACCGATACGCCGGACAATGAAGTGTAAAAAGCCAATTCCTCAGCGGGGGCGTGCAACGGCACAAGGCCTGGCTTTGGTTTGACGATCTTCAGGCCGAACTGCCGCGCCACATCATGGGAAAAACCCGTTGCCCCCATTTTCGGAATCGACAAGCTGCCAGTGGCCAGAACCAGTTGTGGTGCTGTGAATGTGCCCAGACTGCTATCAACGATGAAGTGATCAGCCTTGCGGACAGAGTTTATGTTCACACCAAGCTTTGTCGCAACGCTCGCAGCCTCACACTCCGCCAGCAGCATGGCCACGATCTGCCGGGCCGAGCCATCGCAAAACAATTGCCCCAATGTCTTTTCGTGCCAGGCAATCCTGTGCTTTTCCACCAAAGCCAGAAAATCCTGCGGCTTACAGCGCGACAACGCCGAACGGCAAAAATGCGGATTGGTTGAAATGAAATTGGCTGGTGTGGTTCCTATGTTTGTGAAATTGCATCGCCCACCACCGGAGATCAGGATTTTCGCACCGGCCTGCGTGTTGTGATCGAGCAGCAAGACACGCAATCCTCGCGCGCCCGCCGTCATGGCGCACATCAGGCCAGCAGCACCAGCCCCGATGATGATCGCGTCATAGGGATGAGTTT
>CAXTKL010000084.1:0-11628 GCA_964244825.1 uncultured Aestuariivirga sp.
GGCCCTGTGCTGTGGTGAGCAGCACGTTGTCTTGCTCCGTACACAGATCAACGCCAACGATGTGGTCGCCCTCGTCCAGCTTCATCGCAATTTTGCCGCCACGGTTGATCTGTTCAAAGTCATCCAGCTCGTTGCGGCGCACGGTGCCCGCCTGTGTGGCAAACATCAGGAAGGGCTTCGCCGCCCCTTCCACCAGCTCCGGCAAGGGCAGAATGGTGGTGATGCGTTCCTTTTGATCCAAAGGCAGAATGTTGATCAGGGCCTTGCCGCGCGATTGCGGCGTGCCCTGCGGCAAACGCCAGACCTTCATGCGATAGACCATGCCTTCGGAGGAGAAGAACAGGATCGGCGTATGGGTGTTGGCCACAAACATTTTGGTGACGAAATCTTCGTCCCGCATTTGCACCCCTGCCCTGCCCTTCCCACCGCGCCGTTGTGCGCGATAAGTGGAGAGTGGCACACGTTTCACATAGCCCGTGTGGGACACGGTCACCACCATGTCCTCCTTCTGGATCAGATCTTCATCTTCGACTTCACCATCATTCTCGATGATCTCGGTTTTGCGTGGCGTGGCGAAGTTGGTTTTCACATCAGCCAATTCGGTGCGGATGATGGCCTGGATGCGGGTACGGGACCCCAGGATATCCAGCAGGTCCTTGATTTCCGCAGCGAGCTTTTCCAGTTCCGCTGTGATTTCCTCAAGCCCCAATTGTGTCAAGCGTTGCAAGCGAAGATCCAGAATGGCGCGGGCCTGCTCGTCGGAAAGACCATAAGTGCCATCCGCATTCAAGCGGTGTCGGGGATCTGCAATGAGTACGATCCAGGGTTCGAGCTGCTTAGCAGGCCAATTCCGCGCCATCAAGGCTTCGCGGGCTTCGGTTGCATCTTTCGAAGCGCGGATGAGGCGGATGACTTCATCGATATTGGCAACAGCAATGGCTAGGCCCACCAGGATATGCGCACGGTCTCGGGCTTTCCGCAGCAGGAATTTGGTGCGCCGGGTGATAACCTCCTCGCGGAAAGCGATGAAGTGTTTCAACAGGTCGATGAGCGTCAATTGCTCCGGCCTGCCATTGGCCAGCGCAATATTGTTGACACTGAAGGAGGTTTGCAGCTGCGAGAAGCGCCACAGCTGGTTCAGCACGATATCGGGCTCGGCATCGCGCTTCAACTCGATGACGACGCGCATGCCTTCTCGTGAACTTTCATCGAAAATGTTGGAAATGCCTTCGATCCGCTTGTCACGCACCATATCGGCGATTTTTTCCACCATGGTGGACTTCGTCACTTGATAGGGAATTTCAGTAACGATGAGCGCAAGACGGTCCTTGCGAACGGTTTCCGTTTCCACACGCGCACGCAAGATGATCGACCCACGTCCAGTCGCAAAGGCTGATCGGATGCCGGCGCGGCCCAGGATCATTGCACCTGTCGGGAAGTCGGGGCCGGGGATTATGGTCATCAAATCGTCGAGCGGGATGGCAGGATTGTCCATCACCGCCAATGTGGCGTCGATCACCTCACCCAGATTGTGCGGGGCCATATTGGTGGCCATGCCCACAGCAATGCCGCCTGCGCCATTCACCAGCAGGTTGGGGTACTTGGCAGGCAGAACCTTGGGTTCGCGGAATTCGTTGGAATAATTGAGCTGGAAATCCACCGTGTCCTTGTCGAGGTCATCGAGCAGGGGCATGGCCGCTTTGGCAAGGCGGGACTCGGTGTAGCGGTCGGCGGCTGGGGGGTCATCATCCACCGAGCCGAAATTGCCCTGGCCATCAATCAGCGGCAGGCGCAGGGAAAAGTCCTGCGCCATGCGCACCAATGCGTCATAAATCGCAAGGTTGCCGTGGGGGTGATATTTACCCATCACATCGCCGACGATACGGGCGGATTTCTTGTAGGGCTTGTCCGGCGTGAAGCCGTTTTCGTCCATGGTATAGAGAATGCGGCGATGCACCGGCTTCAACCCGTCACGCACGTCCGGCAGCGCCCGCGAAACGATCACCGACATAGCGTAGTCGAGGTAGCTTTTCTTCATCTCCTCTTCGATGGAGATGGGGGCAATGCCTTGCGGATTGACGGGTGGAAGTCCCCCGCCATTTTCAGTTTCGTCGCTCACCGGAACCCCTGCCAAATCAGTCTATTGGCGACTCGCGCCATTGATCCCGCAAATTAGGCTGCACAGCGCCGAAATGCAAACAATTGGCAGCAGATTCAGGGTGTTTTCTGTGGTAAAATCCGCTGTTTTTCCATGATTGAGACAGGCAGCAACGATCCCCGCATGGCGAGGGTCTGGTCATGGTTCACGGCGTAGACTTGCAGTGGATTGCCCTTCTCCACCAACACCGGCGTCAGCCATCCGGGCAGCCTGCCTGCCCGCAAATCCTGACCCAGATTTGCGCCCTGTTTCAAGGCTGCCGGAGCACCACCTTCATTGCAGATCAAGACGTAGTCAACGCCAGACTTTTCAGCCACGTCGCGGGCCTGCTCCAGCGGGTCCGAAGCAAAAAACTGGATGTCCTGCAGAATGCTGTCGCTGATCCTGTGATACGGCGCAGCGACAACGCTGTGTGGCGTGAGGGCGAGAAGATAAGACCCCATGTCGAGATCAGCCATAATCAGACCCTTTGGAAGCTTTGCGATGGCATCGAAGTTTTTCGTCGCCGCACAATCTGCCAGTAAAGGGGCAGTTGACTTTACCGGAAGCACCAGCCAGCTCACCGCCGGAGTCAGCCAGAACTCCAGGGCAAAGGGCGACAGCGCCAGCATCAGAGGCAACGTGTAGAGCGCTTTTCTACGCCCAAGGTTGTTGGCCACCTCGAATGCTGCGACGCACATCAGCGGTGCCGCATACCACGGGATATAGGCCGCCATACGCAGGTTGAGCAGCCCCAGTACCACGCTCACGAGAAAGGCCAGAAACATGGTGACAAAGGGTACGGAGTTGCGCAAGGCAGGTTTTCTAAACAACCAGATGCTGCCGAACAGCGCCAGTGCTGCCGGATAGACAAACAGCAGGTTCGAGACATTGCCACTTGCATTGCCCACGATGAACAGCGGTTGCATTTCCTGCACGTGATCCAGCCACAAAGGTTTCACCAGAGGGTTCACGTGGCCAAAGGGTCCACTCAAACAGGCAGGATCCAGTCTTGCAAACAGGACCGCTGCCACACCACCCGCAATCCCAACACCGCCACTGCGCGAAATCACGGTTGCGCTGAGCTTGTCAGAGCTCGACCAGACAAACATCACAAGACATCCCGCCGCAATCGCAGCAGCGAAATTGAAAGCAATGGCATCACAGGCAGTGTCCAGCCAATGCTGCGGCGGCAGGCTGATAGCAAGTCCCAGCAGAATGGCGGCGCCAAATGACAGCCCATAGGCAGTGGTGGCCTTGGGTTCGGCACCCCATGCAGCATAGCGCAACGCAATGACAGCGGCTCCAACAACGACGAAAGGTAAAGCTTCAAGCCCGATGGTCAACAACAGCGCACTGCTCAGGCCGGCCACGATTGAGTAGCGCCAATCCAACTTTGTAAAAGATGCCGCGACGACAGCCAGCAGCGACAGCGCAATCTGGGCATTGTGGTGGTCAATGCGGCCAGCCACAAATTGCACGCCCGCCGTGGCGCATAAGGCGACAATGATCAAGGTCGCCACCACTACCAACCGGTTGCCCGTCACCTTGAAGGCAAACAGGCTGATGGCGAAGAGAGCCGGGATGATCCACAATCCAGGATAAAACGCCCGCACCGCCCATTCCGCCGTGTCGACAGATGAAAACGGCAGCACCGCCTTGTAGATCAATGCCATCAGCACATCTGGCAAACGCGACCAGTGGGAAGTGTAGCCCAAACCTGGTGCCAAACGATCCGTATGCAGATCATACCAGCTACCGTGCTGCAGGAACTCCCGCAGTTGCACCAGGCGCATTGCGTTGTCCGTGTCACCAAGTGTGAGTGGCAGTTTTTCGAAGCTCAGCATGAAGGTGCTGAGATACAGGCCCACGGCAGCAAGCAGCATGATGTCCCACGGAAAGCGTCCGCCCTTGGTGCCGTCTGACATCAATCACTTCTCCGTTCATGCCGCCTTAACGACATCGCTTGATTGCCTCCACTTACAGGCTTCAGCTTAACCGCCCCTTTACTGGCAATGGTGAATAACGGGCTCATAATTGGCGTCGAAAGTGTTGACTGTGTTGGATAAACTGTTTGTTCTGTTGAACCATTATATGTCCACACTGCCGGCCTTTGTCCGTTTTGGCTTTGTTGGTTGCGCAGGCCTGTTCAGCGACACCCTGGCCTTCACGGCACTTTGCATGTTTGGCTGGCACCCATTTCTGGCGCGACTCTTGTCACTCGCCTTCGCGACGCTGGTAACCTGGTCATTGAACCGCCGCATCACCTTCGACAAGCAACCGCGCCGGATCGGCAATGAGGCGTCACGCTATGTGATGGTCACACTGGTGGCGCAGGGGCTGAGCTATTCGGTCTTTGTCACTTTGATAACCATTTTCCCCCATGTTCTTCCTCAAATTTCGTTGGTCGCGGGGGCCGTGGCGGGTGCTGTTCTTTCCTTCAACGGTCACAAGCTGGTTTCGTTTGGTCCCGTCGTCAAACACATTTCATAGGGGATTCCGTTGGGTACACATACAGATGTTTTCATAATTGGTGCTGGCCCTGCAGGTCTCACGGCGGGCTATTGCCTGACCAAGGAAACCGCTTCGGTGCGCATCATCGAAAAAGATCCAAAATACGTGGGCGGCATCAGCCGCACTGTGAATTACAAGGACTACCTGTTCGATATTGGCGGGCACCGTTTCTTTTCAAAGTCAAAGGAAGTGGTTGATCTCTGGAAAGAAATCCTGCCCGACGACTTCATCTCGCGCCCACGCCTGTCACGCATTTTTTACGGCGGCAAGTATTACTCCTACCCACTCAAGGCTTTTGAAGCCCTGACCAACCTTGGTATTTTCACCAGTGCCAAATGCGTGCTGTCATATATGTATGCCCGCGCTTTTCCGGTGAAGGATGCAAAGACTTTTCACCAATGGGTGCGCAACCAGTTTGGCGAAAAGCTGTTTTCGATTTTCTTCCGCACCTACACCGAAAAAGTCTGGGGCATGAGCTGCGACGAGATTTCGGCTGACTGGGCGGCACAACGCATCAAGGGCCTGAGCCTCGGTGGTGCCATCTGGAATGCCTTGACGCGCGGACTTCGCTCCAACAAGGGCGGCAAGCAGATCAAGACACTGATTGAAAGCTTCGAATATCCACGCAAGGGCCCCGGCATGATGTGGGACGCGGCGGCTGCCAAGATCAAGGCGCGCGGCGGTGACATCAAGATGGGTGAAGACGTTGTGTCCCTGTCCTGGAACAAGGACGCCAAGCTCTGGACCATCCAGACCAGCGACCAACACGGTGTTCCACATACCTATACGGCCAACAGCATTGTTTCCTCGGCCCCCGTGCGTGAACTGCTCGACAAGATGCAGCCTTCGCCTATCAGCCGTCTGCACGGTCACCAGTTGAAGTATCGCGATTTCTTCGTCGTCGCCCTGATCTGCAACAAGCCGGACATGTTCCCGGACAACTGGATTTACATCCATGATCCATCGGTGAAAGTGGGTCGCGTACAGAATTTCCGCTCGTGGTCGCCTGAACTTGTGCCACAGGACGGCATGAGCTGCCTGGGTCTCGAATATTTCTGCTTCGAGGGCGATGGCCTGTGGAATTCAGATGACAAGGACTTGATCAAGCTCGCCACGAAGGAATGTGCCCAGATCGGTTTGATTTCACCTGAACATGTGGTGGACGCCTGCGTGGTGCGCCAGCACAAGGCCTATCCGGTATACGACGAAAACTACAAATCCTACGTCAGCGACATTCGCCGCGACATGGAATTGAACTATCCGACGTTGCACATGGTGGGCCGGAACGGCATGCACAAATACAACAACCAGGACCACGCCATGATGACCGCCATGTTGACCGCCAAGAACATTCTGGCCGGTGAACGCATTCACGACATCTGGAACGTCAACGAAGATGCCGAATATCACGAAGCCGGTTCATCAGGTGCCCAGGAAGCGCTAAAGTCCGAACGTCTGGTACCGAAGAAAGTGGCGGCATAGAGCCAAGGGCAATCAACTGAAAAAAAACTTCAACGAAGCGTCATGACCGGGGAGGCGCACGAGTATCTTCGGAAAAATCATTGGTTCAGAAACACCCTGGAAATCGTCATGCCAAATCGCTCACTCCGCTGCGCTTCGTTTCGCCTTTGGAATGACGAAATCTGCGGTGATTCAGTCTTATAGATTTTCCCCGGACACTCGTGCGCGTTCGCGGGATTGACGGCCAATTTGAAACCATTTGAGCGTGCGATGCTTCAACATATAATATCCAGTTGGCAAATCAAGTATTTGATGAAATGCTGTCGGGTGGATTGGAACCAAGGGGGTCGCAGTGTTTTGCAAAACAATATTGGCTTTGGCCACGGTCGGCACTGTATTCAGCGCGGGAAAAGCGTGGGCTGAAGACAAGTTTGATGTCGAGATGGAAGCAATCATCGCCTCGGACGGCATGGAAGAAGGCCTGACCTTTACAGACCACGATCCTGCCTATCAAATCACGCTCACGCCCAAATATGGTATTTACTACGCCACCCTGTTCGCCCGCAATGTGGACTACGGTCCTGACGATGCAACCGATGGCGAATTAAAAATGTCTATCGGCGCAACACCTGAATTTGGTGATTTTTCTCTCGACCTGAATCTACAACGCCGGATTAAACCTGGCGAAACAGATCATGCCTCCAGCCGCTGGCTGCCCTACGTCACCGGTACCTACACCTTCAACGATCAGTTGGAAGCCTCTATGGGCGTCGGTTACTATGCCTATGACCAGAAATCCTTGAGCCGCAGCTTCTGGGAGCTTTATTATGCTCTTGACGTGAAGCCGGTCGAGGGTCTGGCACTGCATGCTGAAGCCAGTTACGATCCGCGCTCAGATCTCGACAAGCTGGACTATCTGCAACTTATTGGCTCAGCCACAGTAACCCTGCCGCATAATTTTGAGCTTGTGGGAAAGGTTGGGTACGAGGACTATATTCAGAAGCAGCTGCCCAGTTTCACGTGGTACGAGGCTCAGATCAACTACAATTTCAACGAACATGTGACCGTTGGCATCAAGGCCCATGGCAACAATTTGAATGCCACTGAATGTCCGGACCAAGCCTACACGGACTGCGACAAGTCAATCTTTGCGTCCCTGACCTTACGCGGGAACCTCAGCGACCTTCACAAATAGAAGACCGCGCTGCCACGAGACTTCCTTGCAACTGAAACTGCAGCTAACGAATCAACCCGCACTGTGCATTTTCTGGAAGTCTTCCCGCAACCCGCGCAGCAGCGGCAGCAGTTCAGGGGCGGAACCTGGAGCAGCGAGGGCCTGCTGTTCTGTTGCAAAAACCTCAGCTGCCGTCAATTTGCGCAGCAGCTCCAGATAGCTCTTCGCGAATTGCTCCTGTTCACTCACCGCATCAGGCGGCGGTGCGGCGGCCTGTGCTGCTAGCGTGGCTGCACGCGTATCAATTTTCCAGTTGAGAGGTTCGACAGGTGTTTCAACAATCGTTGGCGCAACGTCGGCAACCTTCGCCGTTGCCACAACGTCTTCGAGTGTGGGTGGCAGGACAAGCGTCAGGTCGCAATTGTTATGCAAGTCGCCCAAGGCATTGCGCGCGTCCACCACGAGGTTGGAAGCCGTCGACACAGCGTAAAGAACAAACTCATTGCCACCGGCGAAATTCTCCGTGGGTGAATTATACAGTTCCCCCACAACTGCCAAAAGCGAAGACACACGATCAAGTGCCGTCGCCAAGGCATCCGCCGGATGCACAATTTCCTTGTCAGTCAACATTTCCACCCTGGTACTGGACAGACCATCGCATAAATTAACTGCCCCCGCAGCCGACATTCGTTAAAACGGTTAACCAATGTCGCGAACACTCTTTTAACCACCCGACGATTTTGTGCAAGCGAAGCCGTTGATCCGGCCATGTTTTCTGCCCTCGTTTTCCCCGCGCCACACATAACACAGTCTTTCCATACAACGAATCAAAGTTTTAAGTTGTTGAATTAAATTGTGAATAACTTTCTTTGCTAAGGCTTTGCAACAGCCTTACGAAAAAAGTGATTCTCTTGAAAATTGAAATGCTTGAAACAGCAACCGTTCGTCACATGCACAAGAAGCAGACTGTGACTGCGCAAGTCCCGCTTCATGGATCAACCGCCATCCGCTAAGGCAGATGTATTAAAATGGGACACTCACAATGAAACTATTGGTAATTGGTGCAGCGGGCATGCTGGGGCGCAAGCTTGTCGAGCGTTTGGCAAACAATGTTGATGGCTTTGAAATCTCTGAATTGATCAGGCACGATGTCGTGCTCAGCCCTGCCCCGCCCGTGCAAGCACAATTCCCCGTAACAACATTCATCGGCGATCTGTCGCTCGCAGGCGAGGCTGAAAAGCTCGTCGCGCACCGCCCGGATCTGATTTTCCATCTCGCGGCCATCGTCTCTGGTGAAGCCGAAGCGAATTTCGAGAAGGGCTATGCCATTAATCTTGACGGCACCCGCAATCTGTTCGAAGCCATTCGCAAGCAAGGCGGCGGCTACTGCCCGCGTGTGATCTTCACCTCTTCAATCGCAGTTTTCGGATCACCGTTTCCAGAAGCCATTGGCGACGAATTCCTGACCGCCCCCTTGACCAGCTACGGCACCCAGAAAGCCATCTGCGAATTGCTGCTCAATGACTATTCCCGCAAAGGCTTCATAGATGGCATGGCGCTGCGCATGCCCACGGTCTGCGTGCGCCCCGGCGCACCCAACAAGGCCGCGTCAGGATTCTTCTCCAACATCATCCGCGAACCTCTGGCAGGCAAAGATGCAATCCTTCCCGTTCCCACCACAGTCCGCCACTGGCACGCCTCTCCCCGCGCCGCCGTTGGTTTTCTGACACAGGCCGCCGCAATGGGAGGAGCCGCATTGGGCAACCGCCGCAACCTGTCCCTGCCCGGATTGTCTTGCACAGTGGCAGACCAACTCGCCGCCCTCGAAGCCGTGGCTCCCAAAGCCATCGCCCACGTAAAACATGTGCCGGATGACACCATCATGCGCATCGTTCAGGGCTGGCCACAAAATTTCGATCCACAACGCGCCCTCGACCTCGGTTTCAAATCCGAAGCAACCTTCGAGGACATTATCCGCGTCCACATTGAAGACGAACTGGGCGGAAGCCTCCCTGCATAAGCATGATTGAAAACCGCACCCGCGGCATCCTCTGGATGCTCGCCACCATGGCCTGCTTCATTTCGCTCGATGCCATCATGAAACTTGGCCTCGAACACCACTCGCTGGTGCAGGTCACCTGGGGCCGCTTCTTCTTCGCCACTGTCTTTGCGGCGATGTGGTGTGGCCGGGACCTGCCGACGCTCGCCCGCAGCAAGGTGCCTGTGCAGCAAAGCGTGCGATCGGTTTTTCTCATGGTCACAACATCCCTGTTCAACACCGGCATAAAACTTGTGCCGCTGGCCACGGCGACCACCATCATGTTTCTGTCGCCGATCATGACAACAGTTTTGTCGGTGTTCGTGTTGAAGGAACATGTCGGGATCCGGCGCTGGTCCGGTGTGGCCATGGGCTTTGCCGGGGCGGCCATCGTGGTGCAACCCTGGACGGCGTTTTCAGGCACATTCAATATCGGCATATTGTTTCTGCTGGCCGCAGCATTGACGAATGCAAGCTACCAGATCGCCACCCGCTCCGTCCGGGCTGACGATCCTAAAACCTCGCTGCTGTTCACGGCAGCCTTTGGCGCGGTGATCAGCTCATTCATTCTGCCATGGTTCTGGCAATGGCCTGATGCAAAGGGCTGGAGTTTCCTGGTCGCAAGCGGTGCCGCAGGTGCCCTCGGCCACTTCTGCATCATCAAAGCCTTCAGCCATGCGCCAGCGTCGGTGGTTGCCCCATTCTCCTACAGCTCACTCATCTGGGCCACGCTGCTAGGTTATTTCATATGGCATGATTTTCCGGGTCACAACGTCTGGGCCGGAGCGGCACTGATCATTGCTTCGGGACTCTATATCTTCTGGCGCGAGCGGGTTCGACAGCAGCAATAGAGTGACATTGGCGCTGTGGAACGGCAGCGCGGGTATTGACTAAGCGGCCGCCCCACCTGCAAGTCTTCCGGTTGTCGCCAGAAGCCGTTGTGACCTGCATTTCAATCCTTGACGCAGGCTTCGCATCAGTCAATAAAACACTGATCATCACGAAAGGACGACACAATGGACTTTAAGCGCAATCTGGTCGGAGTTACGCTCATTGTGTCTGCGGCAATGGCGGCTTCCGCGCACGCTGCAACCTTTTCAAACAGTGGCGCAACTCCTGGCATTAATCCGTTCAACGCGTTTTATGAGGACGTTCCAGGCACTGGCTTGTCGATCAGTGGCCCCGCAAATTTGACTTTCACTTATAGTGGCTCCAGCGCTGGCTATAACAACGCATTTCTGTTCAATGCTACACAAATGTTTACCACTGGGGGCAGTGCAGTGGGTTCCACGGCTACAGGTGCAGCATCAGGAGCGGGCCTGCTTTCATTTTCTTTTCTGTCGAATCTAATCGACCCCCTGGCAAACGGATCTGGCAGCCCGGACGGGTTTTTCATGATCGCTTTTCAAATTGTCAGTGCAACAGAAGCTAACATTTTCTTGAACGACAATTTTCCCGATTTTAATTTCGCAGACATGACGATCAATGCCAAGATCAGCGCAGTACCTCTGCCAGCCGCCTTACCGCTCCTGGCCGCAGCAGTGTTGGGTGCTGGTGCTGTCAGTCGACGTAAAAAGCGAACAGCTTAATTCTCAGCCGAGGAAATACCCCTCCCTTGGATTGATTGCCAAGAGAGGTACTTTTTTCTGCTCTCAGCTTACAGTTGATTCCAAGGTAGCAATCGGCAAAAAAATTGCGCCCTCGTTGCACCTATACATTGGCTTAAGCCGCCTTAAAATGGCGGGCATGTGCACTCATATCATCGAGGCGTTTCTCTTCGCCATCCGGAATGGCCACCGCATGGGCAATGCCATAGGCTTCGTAATAACTGATTTCCAGAAGACATTGAAGAGTTGCCATATTTTCGCCCTTCGCCAAATTACGCAATTCCAGGATCATGTCAGCAATGTAATGTGCAGTTTCCATAGGTCTATTCATGCCGTCCTCACAATTCAATAGAGTTCGTTTTCGGTTGTTAACTTTAGATTGCAAGCCAACTTACAACTCACCGCAAACTTGACTGGGATACCAACGTGCAAGCACGATAAAAGTGTCCATTAAATTAGAAACAATCTCAGGGTTGCATCCCGTAGTGTTGCGACACTATATCAAGCTCTAGGCAAGCTTCTTGCCATGACGGAACGTTGCGCCTATGAGCGGGCGCCTTCGATGGCGTTTTCCGCCAACTTTAGGGTGAATTTCCACCGGACTGGAACCTTTGAATGACTGTTGTCGTCGTTGAGTCGGCCGCCAAGGCCAAGACCATCAACAAATATCTGGGCAAGGATTTTACCGTTCTCGCCT
>CAXTKL010000085.1:0-11409 GCA_964244825.1 uncultured Aestuariivirga sp.
ATTCTTCATATTTGCTTGTGCAAAGGCTTCCGCCAAATCAAAAGGTCGAGACGGCCAGATAGATCTAGGTATCCATAACGTCCAAGAGGTGAGAAAAGGTGGTATGTCCGTTACGTTTGAATACTTTAGTGCTAGTAGATAGGTTGCAAGTGGACCTCGTGCGTCTGAAAGTATTTGTTGGGCGTTTAAACCCTCTAGTGCGCTCAATGCGATCGTGCCTGTTGCTCTGTACGCGGCAAATATGGGGATAATTGTAAAAAGCGCAAAAAGTATTCCTACTATGGTCCCGCAAAGTATAAGCATTTCATACTTGGGCGCTTTCTTGCTCAGAGTAAAAAGGACTGCGACCAAACCTATAACTAATGGAAATTTTGAGAATGTCACGGCTGCCAAGAAAATTAGGCTAGCTAATGATAAAACTAAAACCAGCATTGTACGCTTCGACATGCTTATCGTGTGCAATAGTGTAATTCCTAAAAGGCATTGCCAAAAATGCCATGCGGCACTAAAATTGGATGTTGAATATGACACGCCGATTTTTTCTTCGTAATTTGAATTGAGCGAAGCAAATTCGCTCCAAAAAAATGTTGCAATCGCAAGTGCGATCAATAGAACTGAAGTCCAAAGAAAACGCGATTGTCGGTGGATTGCTATCTCTCCTCGATATGAGGCGAGTTGTTCAATTTTTTGTTTGTCAAATAGTAAAAAAATGAATTTGTAGGTTAAACTAAAAATGACAAATGACGCAAAGTAGGCAACTGACAGAGTTACAATATCGTCATCGCTTAGAAATACATCTAATTCGGCGATAGAGTGTTCTCCCGAAATTGCCATCACAACGGGACAGTAGTACGTGTAATAAAGCCAAATCAAAAAGAACATCGTGTAAGGGTCGGCCAATAAATTGTTTTTGGCACGCATTACCAAAAAGCAGATGGTAGTTGCAGCAAGTGAGATAAATATCATTTCTGTTTCATTTCAGTGATAGCTTGCTTCGTTGAAAGTAACCTTTTCTTGGACCAACTTAAAAATACAACATAGACAGAACTAGAAATTCATTTTTGTTGATTTTTTGTACTCTCTCCGTCAGTACGCAATGCTAACAACCAAAGTGAAATGCAGAGCGCCATCCATTCCGCAATGGTCCATGCGGATCCAACTCTAGTCAATTTGCTATAGCCAAATTCGGAGCTGGCCAAAATGATGCAAAACGAAGTCAACAGTCTAATTGCACAAGTTACTGTATTGATCATAGCGGCATTTGCTGTCTGTAGATATGGTGACATCATGCGTGTCAGCGCCACTGGAAAAGTTGAGAATGCTATGATTTGAAGCGGCAGGGTGGCGGGCGCAAAGCTGGGGCCAAATACGGCTGTTACAAGGGGTTCAGCAAAGGGCAACAGTGCCAAGCCTCCGGCCTGCAGGATCAGGGGCCATTTTAAAAAATTTACCGTCCATATGCGCAAATTGCGGTCGGCGCTGGCCTTACTCAATCGATTGAAAATGATAGGTGAAAACAGGCCGATCACTGCGTGCAGGGCCTGTATGGGCAGTATCACGATGCTGGCCAAACCAATATCCTGTTTGGTGCCACCGAAATAGGCGAGCAACATAAATGTCAACCAAGGTTGAAGATTATAAAATACGGCTTGCACAAAGGCGTGGATATTTTCAGTCAGCATCATGCCCAGAGGTGGCAATTTATGCTGGCTCTGGTGCGCAGCTACTATATTCAGAGCCATGTTTCGCAAAAGTGCATGTGCCAGTGGAAGCATGATTACGCCTAGCAGGGCGAACGATATTGCAAAGTTGTTAGAGCCATTGATCACCACCAATGCTGCACCGCATAGCAGTAGCAGTTGTGGCAGCGCTGTGAACAATGAAAACCATGTTCCATCGTTGCGAGTCAGGAATACCGCCCGCACCAAACCAAACGTTACAAAGCCGGATATGCCCAAGGCCACTGCGAGATAGGCGGTAATCGTCCCGGCAATTGGCGGGTGATGTGGAAACAGGGATTTTGCAAGCAGTGACAGACTGAGAAACACGAAGAAGACGATGATCGAATACACTTGAATGTAAGGTGCGATGCTTCTGATGTTGGTATGTTGACGGTTGATCATCAGCACAAGGCTTTGCGGAAGGCCAATCAGGAACAGGGCATTTGCCAAGTCAAACAGACTTTTAAGCGAGGCATAGTGCCCTTGATCCTCAGCCCCGCCCAAACGCGAAATAAGTATCGGTGTGGCATAGCTTGCAAGAATTCCGCCAAGCTGAAGACCTTTGTTGAATGCAGATTTTATCACATGTTCACCGAGGTAGGAAGCAACAGCGCCCCGATCCCATTTGCGGATTTCACCTTGCTGCGGTTGTGCCGTTTTTCATATTGCTCGTAGGTATAAGCACAATAGATCATGAAGTTGTGGAGTTGCCCCGAACATTTTGCAATTTGCGCCACTTAACACCAAATTTTCCGCCCGCTGCATTTCTTTGGCCACATCGTTGCAGCCTCCTACGCCGAATCGATCATTGTTTGCCTCGAAATCAAACGAAATCAATATCCGCATTCGAAATTGTGATCGGGCTGTATCCGTCCAGGACGACAGCTGCACCTGTTGACATGAGTGTCATGGTAACACTGGTGGTGCCTTGTCCCGTGATCATGAAGGCAGATATATCATTTGCCACTGCGAGGTCAAATTGCAGGTGGTCAATTCCATCAAGATAGTCAGACACAATGTCGTTGCCAAACAGGTTGCCCGTAAAAACGAATGTATCAGCGCCAGTGCCCCCAATGTAATTGTCATTGCCGCCCATGCCGTTAAGCCTGTCATTTCCACCAAAGCCCATGAGCACGTTGGCAGCAGCATTGCCAATCAGTGTGTCGTCACCCGTGTTTGAGCCTTGTACACCTTCAATGCTCAGCAGCGTGTCGCCATGTGTGTTGGAACCGGTTCCCAGGTTCACGGTCACACCAGTGGCGTCATAATAGTATTGCGCGTAGTCGAAACCATCACCACCATCCAGCATATCGGCACCCGCGCCACCATCAAGCGTGTCATTGCCAAGACCACCTGAGATGTTGTCCACACCGCCCTCGCCATAGAGAACGTTGTTGGCGCTATTGCCAACGATAGTATCAGCGTATGAGCTGCCGAGCAGATATTCAAAGTTGACAACGCTGTCACCCTGGGCATCGCCGCCGAGGCCAATGCCTGTCTCAAGACTGACAGACACCGCAGCTGAAGAATTACGATAATCAACAAAATCCATGCCGGTGCCACCGTCCAGCACATCCGCTCCTGCACCGCCAACAATGAAGTCATTTCCACCAAAGCCCATGAGCACGTTGGCAGCAGCATTGCCAATCAGTGTGTCGTCACCCGTGTTTGAGCCTTGTACACCTTCAATGCTCAGCAGCGTGTCGCCATGTGTGTTGGAACCGGTTCCCAGGTTCACGGTCACACCAGTGGCGTCATAATAGTATTGCGCGTAGTCGAAACCATCACCACCATCCAGCATATCGGCACCCGCGCCACCATCAAGCGTGTCATTGCCAAGACCACCTGAGATGTTGTCCACACCGCCCTCGCCATAGAGAACGTTGTTGGCGCTATTGCCAACGATAGTATCAGCGTATGAGCTGCCGAGCAGATATTCAAAGTTGACAACGCTGTCACCCTGGGCATCGCCGCCGAGGCCAATGCCTGTCTCAAGACTGACAGACACCGCAGCTGAAGAATTACGATAATCAACAAAATCCATGCCGGTGCCACCGTCCAGCACATCCGCTCCTGCACCGCCATTAACAATATCATTGCCTGCTAAGCCACCAATTTGATCGACCCCTGCCGTTCCGATAAGACTATAATCATCATTTGACGTGCCTAATATAATGTTTGGTCCTGACACGTCGTCATTCAGAATCATAGCAGTAGCAACTGCGGTTCCAATCACCAAACCCGCAGAGGAAGTAGAGAGGGAGATCTGAAATGTTTCGTTGGTTTCCAAAACAGTATCACCGACGACATTGATTTGAATGATTTTTGTTGTATCCTTAGCCATAAAAACTAAGTTTCCGCTCGTTGCGCCCGCGAAGTCAATCGAATTCGTGGCTTGCGGACTGACGCCTGTCAACATCCAAGCGAGATTCAAAGTTTGATACGCCGCTGCATTGAGCGAAACTTCGAACGTGAACGTTGTGGTGCCACTGTTACCTTCGACCAAAGAGGGGGAAATTGTAGAAATAGATGCAGTCCTTAATGGAGCGGCGGCAGCAATATTAAGCTGCGCCGACTTAAGCGTTCCATCTGCAAAGTTGAAGTTTTCGACACTCGTAACTGTGTCAACAGCACCGTCGTTGCCATAAAATGTGTAGGTTTGATTTGCGCCAGAGTAGGTAACAACGTAGTTTGCCAAAACTGCGGCGAATTGTGCGGTATCAGCCCCATTGCCGCCAATGATAGTGTCGTTGCCGTTCCCGCCAATCAAAGTGTCGTTGCCATCACCACCACTTAATGTATCTGCACCATCTCCACCGGACAGGATGTTGTTCCCCTTATTTCCGTTAATTACATTGTTCAGCGCATCTCCCGTGCCCGAAATATTCTCCATTCCGAGCAGCGTGAGATTGTTTGCGCCACGCGTCAGCGTCGCTGAGATATTGCTTTCGATTGTATTGCTGTCGGTCAAATCGACTTTTGCATTGACACTGCCCAACGTGAAGGACGCGCCCTGTTCACCAATGACGCCCGCCCCCGAAAACACGATTTCAACACTTCCACTTGCAGGTGTTTGAACTTGGTATCCGCCGGATTCGGATGTTGTTGTGGAGGTCAAGAGAGTCGTACCACTGTAAAGCCTGACCGTCCGGCCGGCGTTACTTTCTCCGATTGAGTAAAAGTCATTGTTGTCGGTGTCTGTGTAGCTGACGCCGGTGACAAAAACTGGCGTGGTCAGTTTATAACCAAAATTCTGTGCCGTTATCAGGGCGTTGAAACCCTGATAATTTGGATCTGTGATTGCACTGATCCCAATTTCTTCATAGTTGGCGTTCAGCATGTTTGCGCGATGTCCAGCGCTCAAAAACAAATTCTGATGTTGTATGAATACTTCAGCGTTTGCGTTGTAAGTTCCTGTTGATCCTGTCCATGCCAAATTTTCTCCAGAACCAAATGAACCAGCAGCCCCATAACCGGCCGCCACCATGCGTTGATTTGGTGTGGAGTTCCCCGAACCAGTATGTGTAAAAATGTCGTTGGCCATGAGATACTGGTTATGAGCCGTTGCTGAATTAAACAGATTGCTATTGAAGGCCAAGACTTGTTTGGCAGCTGTTGTAATCGTGGTGCCGGTTCCGGCGCTGAGATCAGCGACGCCATAACGGCTCCCCGCAGCTCCCGGGTCCATGCGATCACGATTAATCAGCTCCAGAAACAGCTGTTCACGATCCTGCTGCACAGTCATAGAATGAACTCCAAGTAATATTCTGATTTGAGTTCATTCTATATTCACTTCATTTCATCCAAGTTCATGGACGTAGTGATTATGAAATTAAAGCGTTCAAATTACATAAGTGCTTTTTTAACCATCATGCAACGTCAAACAATACATAACCGGTCTAAACCGTGTCTGACACGCGCGGCATCAGGCCTCCAATGATAAGATCGATTACTGACGATCTGACAGTGTCCTGCGTGGGCTTTCCTCCCAAGACTGCCTCTACTTGTGCATCAAAATCCGCGTAGTGCTGGGTGACGGCCCAGATTGCGAAAATCAGGTGCTCCGGCTCCACCTCTCGGATTTTGCCAATCTTGGCCCACCCTCGTATCACGTCAGCTTTCTCTGCAACCAATTGCCTGAGTGGACCTTTCAGGAAGGCTGCCACATGGGGTGCGCCGTGCAGGATTTCGTTGGCAAAGAGTTTGGATGCCTCTGGCCGCGCAAAGGTCAGGTCAAGCTTGGCGCAGATGTAGCGTGTCAGCTCTTCAATCGGGTCCTTGTCGGGGTTCAGGGCCTGCAGCGGTTCAAGCCAAAGGGCCAGGGTGCGTTCGAGAACAGCGGTGTAAATGTCTTCCTTGCGGCGAAAATAATACAGCAGATTGGGCTTTGACAATCCGCACTTAGCCGCAATCTGGTCCACTGTAGCGCCGCGAAAACCATAGGCCGAAAAAACCTCGAGGGCCGCGTCCAGGATCAAGGTCTCGTTCTGGCTCTGTATGCGGGTTTTCTGGATTGCGGCGGCTTGTCGTTGGGGCATGGCCCATCCTCTTAATTCTTGATCAAATGGTCAAGAGTCGTTAGCGTTTGGCCAAAGCAAGAAACAATCGGGGAGTTGGCATTGACGGCGGTGATTGAGGCCAGGGATTTGAGCCTGACATTCAGCACAGCTGACGGGCCTGTCTATGCGCTTTCCGGGGTCAACCTCAAGGTTGAAGATGGGGAGTTCGTGTCTTTTATCGGACCGTCTGGGTGTGGCAAGACCACGCTTTTGCGCGTCATCGCCGACCTTGAACAGGCAACAGCAGGACAGATCAGTATCAATGGCCTGTCGCCTGCCAATGCGCGGCTGGCGCGGGCTTACGGCTACGTGTTCCAAGCTCCGGGCCTGTTTCCCTGGCGCACGGTGGAGCGCAACGTGGCGCTGCCGCTCGAAATCATGGGCATTGCCGGAGCGGACGAGAACGTGAAGCGCAATCTGGCGATGGTCAACATGACTGGCTTTGAAAAGAAGTTTCCATGGCAACTGTCAGGGGGCATGCAGCAGCGGGTGTCGATTGCGCGGGCCCTGGCCTTTGACCCGAAACTGTTGCTGATGGACGAGCCCTTTGGTGCGCTTGATGAAATCGTGCGCGATAAGCTGAACCAGCAATTGCTGAAGCTGTGGGACCGCACGAAAAAGACCGTGGTCTTCGTCACCCACTCCATTCCGGAGGCTGTCTTCCTGTCGACGAAAATTGTTGTCATGTCCCCCCGGCCCGGGCGTATCATCGATGTGATTGAAACCCACTTCCCACGTGAGCGCACGCTGGATATGCGTGAAACGCCGGAATTCCTGAAAGTGGCACAGCGTGTGCGCGAGGGGTTGCGTGCAGGACACAGTTATGAGGATTGAATGAGTATTACCGTTTCCATGCGTTCGGCGCGAAGTCAGGACATGGCAGTGTGTGCCAGCATCGTAAATGACTGGATTGATGACACGGAGTGGATGCCGCGTGTGCACACCCATGCTGACGTGGTGAAGCACTATGAGGACGAAGTCAGCACGAAGCGGCAAACCATTGTGGCCGTGGACGGTGCCCGCGTCCGCGGATTCGTTACCCTGTCCCGTGATGGATTTATCACCGCGCTTTACGTGGAAGAAGCATCGCGCAACATGGGCATTGGCGGTCTGCTGCTGGCACGGGCGAAACGTGAACTCTCACCCGAAGTCAATCTCTACACCTTTCAGGCCAATGAGAAGGCGGTCCGATTCTATCTGCGCCATGGCTTTGCTGAAATCAACCGGACCACGGGTGACAACGAAGAAAACCTGCCTGATATCTTGATGGAATGGCGCGAATGAGGAGGTGGTTCAACATGAACCGGTCTTCGTTTACACCCGTTGTGACGGTGTGTGTTGTTCTGCTTGTTGTGTGGTATCTCGCCTGCATTCCCCTGAATGCCGTGTTGACGGAATCGAAAATTGCGGCGGCTGGCGGTGGTTTCTATGCAACCTTGCATGAGTCATGGAATCTCGCGCGTCCAGTCATTCCTGCTCCGCACCAGATCGTTTCCGAACTCTGGACCACAGTGTTCATGATTGCACCTTGGAAGGTGAAATCGCTGCTCTATCATTGTTGGGTCACACTGTCGTCGACGCTCCTCGGTTTTGCCTTGGGTGTGTTGCTTGGAATTGTGTTGGCGATTTTGATCGTGCATTCGAAGCTGCTGTCCAAAGCGCTGATGCCATGGATCATCGCGTCGCAGACCATTCCCATTCTCGCCATTGCACCCATGATCATTGTGGTCCTTGGGTCACTGGGGCTGACGGGGCTTTTGCCGAAGTCGCTGATCTCCATGTATCTCTGCTTCTTCCCGGTCACCATCGGCATGGTGAAAGGTTTGACATCGCCCGACGTGATCCACCGGGATTTGATGCGCACCTATAATGCCAGCACCTCTGAAATCTTGTGGAAGCTGCGATTGCCTGCCTCGGTGCCTTATCTTTTCACCTCTCTCAAAATCGCCATCGCCATAGCCCTGACTGGGGCAATTGTCGGTGAACTGCCGACGGGGGCTGTGTCCGGTATTGGTGCGCGTTTGCTGGTGGGATCTTATAACGGTTTGACACTGATGATCTGGAGCGCGCTGGTGGCCGCTTCTGTCATGGCGGCGTTGCTGGTCTGGCTTGTGGGATTTGCAGAGCGCAAAACGCTGTCACGCATGGGGGTGAAGCCCGCATGAAGAACCTGCGTGACCTGCTTGCGCCAGCCCTGTTGGGTATCGCCATTCTCGTTGTCTGGGAGCTGGCCTGCCGTGTCATCCCGATTTCACCCATTCTTTTGCCAGCCCCCTCCGTGATCTGGCATCGGCTGATCAATGAAGGGGCAATCTTGCAGCTCGACTTTTTCATGACGGTGATTCAAGCGGTCATTCCGGGCTGGATGATCGGCTGCGCGGCAGGACTGGCGGTGGCACTGCTCTGTGACCGCTTTGATTTCCTCAAACGCGGCTTGCTTCCTGTCGGCAATTTCTTTTCTGTCTTGCCCCTCGTGGGTGTGGCCCCGATCATGGTGATGTGGTTTGGCGTGGGGGTTGCCCCCAATATTGCCGTGGTGGTGATCATGACCTTCTTCCCCATGTTGATCAATGCGCTGGCGGGACTTGAGGCATCGTCGCATCTGGAGCGTGATTTGATGCGCAGCTATGGCGCATCCTGGGGGCAGGCTCTCACCAGCTTGCGACTTCCTGCCGCCATGCCTTTCGTCTTCAACGCCCTCAAGATCAACTCGACGCTGGCCATGATCGGTGCCATCGTGGCAGAGTTTTTTGGAACACGGATTGCTGGCATGGGCTTTCGCATTCAAACCGGGTCGGGCAGTCAAAGCCTTGATCTGGTGTGGGCGGAAATCGCCATGGCCGCTGTTACGGGGTCGCTGTTCTACGGGCTGCTCGTCTTGCTCGAGCGCAACATCACATTCTGGCATCCGTCTTACCGAACGTGAGACGTGTATTCGCAAACTTAACAGGGAGACTACACATGAAGAAATATCTGATGGCCGCAGCCGCAGCTTCGGCCTTGCTCATATCCGCAAATGCGGCGATGGCCGAGAAAGTGACGCTGCAATTGAAGTGGGTCACACAAGCCCAGTTCGCGGGCTACCTGGTGGCACAGGCCAAGGGCTTCTACAAGGAAGCTGGCCTCGAAGTTGAGATCAAGCCGGGTGGCCCGGATATCAACCCTGAACAGGTGCTCGCTGGTGGTGGGGCTGATGTGGTGGTGGACTGGATGCCATCGGCTCTGGCCACCCGGGAAAAGGGCCAGGCCGTGGTCAACATCGCCCAACCCTTCAAGAAGTCCGGCATGATGCTAACCTGCCGTGCCGAAACCGGCATCAAGGCGCCAACAGATTTCAAGGACAAGACGCTCGGCGTGTGGTTCTTCGGCAATGAATATCCCTTCATGAGCTGGATGTCGAAACTGGGTTACAAGACCGATGGTTCTGCTGGCGGCGTGAAAGTCATCAAGCAGGGCTTCAACGTTGATCCGCTGATCCAGAAACAGGCGGATTGCGTGTCCACCATGACCTATAATGAATATTGGCAGGTGATTGATGCGGGCATCCCCGCCGATCAACTGGTGACATTCAAGTATGAAGACCAGGGTGTGGCCACCCTCGAAGACGGCCTCTATGTGATGGAAGACAAGCTGAAGGACCCGGCTTTCGTTCACACCATGGCGATGTTCGTGAAGGCCTCGATGAAGGGCTGGGACTATGCCCGTGCCAACAATGATGAAGCCGCGCAAATTGTTGTGGATGCCGACACCACAGGGGCCGCCGCCATCGCGCATCAGAAGCGCATGATGGGCGAAATCTCGAAGCTGACGGAAGGGTCCGATGGTTCACTGGATGCAGCCTCGGCTGACCGCACAGTGGCAACACTGCTGGCGTCTGGTGGTGATGCTCCGGTGATTACCAAGGCACCCACAGGTGCGTGGTCGTCGGTGGTGACGGATATGGCCAAGGGCATGTAATCAATACTGAAAGGGGACGGCGACGTCTCCTTTCATTGACATTTTAGGGGTAACTGTCTAAATGTAGTGAAATCACTACTTTGGAGGTTGGTATGGGTCGAGTGACATCTACTAACGCAAATCGCATGTTTTCCGAAATTCTCGCAAAAGTGCGACAGGGCCAGACGATTGAAATCACTGTACGCGGTGAAATTGTTGCCAAGCTTGTGCCCGTCAGCAAAGCTGAAGCAGAGCGTGACAAAGCTTGGCAACAACATCTTGAAAGACTGCGGAGTCAACCTGTTCTTAATCTGCCGCGCGTGACGCGCGAAGAATTGTATGATGAGTAAGCCGTGAAATTTGCATTGGACAGCAACATTATTCTGTACTTCGAAGGCGTAAATGATGCAGCTAGGCAGCGAACCGCTCAATTTCTTGTGGCTGAAATCGAACCGACAAATCTTATCGTACCAATACAAGCCTTGGCGGAATGCACAAGCCGCCTTGCAAAAATACCAAGATGGGGTCGGGCAAAGTCATGTGAGCATATGAGGGCGTGGTCGAACCGGTTTGAAACACAGGATACAAACAAGGTGGTACTTGCAAGAGCTCTGACAATTTCAGGGCGTCACAACATGCAGATTTTTGATAGCATAATCCTTGCCGCTGCAACGGTTGCAGGTGTGGATGTGTTATTGTCGGAGGACATGCAAGATGGCTTCCACTACGCTGGCGTCACTATCCTCAATCCCTTTTCAGTAAATCCAGATCCACTGATCCGATCGTTGCTCATGCGCAGCACTCATTAAAGGAGCCACCCCCATGACCACCACACTCATCCGCGGCGGAACTGTTGTGAATGCTGACTTGTCGGAACGCGCAGATGTTCTGATTGAGGATGGAAAAATCATCGCGGTGGGACTGGGTCTCTCGGGCGATACCGTCATCGACGCGGGCGGCTGTTACATCATGCCGGGCGGCATTGATCCGCACACCCATATGGACATGCCCTTCATGGGCACCACCACGGCTGATGATTTTGAATCGGGCACCATGGCGGCACTCTCCGGTGGCACCACCATGACGGTGGATTTCTGTTTGCCCGCACCCGGCGAATCCATGCTCAAGGCCTATCAGGCCTGGCGGCACAAGGGCGAGAAGGCGGCGGCGGATTATTCCTTCCACATGGCTGT
>CAXTKL010000086.1:0-11223 GCA_964244825.1 uncultured Aestuariivirga sp.
TTGGCTTCGACCATTTCCTTCTTGGCAATGCGGGCTTCACGTTCGCCCTTCTGCACCTTGCCAACGATGGAACGGAATTCCTGAATCTGCAAACCCGTGGCCGAGGCCAGTTCAAAAATCTCGTCCCGGAGCACAATGATCGAATCCTTCTCGTCATTGACCCACTTCTTCCAGCCATGCTTGACCAGGCGACCGACACGCTTCAGCCATTCACTGTCAAGTTCATTGCCTTGGTATTCCTTGAGGAACTCATCACGCGGCACGCGATAGGTTTCAGCCAACCGCATCAAGCGGCCTTCAAGCATGTTGAGGCGCTTTGAAATATCATAGAGCTGGTCCACCAGCGCTTCGATACGCGCATTGTTCAGTGCCAGCGACTTCACCATGACGATGATATCGTCACGCAATTTCTTGTAACGGCGTTCCTGTGATGGCGTCAAACCTTCGCCTTCTGTCACTTCCTGGTCCTGCAACTTGCGCAGCGACTTATAGAGACGTGCAATCTCGTCGAACACCTCAAGCACCTTGGGTTTCAACTCGATTTCCATGGCCGACAGGGACACGCCGAGGTCATCACCCTCGTCGTCTTCCTCTTCTTCCACGTTGGGCTTGTCGAAGTCTTCCGGCGACAGCACGTCGGAATAATCATCCTCATCCATGCGCCGCATGGGCGGTGGTGTGGGGCGCTTGGCTTCAATTTTCTTGGCAGCCTCACGCTTCAACTCAGCCTGCTTGCGCACCTCTTCCTTGGGCGGCACGTAAGGCATGGGTGTTGCCACGGCCTGATTTTGCTTTGCATCAGGGCCGGCATAGGTGGCTTCCAGGTCGATGATGTCGCGGAGAAGAATCTTCCCCTCGTTCAACTCATCGCGCCAGATGATGATGGCCTGGAATGTCAGCGGGCTTTCGCACAAGCCCGCAATCATGGTCTCGCGGCCTGCTTCGATGCGCTTGGCGATGGCAATTTCGCCTTCGCGTGACAGCAGTTCCACGGCACCCATTTCACGCAAGTACATGCGCACGGGGTCGTCGGTGCGGTCGGCGGGAAGCTTCGGCGCATCCACCTTCATGATCTCGGTGGAGCCCGATTCCTCTTCCACCTTGGCCACGACGTTTTCGGTTTCTTCTTCCGACTCGACAACCGTAATGCCCATCTCGGCCAGCATGCCATAGATGTCTTCAATCTGGTCCGACGTCACTTCATCCGACGGCAACACGGCATTGAGCTCGTCCAGCGTCACATAGCCCCGTGCCTTCGCGGTCTTGATCATGCGTTTGACGGCAGCATCGGTCAGATCGAGCAAAGGCGAATCCTGTCCAGCCTCAGGCACTTCAGCTTCCGTATTGCCATCTTCAACCGGCGGCTTTTCTTCCGGCTCAGCTTGCGGCTTCTGCGATGTTTCTTTCGGCGGGCGGGCCATGGGCAATTCCTTGCTGTTGGACCGTATCAACGGCCCGAAATCGATTCGTGTGGCGTAGTTACTGATGAGGCTCTTAACTGCGGCTTAACCATGGCCGCCGGGGCGGAACGGTCAGGATGTCGGGTCGCTATCACGCCCAGAAGCGGCACCAAACCCAGCAACAAGGGCCTCGGAACCAATCGCGGACAGCAACTCTTCACGCACTACAGTCAGGGCGTTCAGGTTTTCATCGTTTGGATCGTTGGCAAAAGCGGTTTCAGCCGATTTCAACTCACGGTCCAGCGTGACAGTTTTCCGGTGGAGGGCGATCATCTGGCGGAGGCCTGTCCGGGCATCATCTGGTGCAGCCGCTGGACCCAAGAACCACTCATTCAAACGTTTCGCCTGGGTTTCAAGCTGATCCAGCACGTCGCCAAACCCTCTTTCAATCAGGTGGCCCTTCAAAGCGTCCGGTTCAAGGGCCGTTTCGAGGGATGCCGCTTCTAGAATCAGTGTACGGAGAGAGTCAAGCGCGGGGATTCCAAGTTCCACACCAGCAAAATCCTCCCAAAAATCGTGTAACATATTGGGATGATTGATGAAAGTCAGAACAATCATGCCCGCACGGCGTTCCGTCGCGTCTCCGCCCCCCAACTTTGACGCAGCATTTTTAAGGGAATTTGAGGCGGATGTGGCAATTTCCCAGTCTTTCAGGCGGCGGCCTTGCGGCGAAAACCGTGCGGAAAAACCGGCAGTCCGCGCCTGCGATGACCTGCGCCAGTCACTTTGGCTCACACCACGCTGCTTACGAAAGCGCTCCGCAAGTTCATCCAGATAGTGCCGCTTTACGCCATCGTCCTGAATGGTGGACGCCAGCATGCGAAGATCCTTTTCAAACGCTGCCTTGCGCTCCGGGCTGGCGCGGTCATTGCTTTCCAGCGCCCGGTTCCACAACACATCTACCATGGGCAGCGCTGCGGCAATCAAAGCCCGTAGCGCATCGGCCCCTTCACTTCGCAAGACATCATCCGGGTCCTTGCCGTCGGGTAGAAATGCAAAGCGCAGTGAATGGCCAGGCTGCAGCAATGGCAGTGAAATATCGAGTGCGCGGTATGCCGCCTTCAGCCCCGCAGTATCGCCATCGAAACACAAAACCGGTTCCGCCGCCGTGCGCCACAGAATAGCGAGTTGGCTTTCGGTGAGCGCTGTTCCAAGGGGAGCTACGGTTTCAACAAGACCTGCGCGATGCATGGCAATCACATCGATGTAGCCCTCAACGGCGATAATGCTGCCCTTCTGGTGCGCCGCAGCCCGTGCCTTGTCAAAGTTGTAAAGCACCTCTCCCTTGCTGAAAATCGGTGTCTCCGGCGAGTTCAGATATTTTGCAGGCACGTCCTTGTTCAAAGCCCTGCCACCAAAAGCAATCACCCTGCCCCGCGCATCGCGGATCGGGAACATCACACGGTCACGAAAGCGGTCATAGGCCACGGGAATATCTTCGCCTGCAATCACCAGGCCTGCCTCGATCATCTGATCAAGAGGCACATTCTTGTCCGCCAAATGACTGCGTAGGGCCGAACGATCATCTGGCGCATAACCAATGCCAAACTCGGTTTGTACCCTGTGTCCGAGATCGCGATCCGCCAGATAGCCCCGTGCTTTTGCCCCGCGCGCTGTTTGCAACTCGCGTTGGAAGAACGCCGCGGCCAAATCCATCACGTCATAAAGGCTGGCACGCACTTCCTCGCGCTTGGCATCTTCAGGCGTGAATTCCGGCATGGACAATCCGGCTTCCTGAGCCAGTTGTTCCACCGCCTCGTGATATTTCAGCCCCGCCTTCTCGACGAGAAAATAGAACACGTCTCCACCCGCCTTGCAGCCGAAGCAATGATACCGCCCTTTACGGTCATCGGCATGAAAACTTGGTGACTTCTCGGAGTGGAATGGACAACACGCCCAGAAATCCCCCTTGCCCGGATTGGACTTGCGCCGGTCCCACGTGACATGCCGCCCCACCACGGATGAAATGTTCACCCGCTGGCGGATTTGGTCGAGGAAGTGGTCTGGAAAGCGCATGGTGCGGGTTTTAGACGAAGTGCATTGAGAACGCCAATGCTGGTGGCTGAGCTGTTTTACCTGGCAACAAAGCCAAGTGCCGGTGAGCGCGGCAAAACGTATCTCCTGAACAAGGCTGCGAACCTTACGACGAATTAAACCGTAGGATGAACAGTTGTCAGATTTCTGTCAGCTTTCGCAGGCCATATGAAACGCGTACTGCGGCGAACGATTTGCTATGCGGTTCAACAATCAGAAGGAACACACAATGTCGATGTTTACCCGCGGCCTTTGCGCTGCCACTCTTGTACTCGCACTTTCACCAGCTGCATTTGCTGCTGCACCAGCTCAAGTCATCAAAGTATCCCTGCTCGGCGAAGCAGATCAGCCGATGTCCGTGAAGCTGGATACCACAACGGTCAAGGCTGGCCCGGTTGAGTTTGATGTTTCGAATGACGCTGTCGGCACGGATCATGAGTTTATTCTTGTCGCCCTCAAAACCGCTGACCAGAAGATCACTGCTGATACCAAGAAGCATCGTGTGGATGAAGGCAAGCTCAAGACCCTGGGTGAAGCCGGCGGTTTGAAGCCCGGCGCCAAAGGCGTTGTAAAGGCCACACTGAAGGCTGGCGTTACCTATGCGCTGATCTGCAATCACAAATCCCATTATGAACTGGGCATGGCAACCCGCATCACTGTCGTAAAGTAAGCATCAAATCCCCTGTTTGCATGCCGGGCGAAGGCGCGCCGAAATGCAGATGGGGGATCTATTCTCAGCCCAGCTCTAACACGACAATCTCCGGGGGCATGCCGAAGCGCACGGGGATGATGGAACAGCCGAGGCCGCCAGAGACCACGAGGTGGCGCCCCGCTTCGACAATGTGCCCATAGGCGAAACGATTGCCATAGCTCGAAGGCGTCATTGGCGAATAGCCAAACAACCGCACCTGGCCGCCGTGGGTGTGACCGCTCAGGGTGAGAGACACCCGCTCTGGGATGTTGATGAACAAGTCTGGTTCGTGTGCCATATGAATGACTGGCGCATCATCCGTTACTTGCGCCAGAGCCTCGTCAACGCGGGCCAGACTGTCGAAGTGCCCCCTGCGCTTGGTCCGAAGTGCGACCAGCGACGAGGTGCCCGACAACCAGAAAGGTCTGCCGTGCTTTTCCAGTCGCACCGCCTTGTTTTCGAGCATCGGGATCCCTGCTGCAACAAAGGCGTTTTCGGCCAGGCACGGTCCTGCCTTTGCCTTTTGCGCCGTCTTGTCGTCCCACCAATCATGATTGCCGCAAATGCCGAAAGTACCAAGGGGCGAAGAGAGCGCTTTTGCTGCGTCGGCTGTTTGTGCAACTGGAACTGTTGCCGTGCGCCAATAGTTTCCGGCGACATAATCTCCGAGCAGAAGATGCAAATCCGGTTGCAGCGCATTTGCGGCTGCGATGATGCGCTTCCAGCGTGCAAGCGACATGTAGGGCTCTGCACAATGTGGGTCCGCGAGTAACACCACCCGCAATTTCAGCCCCGGTGTCCAGCGCGGTGGCGTGAAAGCGTAGACCGTTGTGTTCAGACGAAAGCCAGGCTCGATGGCAAAGGCATAGGTGCCTGTGAGAAAACCACCAGCCGTCATGCTGCCCAGCCATTTCAAGAAACGTCGGCGTGTGATCATGGCAATGCTCTACCCTGCGATCGCGTCAGAATCACGGCCAGCATCCGCTTCCGCCAGGCACCAGTCGCGGAAGGCGTTGACCAGCGGGGTTTCAGAGGTATCAAGGCGGGTGATGACGAAATAGGAAAAGGAATCTGGGGCCTTCAGCGACAGTTCGAATGGCTTCACCAAGCGTCCCGCCGCCAGATCATCCGCCACCAGATTGGAATCGCCCAATGCAACACCCTGACCGTCAATGGCCGCCTGAATGGTGAGGGAGGTTTGACCGAAGTGCAGGCCGCGCTTGTCATCGAAGTCCTTGATGCCCGCCGCCTGCATCCACATGCGCCAATTCGGCCAGGGGGAGCCGGAGGCCTGCCAGTCCAGATGGATCAGCGTGTGACGCAACAGGTCCTTCGGGGTCTCCAACGGACGGTCCTTGGTAATCAATGAGGGGCTGCATACGGGCGAGAGCGTATCCTGAAACAACAAGTCCGCGCGCAGACCCGGATATTTGCCGGCACCAAAACGAATGGCGAGGTCGACGTCATCGCGGTCAAAGTCAACCAAGGTGTTGGACACGTCGATACGCACGTCGGCACTCGGGAAGGCGCTGAGAAAGCCATCCAAGCGCGGCACCAGCCATTTGGCGGCGACGGATGGCGTGGAGGAGACGCGAATCTGGTTGCGGTTTTCCAGACGCTTGATGCGGTGAATGGCCTTGGCCAGGGTCTCCAGGGATTCAGTCGTGGCCGTTCGCAGTATCTCGCCTTCCTTGGTCAGGCGCATGGAGCGGCTGGTTCGGATGAAGAGTTCAATGCCCAATTGATCCTCAAGTTCCTTGATCTGGTTGGATATGGCGGCGGGCGTCACGCCCATGTCGTCGGCGGCGCGGGTGAAACTGAGGTGGCGAGCCGCAGCGTCAAAAGCGCGGAGCGTGCGAAGGCCGGGAAAATGGTCAAGCATGGGTGAAATCCGTCGATCTTCAAGGATACCTTGAAGATCAGTATAGAATTAGTCGTTTTCCCTTTAAATCGCAATGCACTATGTATTGATCATCAACAATACTTAATGAAAGTTAACGATCATGAACAAGTTTTTCACCGCCGCTGCTGAAACCGTGCGCAAGGCGTTTATCGCCGATGCCGCAACGGCCCGCTTCCTTGAGCAGACCTATGTTGACGTGCGCCGTACGGCCCGCCACTGGGGTGCATAAGTTTCCGCAGTCTCCCCAAACCCCCGGTCGCCAGTGTGCGATCACTTGAGCCCCATTCGTGCAGTCATGCGAATGGGGTTTTTCTTTCGGATTATCTGCCCTTCCACACGGGCTTGCGCTTTTCGGTGAACGCAACGGCACCTTCCCGTTGATCTTGCGATGAATAAAGCCTGGCCACGCTGGGCAATTTGCGTTTGGTCACCATGTCGAAGGCCTGCGCAATGGACATATGAGCGGTATCGCGGGAAATTTCCTTGATACAGGCGTAGACCAGCGGTGGTCCACCTGCGAGTTGTTCTGCAAGGGCACGGGCGCGCAGCATAAGTTGGTCAGCAGGCACGATCTCGTTGATGATGCCCCAGTGTTTTGCCTCAGCCGTATCAATGCGGCGGCCCGTGAACAGCAGTTCCATGGCAACGTGGTGGGGAATATAGCGGGGCAGCTTGATGGTGGCGGCATCGGCCACCGTGCCGGAATTGATTTCGGGCAAAGCGAAGGTGGCATGTTCGGCGGCAATGATCATGTCGCAGGCGATCATGATTTCAAAGCCGCCGCCAAAGGCCAGACCATTGACCGCGCAGATCACGGGCTTGTTCAGACCTTTCAACTGCTGCAAGCCCCCGAAGCCACCCACGCCATGGTCTGAATCCGGTGCCTCACCCTGCGCTGCCGCTTTCAGGTCCCAGCCAGGGCAGAAGAACTTTTTGCCTGTCGAGGTGAGAATGGCGACGCGTAAATCAGGATCATCCCGAAACGCCGCAAAGGTGTCACCCATGATGCGCGATGTTGCAGCGTCAATGGCATTGGCTTTGGGCCGGTCGATGGTGACTTCGAGAATGGCGCCGTTGCGGGTGGTGTGGATGGGGGAGGTCATGGAATGAACCTGTAATTGGAATAGATAAGGTCTAGCTTCTGGTCGTTGAAAATGGACGCTGGTGTGACAAGCTCCTGCTCGAGGATTTTCGCATAGCAGCTTTCAAAAGTCGTCGTATCGGCAGTCTGGCATAGTGGATGTTTCTGCCAGCGGCGCTTGATCAATCGTTTTGCCGCGAAGTTATCCAGATAAAGCTCCTTGGCCTTCTGGATTTTGCCAAGTGACAATGAAGCACCATTACTGAAGGCAAGGTTTACTAATTCGCTGCAGTAAATCTGGTCGGTTGAAGACAAGAAAAACAAATCATAGGGCAATCCATCATATTTGTGAGCAGCCTGCAAAATCAACTGGCCTTGTTGCGGCGTCAGCGTTTTCATGCGCTTGATGGCGATACGTCCACCAAGTCCATGCCTGATCCAGTCATCCAAAACCGTTGCCTTCACCGGCCCCACCGCTTCCACGACAAAGGCCGTTCCATCCCCGGAAATTTCAATCAGGCCCATATGGCTGTACGCACTGAGCGATGCAAGCAAAATGGCCGAACTCTGCGAACTGCGTGAGGTTTGAAATACAATATCGCCATTTTTGAGCAGAGGCAGGTCTTTGGCGGAGACAGTGGTGAGGGAGAGCCAGCCATAAATAGCAATACCAACGGCGAGAAGGATTTTGACGAATGATCCAAATCTCCCTCGCATCACTTAAAATTTCTTTGCACTTCCGGCTTTTTTCAAAATGCCGTTTGCAGTGTGTCGGCTGTAGATATTTCGAGGCACGGTTACAGAAACCTTTGCTTCCGAATTGAGCCACTGTTCATGGGAGCCTTTTGCGGGCCGATCATATACAAATCCAAGGCGTGCAAGTTCTTTGATCAAGTCCTTGTAAAAACCAACTGGCATTTCAGGCTGCGTTGGGCAGCTGTGTCGGCGGCATCCAGGTAATGGTTGCAAACAGCTCCTCCGGTGAGAGAGCGTCTGCGCCTGGTTTTGGCGAATGATTTGCGATGATCATGTCACGTGCCAATTCTGGCATGATGACTTCAAACTCTTCCAAGGTTCCAGTTTCAATAAAAAGGCCTTCGATGTCAGTTTCGGAATAATAAACCTTGGCTTCATCATCCCACAGGGCTTTTACATAAAATGTGCGCTTCATAATCAATCCTTTGCGCGAACCAATATATGCTTCTCACCGCATGCGCACAAGCGCATCCACCGCCACCGCTCCATCGGGCAAGACCAGCAGCGGGTTGACGTCGAGTTCTTCCAGGCTGTCCGCATGGGCCATGGCGAAGCTGGCAATGGATTCGACGGCGGCAATGACGGCTTCTACATCGCCGGATTTTGCGCGGAAACCTTCGACAAGTTTCCAGATCTTGAGTGACTTCAGTGCCGATACGATTTCATCGCGATTGGTGGGAAGCAACAGGGTGGCAGAGTCTTTCAACAACTCAGTAAAAATACCGCCCGCACCGACGACAAGGGCCAAGCCGAATTGCGGATCGCGGGTGACGCCGATGATGAGTTCGACGATGGCACCTGTGATCATTTTTTCAATCAGGATTTCACGTGTCTTTCGTCCGAAAATTGCTACCGCAGCCTCTACCTCTTTCGCCGACTTCAGATTCAATTTGACGCCACCCACCTCTGTTTTGTGGGCGAGCAATGGCGACGAAATTTTTGCCACAACTGGAAAACCAATGCGCCGTGCCACCCGAGCAGCCTGATCTGGTTTGCACACTTCGCCGCGTGGAATACGAAGGCCATATTGAAAAAGCCATTCCTTGTAGCTTCTCTCGGTCAACATTATTGGGATGACAAGGTCGCGCTTGCGCATGGCCTGAAGTTTTGGTCTGTCTTCAATACTTGCCTGCGCCTCTCCCACGCGCGCCGCATTCTCAAACGCCGTGAGCGCATCATCCAGACCAAGCATAGGTGCCACACCAGCCGCCAGCAGTTCTTCCGCCAGGTCCAGCGGCATGCATTCGGGCAGGGTTGCGACGACGGCGGCGCGAGTGCCTGTGTTGATCGCGGCCTGTTTGAACGCCCTGGCCGCTACGTACCACGCCTGCGCATTCATCGGTGGTGGCGGTGCGTCAAGGATCAACATGCCAACATCAAAATTGCCGGAGAGAGCTGCACTGAAGGTGGCGGTTTGCTTGTCCAGCTGATTCCAGATGAAGGTGTGATAGTCCAACGGGTTTGAGACGGTGACGAGTTCGGAGAGTGTATTCCGCACCTGCCCTGCTGTTGCCATATCGAAAGCCGGGAAGGAGACTTCGCGGTTCATCGCGAGGTCAGCCACCAAAGCGGCTTCGCCACCGGAGCAAGAAAGAGACACAAGCTTGCTGCCGCGTGTGGCACCGAGATGCAGGAACTTCAGTGTTTCGACAAAGGATGTGATGCTGTGGCAGCGCGCCACACCATGACGCTTGAACAGCGCATCATAAAGCGAGTCAGCCCCGGCCAGCGACGATGTATGACTCATCGTAACGCTGGCACCCTGTTCAGATGCTCCGGTTTTCAGAACAACGACGGACTTCTTGCGCAGACGGGCGGATTCGCAGGCCGCTGCAAAAGCAGGGAGATCTTTGAGGCCTTCGATATGCAGGCCAATGGCTGTGACGCGCTCATCGGCAGACAGAAATTCCACCATGCGCGCCAAATCAACATCAGCCTGATTGCCAATCGCGAAAACGGCGGCCAGCGGCAGGGCGCGGCGCGTAAAAGTCATGTTGCAGGCAATGTTGCCGGACTGCGTGATGACGGCAATGCCGCGTTCCAAAGGCTTGATGCCATGTTCATCCGGCCAGAGAGCAACACGGCTTAAGCCATTGACAAAGCCATAACAATTGGGACCAAGCAATGGCATGCCATCGGCGGCGGAAAGCAACTCACGCTGCAAATGATCATCGCCGGTTTCAGCAAAGCCAGCGGCGTAGATGACAGCGCCACCACACCCCTTGGCGCGAAGTTGGCGGACGACGTCAACCGTGGGCTCACGCTTCACAGCGACAAAAGCTGCATCAATTGGGCCTTCGATATCCGCAACTGCTTTCACCGTTGTGACGCCGCCGATCTCATCCCGCTTGGGATGCACCGCGTGCATTTTTCCTTCGAAGCCCAATTCCTGGCAGCGGCGAATGGCGACAGCGCATTCGTTGCCACCGATGAAGGCGATGGATTTGGGGTGGATGAGGCGCGAGAGGGGCAATGCCATCAAGCCTTTTGCCATACGGAAACATGCTGGCGACTGTCATCTGTAAAGTCTGATCCCAACCAATCCGCATGGCGAGAGACGAGACTCATTCCAGCCAATTCAGCCATCAAGTCAAGTTCTGAAGGCCAGACATATCGAAATGGATGGGCATGATAGATGGCTTGACCGTTATCAGCGATTGTAACGTGGTGAGAGGTCAGTTTTTGCTCAGCCGTTTCATAGGTGTCGAATCCCAAGTGTGTTTTTGAAATATCGCAGGGCACGGCAATTGCACCGGGCGGATAACTTCGCAAAGCCGGAACCATCACCTCGACAACAAACTTGCCACCGGGCAAGAGATGTCTGGCGGCGTTGCGGAAACATTGCACTTGTTGCTTTTGCGACGTGAGATTCATGATGGTGTTGAAAACCAAAAACACGAGGGCGTAATTCTTGGCAATGTCAACGGTGGCCATATCGCCGATGGCAACGGTCAAGTTCTGTCCACCCGACTTTTTGCGTAATTGCTTGACCATGTCAGGCGAATATTCGATGCCGTCGACTGTGAGACCTTTTGCTGTCAAAGGCAGAGCGACGCGCCCGGTGCCAATGGCGAACTCCAGGCAACGGCCACCCCCGGCAAGTGCCCCCAAAAAATCGACTGCCGGGTTCAGTACGTCTGGACTAAAACTTCCAGGCAAGTCCTTGTCATAGTCTTCTGCAATTCTGCCAGCGAAATGGTCAATCACTTTCATCCCCCCAAGGGCCTGAGCAAGGCCCGGCTGATGATATGCCGCTGGATCTCGGACGTGCCCTCCCAGATGCGCTCCACCCGTGCAT
>CAXTKL010000087.1:0-11170 GCA_964244825.1 uncultured Aestuariivirga sp.
GGTTAAAGGTGAAAAAGAATTTGCGGGATATCCACAATATTCGAAAAATATCCGGCAAGGATGGTTGTAATCAGATCTTTCAGAGGTGCGGCTTCTAATTTCGGATCTTCGGAGTTTGAACCATGGGCCGCAAGATTGGATCAACAGGAAGCTTCGCTATTCAATCTGAACTGCCCTGGCAATCCCTGGGCGGTTCAACCTATGAATCCAGACCCAAAATCTGCCGCGCTTCGCGAACAGTCGCCACAGGCCTGTTATGCCTATAGCAAATCTCGACTGTGCGCTTCACCAGTGCCGCATTTGATGGCGCGAGCACATTTTTTTCGAGCCGCACGTTGTCTTCCATACCCGTGCGCGTGTGACCGCCTTTGGCAATTGCCCATTCATTGAGGGTGAGCTGTGCAGATCCGATGCCTGCGGCACACCATGTGGCATCTGCAGACAGTCTGTGTAGTGTTTCTATATAAAAGTCCAGAACGCGCTCATCAGCTGGCATGGCGTTTTTGACGCCCATGACAAACTGAACATATAGCGGGCCTTTCAGTCTGCCATCTCTTTGCATCGCCGCTGCCTGCATGATGTGCGAGAGGTCAAAGGCCTCGATTTCCGGCTTTACGTGGTAGACCAGCATTTCCGATGCCAGCCAGTCAACCAGATCGGGCGGGTTTTCATAAACGCGTGTCGGAAAATTATTGGATCCAACAGACAGCGACGCCATATCCGGTCGCAGCGGCAGCATGCCACCGCGCTCCCGGCCAGCACCCGATCTCCCACCTGTCGAGAACTGCACGATCATGCCGGGGCAATATTTCTGGATGCCTTCCTTCAATCTTGCGAAGCGTTCGGGATCAGAGCTGGGCTTTCCTTCATCATCACGCACATGGGCATGCACGATCGTAGCACCGGCTTCGAACGACTCCTGTGTGCTTTCCACCTGTTCGGCAATGCTGATCGGCACGGCAGGGTTGTTGGCCTTTGTCGGCAGCGAACCCGTGATGGCAACGCAGATGATGCAGGGCGTTGTCATTGCTGTTTCTTGGCTTTTGCTAAAATCACGTTCCATTCGCAGGATCGGAACGGATTTGGCATGCCCATCGCTGCCGCTCTTTTCGGATCATCCACCATCTTGAAATCTGCAATCAGGCTTTCCTTGACCGCAAACACGGCGTCGTCTTTCAGCCAGGGGCAGTCTGGTGTGAAAATATGGGTGATCACCTTTTCATAACCAGGTGCGGTGATGATGAAATGCAAATGGGCAGGGCGATTGTGATTGCGATCAAGGGCGAGCAGCATTTTTCCAACGGTGCCATCAAAGGGAATGGGATAGTAACGGGGGTAAACAGACTGGAACGCATAATCGCCATTCATGTCGGAGGTGAAGACGCCGCGCAAATTCATGTCAGGCTGAATTCCCTTTTGTTGCACGTCATAGAAACCTTCGTCATTGGCCTGGAACACATCCAGCGTGGCACCTGCGATGGGCTTGCCTTTGGCATCCGTGACCTTGCCGTGAACCCAGACGGGCTCACCCTTGCCATCCAGGCAGATGTTGGCACCATTGGGATATTTCGGCGCGTTGGGAATGTAGAAGGGGCCAAGCACAGTCGATTCTGTTTCGCCAGACATCTTGTGGTTGTTGATGGATTCGACCAGCATGGAAATGCCCAGTGTATCTGACAGCAAAATGAATTCCTGCCGCCAGTCTGTGGAGAGATGACCCGTCTTCGTCAGAAACTGAATTCCGAAGAGCCACTCATCCATCGTCAAGTTGGTTTCCTTCACGAAAGCATGCAGGTGTTTGACCAGGGAATTGAAAACCTCTTTGGTCCGTTTGTCAGCTTTTGGGCCTGCGCGATCCTGCACCACCTTCACGGAGTCTTTGACGGTGAAATAGTATTTTGCACCCGTGTTCTTCAGGGCTTTCTTCTTTGCCGTTTTCCAGGCCGTTTTTTTGGCAGGTTTTTTGACCATGATCATGTTCCCAAAATTGCGTTGAGTGCTGAGGCAAGTTCTTTTTCGGCTGACTTAGAAGCCTTGAAGGCGCGGAACGCCACATGCTGATCAGGCCTCACCAGCAGGCAACCAGAGTCAGATATTTCCCGTGCATTGGCCCAGTCGCCTGCATGGTCTTCAAAATCACGGCGCGGGCCGATGACGCGGGTGACAATTGCTATTCCGCGTTCTTTGGCAGCAAACTCTGCAGCTTCAACCCAGCCCTCGCCACCAATGCCGGTGATCAGGGTGAATGTGCCCTGACCCGTGATATCGAGTGTTGAATGTTGTTTGCCGTCCCTGTCAAACAGCCAGACATGAGGGATGCGCGCGCCAGGTGAGGTGGTGGGAACGTAGTGCAGTTCCATGTCAATGCCATCACCCGGCGCCGTGACACCATCGGCAATGACAGCGCTCGACGTGTAACGCTGATTCATCTCAACACCGTGGCAGTCAAATTCATACTTCTTGTAGGCAATGGCTTTGCGAAGTGCATCTCGCTGTGCTTCAGCCTTGTCGCCCGCGTTACAGCGGGCATCCATGTTACGTTGAATCTTGGCGTGATCAACGCCACCATCCATGCCGAGTGCCAGGAAGATGGGTCCGAACTCACCGATGGATTTGTTGGCGCGGGTGACGATCTGCTTGGCTATTGGCGCGCGCTCTTGCGAGTAACTGTCGAGAAGTTTTGGCGTGGCTTTGCCTTTCAGCACCAAAGCCATTTTCCAGGCAAGATTGAAGGCATCCTGAATCGACGTGTTGGAACCCAAGCCATTTGACGGTGGATGGCGATGGGCCGCGTCGCCCATGATGAACACGCGATCCTTCTGCATGTGCGTGGCGTACATGTCGTTAACTGTCCATGTACTGGTGCCTTTGACTTCGATCGGCACAGTGGAGTCGCCGATCAGCTGGTGACACACGCTTTTGGCAAACGCGTCACTGACTTCAGGAGGCGGCTGGTTGATGTCGTAGCCCCAGATGATCAGCCATTCATTCCAAGGCCTGACCATGCGCACCACACCCATGCCGATGCCGCCGACATCAGCACCGGGTTGCATGACCCAGTAGAGCACGGATGGGCGGTGGGCCACGTATTTGGAAAGATCAGCCTTGATCAAGATGTTCATGGAACCACCGACACCCATCTTGCCTTCAAAGGGCAGGCCAGCGTGCTCAGCAACCAGCGAATTGCCGCCATCAGCGCCAATCAGATATTTGCAGCGCACGGTAAAATTTTTCTCCGTCAAGCGATCCTTCACGGTGACCGTCACGCCATCCTTGTCTTGCAGGTGGGACAGATATTCGCAGGACATGCGGGCTTGCGCACCGCGCGCGCAAGCCGTCTTGAACAGCAAAGGTTCCATGAAGGTTTGCGGCAGGTCGTTCATGAACGTGGGCGATGACAGATGATGTTCGGCACGCATGTTGGGATGTTTGCCCCAGCTTTTCATGCGGCCCAGTTCTTCACCCGCCAGGCTGACGCAGAACACGTTTTCGCCCATCAGGTCCTGATCGGTGGCGTGCATATAGGCTTCGGCTTCCACGTCCTTGCCGAGATCACGCAACACTTCCATGGTGCGCTGGTTGGTGATGTGGGCGCGCGGTGTGCTGGCCAGCCAGCGGTAGCGGTTGATGACGAAGGTTTCGACACCTTCTGTTGCGAGCAAGGCCGACATGGCAGAGCCTGCGGGGCCCGTGCCGATCACCATTACGTCAGTTGTTATGTCAGCCATGATGCTGTCCTCTCATATTGGCCGACGCCCATGGAAGGCGTCATCCAGCAGTTTGCGAATGGCCGCGCGCTCCAGCTTGCGCGGATTGGGATAGGGATTGGCAATTGCAATATCGGCGGCCTTGTCGAGGCCTTCTTCGGGCATGCCGATGTCTTTGAGGGCGAGAGGTGCGCCGAGCTTGCTGGCCAGATCATACACGCCTTGTGCCGCCGAAGGCGTGCCAAGCGCGCGGGCGATGCGCATCATCGCCTCTGCACTGCCTGCTGCATTGTAAGCTGTGGCGTGGGGCAGAATCACCGTGTGAGTTTCCGCGTGAGGCAAATCAAATGTGCCGCCCAGAACATGACACAGCTTGTGATGCAACGCCATGGAGACAGAGCCCAACACCGCGCCACACAGCCACGCACCATAGAGCGCTTCTTCATGGCCAGTCTTTCCGCGGGGCAGTGCGGCGGCGAGGGCGCGAATGCCTTCCTCCGCCATCAGCGACACAACGGGATTTCCGTCTACAGCGTAGAGTCCTTCGACGGCATGGGCGATGGCGTTCATGCCGGATGTGGCCGCAAATTTATCTGGCAACGTATCGAGCAGGTCTGGATCGTAGATGACGGTCTCGGGCTGAATTTTCGCATCGCGTTTCGTGGTCTTGGCACCATCAGACGTTTCACCAAGAATGTTTGTCATCTCAGAACCCGCATAGCTTGTCGGGATGACGAGTTGTGGGCAATCCGTGCGGAAGGCGATGGCTTTTCCCAATCCTGTTGAAGATCCGCCGCCCACTGAAATCACACCATCAGCTTTGCGTTCTCTGAAAAATTCCAATGCGCGTTCGGTTTCCGCAACTGGCGTATGCATGACAGCACCTGCCCAATGGGCACCACCCACCGTCTGGGCGAGTTCAGATCCAGATGCCATCTGATGCGCCGTTGTGAGCACCAATGGATATGTCATGCCAAGACGCCTGGCTTCGTTGGCGGCCTCAGCAATTTTTCCGCGCCCGAAGATGACACGTGTTGGCAGGCCCGTGTAAGTGAAATTCACGATCTCTCCTCCACGCGGTAGCCTGTGGGGAAAAGTGAGATGTTCCAGCGTGCCATAATGTAACCCCAGATACCTTTGGGAGCCACAAGCATGATGACAATGGCAAGGGCACCCAGCAACATCAAATAAAGCGAGCCAAGATCAGCCAGAAACTCACGCATCAGGAAGTAGACAATTGTGCCGACAATCGGCCCTTCGATGGTACCGATGCCACCGATGACAACGATGAAAATCACAATCGCAGTCCAGTCATTCACACTGAAAGCCGCGTCTGGCGAGACGCGGATTTTTTGCAGCGCGATGATGGAACCCACCATGGCAGTCATTCCTGCCACTGCCACATAGACAGCATATTTGATACGCTCAATGTTGACTCCCAAACTTGATGAGGCGACTTCGCTGTCGCGTATTGCCGTGAGCGCCAAACCAACACGTGAACGCAGCAAGCCATAGACCAGCGCCAGTGCGCCGATGCCCAACATGACCGTGATCCAGTAAATCGACGTTTCGCGCCAGAATTTGTTGACGGCGAGCGCCTGCAAGACCTGTGTTGGAACTGAAATGCCGGAGCCACCGCCCAAACCCACCGAGCCGAGTTGGGCGGCGATCAGGCGAAAGACCTCCGCCACCACCCAGGTGCCGATGGCGAAATAGGCACCTTGCAAACGGAACACCAGCTTACCGACGGGCAAAGACACCAGCACAGCGGCAAGGCCCGCCAGGGGAATGGCAAAATAGGGATGGATGCCAAGATAAATGGTGGATGCCACCATGATGTAAACGCCAAGCCCGACAAAGGCTTGCTGGCCCACGGAGACGAGACCGGTGTAACCCGCCAGCAAGTTCCACAGCGAAGCCAAAGCCAGATAGACCATCATTTCGCCAATCAGGCGCAGCGTTGCTGTCGACCCCCACCAGGGAGCCGCGATGAGCCAGACAATCAAGATGAGTGCCAAACCACCTGCAATGTGGCTGGCGCGGGTGCCACGGGCAATATGCATACTCATCCGTGCATCCTTGGGAACAGGCCGCGCGGCCTGACAGCCAGCACGAGGAGAAAGACCAGGTGGCCAGCGAGAACCTGCCAGCCCGGATTGATTTGTGCGCCGATGCCTTGTGCCACGCCAAGGACAATACCACCAATCAGCGTGCCCCAAAGATTGCCCAGACCCCCGATGATCACCGATTCAAATCCGAAGATCAGACGTCCCGGGCCGATGGCTGGATCGAAATTGGCGCGCACACCCAGGAACACACCAGCAATCGCCACGACACCCAAACACAGGGCCATGGCCCATGCATAAACCTTGCGCTTGTCGAGGCCCATCAACAATGCCGTTTCAGAATCATCAGACGTGGCGCGAAACGCCCGGCCAAGCGCTGTGTTGTAGAACATGTATTGCAGCCCGGCGATGACGGCGATGGCCACAATCAGCTGCAACAATGGCAGGTAACCAATGCTGACACCTGGCAGCAAAGGGAAAGAACTAATTTCAATTGCACCGGCCTGAAGTTTGCGGCTGTCCACCGTAAACAGTTCCAGCAAACCATTCTGGATGATCACAGACAGACCAAAGGTCACCAACAAGGGCGGCAGAATGTCTTTGCCCAAGGTGCGATTGAGGATGCCAGTTTGCAGCACATAGCCAAAGCCCATGGCGATGGGGACGACGAAGACCAAACTCAACAGAGGGTGGATACCGGTGGCATGGACAATGGACCAGGCGAGATAGGCCACGGCAACAATGAAATCACCGTGGGCGATGTTGACAAGGCGCATGACGCCAAAGATCAGCGAGAGCCCTGCAGCAAAGAGCGCATAGAGTCCGCCGATCAGAATGCCTTGGATGATAACGTTGACCCAGGTCATGTTCACATCCCGAAATAGGCGGCTGAAATTTGGTCTTTGGTGAAAGCCCTTGGTGCGCCTTCAAGTGAAATACGGCCTTCCTGCATGCAGAGGAACTGGTTTGCCGAAGCAAGCGCACGCGTCACATCCTGCTCCACCAGAATGGCGGTCAGGCCGTTGCCAACGATGCGCGGCAACATGGTATAGATGTCCTTGATCACAATGGGTGCGAGGCCCAGGCTCAGTTCATCCAGCAGAATGAGATCGGGGTTCGACATCAACCCGCGACCGATGGCCACCATCTGTTGTTGCCCACCAGACAGTGATGTGGACGGCTCATTGCGCTTTTCTTTCAGGATCGGGAACAGGCCATAAACAGCACCCAGGTTCCATGGTCCCTTGCGTTTCACGTGCCCACCGAGGATCAGATTTTCTTCGACCGACAAAGACGGAAAAAGGCGACGCCCCTCAGGCACCAGTGCGATGCCCTTGGCAACAATGCCGTTGGCCACAAGTGTGTGCAGCATTTGGCCCTGAAACGCGATGCTTCCAGTTTTTTTGGGCAGCAAGCCGCAGATACATTTCAACAGCGTCGTTTTGCCCGCTCCATTGGCACCGATCAACGACAGCACCTCACCTTTTTTCAACGCGAAAGAGAGACCGTGGAGCACCTTGGCATCTCCATACCAGGCCTCAAGATTTTCAACTTTGAGAATGATATCAGACATGTGCATCTTCACCGAGATAGACACTCTTCACATCTCTGCTGTTCATGACGTCTTCCGGTTTGCCATCGGCAATCAATTTGCCGAAGTTCAGTACCACCAGCCGCTGCGCCACAGAGAGAAGCGCATGCACGACATGTTCTATCCACACAATGGTAACGCCGGACGCATGCACATCGCGGATTGCCGACAGCAGTGACTGGCACTCGCGCTCGGTCAGGCCACCTGCAATTTCGTCGAGCAGCAATAATTCCGGTTCGGTGGCCAGGGCACGGGCCAATTCAAGGCGTTTGCGTTCGAGAAGGGTGATGGAACCTGCCAGCTGATTTGCTTTGGCATTCATGCCCGTAAGTTCCATCACTTTCAGGGCATGGGTCTCAGGGTCTTCGGCAGCACGACCGAAAGCCGCACCTACGAGTATGTTTTCAAATACCGTCATGCCATTGAAAGGATGCGGTACTTGAAATGACCTGCTGATGCCCAGCTTGCATCGCGACGCAGCGTTGCTGTTCGAGATGTCACGATCTTTGAACAAAACCTTGCCCTTGTCTGGCTGCACCGTTCCAGCAATCAGATTGAACAGCGTGGTTTTGCCTGCGCCATTGGGACCAAGAATGCCGACAATCTCGCCCATTTGAACAGTCAGGCCCACCGCATCGGTAACTACCAAAGCGCCATAACTTTTGCTGAGATTTTCTAGCTGAAGAAGGGGCATGGTTAAAGTGAGGGCGGCTGCGATGGCCGCCCTCGCCATTTCAATACATCAAGCCAGGTTACGCAGCTTGCCGCCCACCGGAATTTCCGGGTGTTGCGGATTGTTTGTGATGATCAGTTCCAGACCCTTGTCTGTCTTCGTCCACTGTCCGCCAACGAGCGGCGTCTTACAGACGTTCTTGACCGGATTATTCGGTCCACCTTTCCACGAGATGGGGCCAATGATGGTGTCGAGTTGCGTTTCACCAATAGCAGCCAGAATGGCTTCCGGATCATTGACGTCCTTGGAGCGCTTGATCACATCAAAGGCAATTTCAAACAGCGCGTGGGCAAAGCCCAAAGGCTGCGTCCATGGACGTCCCGTACCCGCAGTATAGGCAGCACAAAGATCAGCGGCTGACTGGCCCGTGAGGCTGGACTTATAGGGGTGGTTGGGTGACCACCAGATTTCTGAGGTCAGACCATCTCCGCGATCACCCAAGGCTTCGACAGAAGACGGGAAAAGCAACGCTTTGCCAACGGTGACAACCTTTGGCTTGAAGCCCTGCTGGGCACATTGACCCCAGAAGGTTGCGAAATCCGGCGGGATCATGACGCCAGTGACGATTTCAACGCCAGCTTCCTTGAACGCCGTGATTTGAGATGTGAAGTCATTGCTCAGGGGTTCATAGCGGCCTGGATCAACCAGCTTGTATCCAGCAGCAGCCAGCGGGCCGGGAAAGCCGTGTTCCTTGTCACCCCAGGCATTGCCGTCAGCATCATTGGCGAACACGCCGCCGACAATTTTCGCAGCACCGGACTTATCCCAGATGTCGACGAAATTGGCGATCACGTCTTCGAGGCCCCAGAAGCAGTGATAGGTGTATTTGAAACCCTTTGTCGGGTCGCCGCCACGGCCAAAGAAGAAGGTCTGCCAGGGCGCATCATCTGAAATGCAGGGAATGCCCGCAAGTTCAGCCTGATCAGAAACCGGGTTCACCGTGTCTGGCGTGCCCTTGGTCAACAGCATTTTCACCTGGTCTTTTTCGATCAATTCCGTTGCCACTTCGGCCGCACGATTGGGGCTGGACTGGGAGTCCTTCTGGATGATTTCGACGGGCACCGGCAATTTTGCCATCACATCCTTCAAACCATCCACCACCCAGCTTGTAGCCTCACCGAAACCGGCGATGGGCCCCGTCACAGGGCCAACCTTGCCGATTTTGAAAACATCTGCCGCATAAGCTTTGCGCAAGATTGCGGGTGCTGCCATCAGGCTTGCGCTGCCGAGCAAGACCTTGCGGCGGTTTGGTGTCCAGATTTTTGTCATTTATTCCTCCCAGTTTTATTGTTGATTTTGCAAGCACAATTCAGGCAATTCCCGACGCCGTCAAGGGGCCAGAAGACCTGTTGTCATCAGAAGTGAAGCGATTCCATGTCTTCCTCCATTGGTGCCAGTGTTATCTTGCGTAAGGTGCGAAATCTGCGGCCTGCATAAACCAGCGCTTCCTGCCCCAAGCTGGTTGCAGTGGCCACCACTTCGCCAATGAAAACGCTGTGGCTGAATTGATCAATGGTTTCCGTGATACGGCAATCAAAGGACGACGCAGCATCCCTCAAGATCGGGCTTCCTGTTTCCAAGCTGTGCCAGTCGCCAATCGAAAATCGGTCAAAGTCGCGGCCCAGCATGCCGGCAAAGGCCTTGCCAACCTTATCCTGGGTTTCGCATAGCACATTCAAGCCAAAATGGCCGGAAGCCATGATCTTGTGATGGGTAAGGCCTGACTTGTTCACGCAAACCAAAAGGCGCGGCGGATCGGCGCAGACTGAAGATACCGCCGTTGCCGTCAGCCCATAACGTTCCTCGCCATGACGAGTCGTGATCACGCACACGGATGCCACGTGCTGCCCCATGGCCTGAACAAAATCGGCAGTGGGCGCAACTTGTATCATTGCTCAGACCACTGGTGTTCCGGGGTCTTGCCCGAGCAGTATCTTGCCATAGATTTCAGCACCCGCATCATAAAGCAGGAAGCCATGCATACAGGTGGCCTGAAGATTGCGGAAAGCGCGTTGGATCGGGCTTTTCAGTGATAAGCCAGCCGCACCACCAATGGTCATCAGTTCCTGCACGGCATCGCGGCACATGCGAGGGGCCAAGCAAATATCCATGCGGATGCGACCGCGCACATCCATCGGCATGGTTTCACCCTTGTGGGCCCATGCATCAATATCATCGGCAACACGATAAAGTATCAACTCTGCCGCATGAATCTTTGACGCCGCTTCACCGAGGATGCGTTGCAATGGCTGCCATTCGTGACTGATATGGGCCGTGTACATCACGTTTTTGCCGGGAACGACTTTCAGAAATTCGTCGAGCGCGGAGCGCGCGATGCCCGTGGCACCGGATGCAATGCAAAGCCCAAGCACAGGCGCTGCCTGAGACTTGAAAACCGCTGGCGCGTTGGGATCGGTGTAGGGCGTCGTCTGGTTTGTCAACAAGGCGGAAAGTGACAGGAATCGATGGGCTGGCACTGCCAACTCTTTGCACTTCACGGAATTGCTGCCCGTGCCCTGCAAACCCGCAACATGCCAGTCATCAACGATGTCGAGGTCCTTGCGCTGCACTAGCAAGTCACCATCATCAATTTTGTTGCCTGATTCGTCGAACACCTGTGTACCCAGCAGCAACCATTCGACATGGGCGTTGCCCGATGCGAACGGCCAGAAGCCAGAAAGTGAAAATGTGCCGTCAGCCTTACGGGTGGCTTTGCCGCGCGGACCAATGACGGCGGAGACAGGATGATCGCCTCCGTCACTGAACACGTCCTGTTGCAGCTTCTCATTGGCGTGGCCAAACATCCAGCTATGGGCTTGCCACACGCCGAGAACCCAGGCCGTCGCGCCGCAACCGTAAGCCACATTCGACATCACATCCATGTGAGCGCGCATACTGATTTCATGGCCACCGCAAGACGCGGGTTGAATGGTTTGCAGCAAGCCATTGTTGATCAAGAGATCAACACTCTCCCGCGGAAGCTGACGGAGTTCTTCAGCCTTGGCGGCATGCTTTTGTAATTCGGGAATGATCGAAATCGCGATCTTCCTGGCGTCAGCCTCTGTCATGCGCG
>CAXTKL010000088.1:0-10916 GCA_964244825.1 uncultured Aestuariivirga sp.
CTGTGCTATTGCAGCGCAACATCGCAACAGAGACGACTCATGCCCAAAGCCACCCGTACTGAAACCGACACCTTCGGCCCCATTGAAGTTGACGCCTCAAAATACTGGGGTGCGCAGGCGCAGCGGTCCCTGCAGAACTTCAAGATCGGCTGGGAAAAGCAGCCCCTGCCCATCGTGCGTGCGCTCGGCATCGTAAAGCGTGCGTCAGCCGAAGCCAACATGGCATTGAGCAAACTTGATCCGAAACTCGGCGACATCATCGTCAAAGCTTCCCAGGAAGTTATCGAAGGCAAGCTAGACCAGCACTTCCCTCTCGTCGTCTGGCAGACAGGTTCCGGCACCCAGTCCAATATGAATGCCAACGAGGTGATCTCCAACCGCGCCATCGAAATGCTGGGTGGTGAAATGGGGTCGAAGAAGCCGGTTCACCCCAACGACCATGTGAACATGTCGCAATCCTCCAACGATACATTCCCGACTGCCATGCACATTGCCTGCGCCGAGGAAATTCACCACCGCCTGCTGCCAGCCCTTCAACAGTTGCGCAATGCCCTGAACGACAAGGCGCAAGGCTGGAAGCACATCATCAAGATCGGCCGCACCCACACGCAGGACGCAACACCCGTCACCCTGGGGCAGGAGTTCTCCGGATACACGCAGCAAATCGACAATGGCATCAAGCGGATAGAGATGACTCTTCCCGATTTAATGGAACTTGCCCAGGGCGGCACCGCCGTGGGCACGGGCCTTGCCGCGCCCATCGGCTTTGCCGAAAAAGTGGCTGAACGCATCGCCGCCATCACTCACATGAATTTCACCACGGCCCCAAACAAGTTCGAGGCCCTCGCCGCCCATGACGCCATGGTGATGACCCACGGTGCCATCACCTCGGTGGCCATGAGCTGTTTCAAGATCGCCAATGATATTCGCTTTCTGGGTTCAGGCCCCCGCGCCGGCCTGGGTGAGCTGTCGCTCCCGGAAAATGAACCTGGCTCTTCCATCATGCCCGGCAAGGTCAACCCAACCCAGTCGGAAGCACTCACGCAGGTTGCCGTGCAAATTCTGGGCAATAACACGGCCATTGGTTTTGCAGGCTCGCAGGGCCATTTTGAACTCAACGTGTATAACCCGGTGATGGCGTACAACTTTCTGCAATCCGTAAGGCTTCTCGCCGATGCTTCTGTTTCTTTTACGGAAAACTGCATCGTCGGCATTGAACCCCGCCTCGACAATATTGCCAGGGGTCTGGCAAATTCACTGATGCTGGTAACCCCTCTGAAAGAAAAATACGGCTATGATCGGGCCGCGAAGATCGCCAAGACGGCCCACAAGAACGGCACAACGCTGCGCGAGGAAGCCATCAAGGAAGGCATACCAGCCGAAGACTTCGACGCCATTGTCAGACCGGAAAACATGTTGGGGCCATCGTGAATAGAAATACTGTCATTGGACTTGTCGGCGTCATTGCTGTGCTGCCGCTGTTTTATGTACTGGACAACGCACTTTTCCCGGCTGGACCTGAATATGGGTTTCGTGGGCACGCAATTACCCCGGTCAGTGAGGCGAACGGCACCGTGACGGTGCCGACTTTGGAAGAAGATGCAAAGGGGGCAACACTTCACGCCGTATTCAAGCCTGCATTCCTGGAAAAAATGGCGGGCGCAAAACCACCCAATCCGAACGGCCTCGACATGACGGTGGATAACAGTTCCGACACCGTGGGGGCTTGTACACAAGATGGCAAAATTCCAGCTCACGCAGGTTTCACCATTGCCAAGTCTTGTGCAGAGTCAGATTTTGCAGCCTGGAAAATGGATAAGAAGGGTGCGGTCGTGGTCGATCCAACTCTTCAGATGATTGTCTTCGGCGCGACGGGCAACAATCTGGTGCGCGTCTACCACAATGGCCTGATTGCGACATACGTCTCACCCGACATGGTGCAGACCGACCGGAAAAAAGAAGCTTGCATCGCCGGTATCATGCTTGATCATTTGATGGGCGCAAAACCAAATCCGGACGCGAATTGTTCAACCTTGCAATAGACCGGGCATCAGCTATGGCGGATATCATAAACCTCAGACGTGCGCGCAAAGCCAAGGCAAGGGAGGAAGAATCCCAACAAGCGGATGTCAACCGTCATAAATTTGGTCAAAGCAAAAGCGACAAACAGTTGACGAAAGCAAAGCTGGACCAAGCTAAAGGACATCTCGACGGCCACAAGCGCGATCCTGTTTGATGACTGGCGATCTCAAGCGCTCGATATCGATTGCTGGTCATCGCACGTCGATTTCGCTGGAGACAGAGTTTTGGGCGGCACTTGCTGCGGTGGCGCAAAACAAAAACACCTCAGTTGCAGCACTTGTGGCAGAGATTGATAAAAGCCGGGGTGAACGCAATCTGTCTTCAGCCATCCGGGTCTGGCTGTTACAAAGCGCGTCACATCAGGGCTGACGCGGTACAGCCAACATACCACGTTGAATGTCCAGCCGGCGTGCGTGCCGCAGCAATTCGATCCGGGATGTCGCTGCACCGGTCTTGATCGCCGCATCAACGATGGCTTGCATAGAAGCGGCCCGCTTTTCACGTTCACCAGCCTGAAACCGGCGCACCCGCGTTTGCTCACGCAACTCTGCTTTGGTGGCTTGATAGTCAGCGAATCTTAGTTCGTCATCCCTGCGCTGGGCATCCTCCTTGGCGGCAAGGGCCTGTTGTTCCTGTTGCAGTTGCTCAAGGTTTGCCATTTCCTTGGAAAGTAAATCATAACCCAGCTTCGCCGCAAGTGCGGAAGTGCCGTTGCGCACCTCGATGTGTCCGGCCGTGCCGGCATAGATAATGTTTACAGGCGGCAAGTCTGGTTGCCCCGTCAAGGACAGAGCGGCTGCAATTTTTATTTGTCCCGAGGTCAAATCCAACTGCGGAAGAATGGTTCCAGAAACACCTACCGCCGTTGTGGGGATGGCGGAAAATTCAACCGCTCCGTTTGTCACTGAATAGTTTCCGATACGCTGACCAATGGTACTCCCAGGGACGGAATCGAGTTTTGCAAAAGCCTGGCTCAGGGCGTCAGGGGTTTTTGCTGCCATTACGGCGCTGGCATACCCGTCCATCGTCAGACGGCTCAATACTGCACCTGAAAGCCAGAAATGCCCTTTACCTTCTGCGGCGGCAAGTGCAGCAGCAGGGCTGCTGCCCGTAGACCTGAAATCGCCTTCTGCGATCAAGTCGCCTTTCACAAGCTCTACGCCATCCTTGGCCGCAAGCAACTGCGACAACGCGAAAGGCCAACGCAACGTTCCTGCCAGATCGTAACTGGATCCGCGCGGTGTCAACGCGGCGTCAAACTTCAAGCCCTGTTCACCTGCCGCTGTCATGGTGAGTTGGCGTTTGTCTTTTTCAAATCCGAACCCGACAACAACTTCCTTGAGCAGATTGCCAGTCAGGGTTTCAAATTGCAGGGGTTTGACGAAAATGTCACCGCTGATGTTCAACTCATCAAGGGCTGCAAAACCTTGCGCGGTATCGGTCACAGGCCCCTGCCATGGCATGAAGGCCAGGACCATGGCCTCGCGGGCGTCCAGTGAATCGGTTTCGATGTCGGCTTGCAGCCGGCCATTGGCCGTTGCACCCGCAATACCTGAAAAACGCCGGCCCGCAACATGGCCTGTTACATCCAGCAATGACAACGCGCCATCGCGCACCGATATGACGGCTGCCATGTCCAGCGGTTGCAGCGGAACAACTGCAAGCGGCACACCAAGTGCAGACATGAAAGGTTGACCATCCGGTGACTTTGCCGAAAGCTTTCCCGTCAACCCGAAATAGGGTTGATTCACATCAACGGTACCCGAAAAATCTGTGACCACGTCCAACGCTTTGAACGTGGTTGATCCAACAAAGCCCTGGTCCAATGAGCCATTGAAAGAAAACGTCACATCACCGGGACCAGTTGTGCCTACAGGTACGAGGTCGACGAGTTTCGCGAAGGCTGCGCTGTCAGTACTGTTCAGTCCACCTGACACGTCCAGCGTTGCATTTCTGCCCTTCTGCAAATCGCGGGCATTCACTACAGCTGCGACGTTCAAAGCGCCACTGGAGCCGCGCAGGTCCAGCACAAGTTCAGGCCCATTCTTTTCTGGCGTTGCTTTTAACTTTGCTTTGAATTGGGTTGCACCGAGCGCCTGCATCCAGTGACCCGCACCCGCCTTGAGACCCACAAGCTGCAAAAAACCCCTTGGGTCTTGCGCTTCCAGTTGAAAGTCCAACGAGCCCTGCGGACCTTCGTCTTTGTCGAGAATCACGCCTTCGCCATGCAGATGGGCACCATTGACACTGCCGATATCGAGTTGCCTGATATCCAGACCGTTTGCATTCGAAACGAGATTAAGAGCCGCTTGCCGTGCTGTCGCACCGTTAAGCACCAGGCTTTCGGCCTTGAAGTTTATCCGACGTTCGACCGTCCCGGAATCCAGATTCTGGGCAGCAACGGTCAACACATAAGGAAATCCGCCGTCGCGCAAGATCGACCATCCATTTGGAATCAGACTGTCGATATCCAATTGCCCCGCGTCAACTGCCACATCGAGAATGGGCGCTGCCCCAAAAGAAGACGAGACGGCAGCCTTCCCCGGCGATCCATCAAGAGCATAGATAACATCTGACACTGCCAAGCGTTCCGCCGACCAATCCAGCTTTCCAGATTGTATTTCTAGGCGGCCACGGCTTCCCGTCCAGTGCTTGTCAATTGCCGCTTTCCAATCGGGCGCAAGCCAACCCAGCAATGCCCGGGTGTCGCCACTTTCGAATTTGAATTTGCCACTGAGTTGGCTGGTGTCTTTGGCTGGAAAAACCACGCCATCAAACACGCCCAGCGAGCGTCCAGGCAGTTGTGCCGCAAACTCTTGTATGCGTATGGCTTCCTTCTGCATCGTACCTGTCAGGCGCACGTCATTCAGCGCCTGGCCACCAGTGGTGATGAGTGTGAAATTTGCTGCAAAATCGGTCACGAGCGTCGGCGGCAGGATCGCCAACAACTGGTTGGTTAAGTTCAGAAAGCCGCCATCCCGCCACTGTTGCATTGCGGATGGTCCTACGAGCGTATCAAGATTAACGCGCGGCGATTGCAGGTTGATGCGGGCGTGTGCCTGCGTTCCAAATTCAACGACGGCGTCACCCTCAATCAGGGTTCCACTGTCCTTGCGATCTGTTGGACCAATGCGGATTTTGAGAAGGCTCAGGCGTTCCGTGGAGGCTTCAACTGCTGCCTGAAAAGTCAAGGGCTTGAACGCACCTTCAGCACTGCTCTTTTCACCTGTACTTGCTTGAGGATCAAGCCGTGCCGTGCCCTTGAACTGGGTGCCGTCCCATGTACCTTCCACTGATGCCATTGGAAAAGATATATCCTCAGGTGATAATCTCACCGTGAGTTTCAGGGGTTGGGCCGCTTCCTTGGCGTTTGTCGTAATCGATAATTCAAACGGCCTGTCATTCCATTTTGCCTCTCCCTGTATGCGCCAGGGGCCTAAAACAGATTGCGCCGATAACCTTGCGTTGAGGTCTGAGAACACGGTTGAACGACCACTGCGCAAGTCATCAAACGAAATGAGGCCATCTGATAGCTGAATTTGGTCAAGTTTCACGCGTGACAACAGTCCCTCGCCCGTCACCTGTTCCTTCGGAGCGAAAATCCAGTTCACATCACCTGCGGCGTTGCGCTGCAGGTTGACCTGGGGCTTGGCTACATCAACGCTTTCCACATTCACAGTTCCACTGAACAGGCCGCCCAGTGAAAGCGACACGCGCACCACATCGGCTTTCACAAAAGCATCATCGGAAAAGCCAGCGGGATTTCCGACAGCGACCTGACGCGCTTCTAACTGTGGCCAGGGGAAAAGGATCACCGCAATATTGCCGCCAATTGAAACATCACGCCCCGTGAGTTTCTTGCCATAACTCTCAAGATCAGCGCGATAGCTGTTCCAGGGCACAACGTAAGGCGCTGCAAGCGCGGCAACCACAACAAGCACCAGCGCAATGCCGAAGTAGAAGACCGGTGACTTCCAGATGCTCATGCGAAATCCGGTGCGGCATTCTTGCCGGGATTCATGATGTTTTGTGGGTCGAGCGCCAGCTTGATTGCCCGCATCACAGCAACGCCGTTGCCATGTTCCTGCACCAGGTACTTACGCTTGCCACTGCCAATGCCATGTTCGCCCGTGCAGGTGCCACCCATGGCGAGGGCCCGGTCAACGAGCCGGTCATAAAGTGCCTTCAGCTTTTTCACTTCCGCCGGATCATTTGGATTGGCAAACAGGCCAACGTGGAAATTGCCATCTCCCACATGGCCGAGGATCGGACCGTATATGCCGCTTGTTTCAATATCGATGCGCGTGGCTTCCACACATTCCGCCAGCCGCGAAATTGGCACGCAGACATCAGTGGAAATCGACTCCGTGCCGGAAGGTCGTGTCGCCTGGGTGGCCCAAAACGCATCGTGCCGCGCCTGCCAGAGTTTGAGCCGATCCTCCTCCTGCGTCGCCCACGCAATCGCCCCGCCGCCGTGCCCTGCAGCAATGCTGGCAAACAATTCGGCCTGTTCGGCCGTGCCAGCCTTGGTGCCATGGAACTCCACGAACAATGTGGGCGTAACAGCCATTTCGAGCCTGGAATAGGCGTTGATGGCCTTGATGTGTTCGGCATCGACCAGTTCAATGCGGGCCACAGGAATAGCGTTCTGAATGGTTTCAATCGTCGTCTTGCAACAGGCTTCAACAGTGGGGAACGCGCATATGCCTGCCGCTATGCTTTCGGGGATGGCATGCAGTTTGAGACCGATCTCGGTGATCACACCCAGCGTGCCTTCGCTGCCCACCAGCAACCGTGTCAGATCATAACCTGCTGAAGATTTCTTCGCCCGCCCGCCCGTGCGTACGATCTCGCCATTGGCCATCACCACCGTAAGCCCCATCACGTTTTCGCGCATCGTGCCATAACGCACGGCATTGGTGCCCGACGCCCGTGTCGCCGCCATGCCACCCAGCGAAGCGTCAGCGCCAGGGTCAATCGGAAAGAACAGGCCCTGATCACGCAAATGCGAATTCAATGCCTTCCGCGTTACCCCCGCCTCAACACGGCAATCCAGGTCTTCAGGATGAACTTCAAGGATACGATTCATCGCATTGAGATCAACCGATATTCCACCCCAGGGTGCAGTGAAATGTCCTTCCAGCGAGGTGCCGGTTCCAAACGGAATCACGGGCACTCGCTTCTCAGCACATAGCTGCACAACCGCCTGCACTTCTTCGGTGGACTGCACAAAGGCCACTGCGTCGGGAGAATGCCCCGCAGCCCAGGTCAAGTCCTTGCCATGCTGCTCGCATGTTGCAGGTGCAGTTGACAACCTGTCACCCAACAAATTGTGCAGGCGCCTAATCACGTCTTGAGTGCCATTGCGAAGCGGGCGAGTATCCATGGCCTAAACTAACACAATTCGCCGAGTCCGCCATGCCCCACGAAACGCCGCACCGCTCCTCCACCATGACAATTGAGAAGCAGTGGATCGACTACAACGGCCACTTCAACATGGCCTATTACGGCGTCCTGTTTGACCGTGCTGCAGACCAGATGTTCGCCGAACTGGGCCTGGGTCCTGACCATGTGAAAGCTACCAACAACAGCTTCTTCACCCTGGAAACCCATTGCTCATATCTCAGGGAAATGAAATCCACCGACCCAGTAGCCGTCGAATCCCAAATCATCGACCACGACCACAAGCGCGTGCACTACATCCAACAAATGAAACACGCGAATGAAGGCTGGGTCGCTTGCGTTCTGGAAGTTATGGTGAGCCACGTCGACCTGACAACCCACAAAACCTCAAACTTCCCTATGGATGTGAGGGCGCGGATTGATGCGATGGCCGCAAATCACAAGCCGCTACAAATCCCACCCCAAGTTGGTCACAAGATCGGTATTCCACCAAAACGTCACGTTTGACATGCTACAAGCATGCGAGTATGCTTTGGGCATGAACAGGCATATACAGATCAAAAATGTCGATGAGTCATTGCACCGCAAATTGAAAATCCGTGCGATTGAACATGGCATGAGCTTGTCTGACTATTTGAAACGCGAACTCGCCTCTTTGGCGGACCGTCCTACCAACAAAGATGTCTTTGACCGACTTAGAAAATTGTCCACCGTTGAATTGAAAATCAGTGCTGCCGATATGGTCCGGGAAGATCGCGACAACAAATGATAGTTGTTGACGCTTCGATTTTTATTCACATCCTGCTTGAACCCGGAAAATCACGTCAAGCCGAAGAAATTTTAAGTCAGCATGACGATTGGATTGCGCCTGAGCTTGTTGATTTGGAAGTGTTGAACGGCATTAGAAAACCATTGCTGCGGGGTGAGTTAGGCGAAAGGCGCGCACAACAGGCCGTAGAACAATACGAGCGTTTTGCCATTGTTCGAATCTCGACAGCACTACTCATAAATGACGTGTGGGAGTTGCGGCACAACCTGACAACATATGATGCCTCTTACATTGTGATCGCAAAATCATTGAGTATTTCACTTTTAACGCGGGACGGACCGATGTTTGCCGCAAGCAAGCAACTCGTTGATTGCCGTCTAATTTAAGGCCGCCCCATAATCGTCACACCGCTGTAAAATTCAGGCCCCATTCAGACTCCAGTGTGCAAACCGATACGCACAACAAAAAAAGGAGGCTCACATGACAAACAACGGATACCAGCATTTCGCTGAAGCCCTTGTCTTCGCTCACGGCCCCAAAGCCTTGAACGAAGCCATTCGCCATGCGGAAATCTGCCTGAAACATGGCGATACTGACATGGCTGCCCATTGGCAGGCGACGATTGAGGAAGTGCGCAGTTTCAAGAACCCGGTCCCCTGCAAAGTGACTGCATACCACGCTGCGGCCTGAAATCACCAAACCGTCCTTCCGGCGAAGGCCGGAATCTTTCGACCCAAAGATCCCGGCCTTCGCCGGGATGACGGTATTGGAGAAGTGAACATCCGGCGAACATCTGCTATATGGGCCTTTTGGGGATTCGCCCCGCAAGGCCCATATTGCTGAGATGCCCATAGATATCGTTGACTTTGACGACCAACCGTACGTGCCAGCTCCCGGTGGCAACGCGTCCCGCGCTATGGCCGCGCACGAACCACAATACCTCAAGGGCCTGAACCCGGAACAGCGCGACGCTGTGCTTTCCATTGACGGCCCGCTGCTCGTGCTCGCCGGCGCGGGCACTGGCAAAACCCGCGTGCTCACCACACGTCTCGCCCATGTCCTGACAATGCGCAAAGCCTGGCCAAACCAGATTCTCGCAGTCACCTTCACCAATAAGGCCGCCCGCGAGATGAAAGAGCGCATCGGCATGCTCATCGGCGGCATGGTGGAGGGCATGACATGGCTTGGCACCTTCCACTCCATCGGCGTCAAGATCCTGCGCAATCACTATGAACTTGTAGGCCTCAAATCCGGCTTTTCGATTCTCGACGATGACGATCAGTTGCGCCTCCTGAAGCAACTGCTGGAAGCCGAAAATCTCGACGAGAAACGCTGGCCTGCACGCCAATTGGCCAACCTGATCGACGGCTGGAAAAACAAGGGCCTCACCCCCGACAAGGTGCCGCAAGCCGAAGCCTATGCTTTTGCCAATGGCCTTGGTGCCAAACTCTACGCCGACTATCAGGCCCGCCTCAAGATCATCAACGCCGCAGACTTTGGCGATCTGCTGCTGGAACCCCTGCGCATGTTCCAGGACAACCCGGACGTTCTGAAAACCTATCAGGAGCGATTCAAATACATGCTGGTGGACGAGTATCAAGACACCAACATCGCGCAGTATCTCTGGCTGCGCCTCCTTGCCCAGGGCCACAAGAACATCTGCTGCGTGGGGGATGATGACCAGTCGATCTATGGCTGGCGCGGTGCGGAAGTCGACAACATACTCAGATTCGAAAAAGACTTTCCGGGCGCCAAGGTCATCCGCCTCGAGCAGAACTATCGCTCCACGCCGGACATCTTGGGCGCTGCCTCGGGCCTCATCGCCAACAATGAATCCCGCCTCGGCAAGACACTGCACACCACGCGCAACGAAACCGAAAAAATCAAATTGCGGGGCCACTGGGATTCAGAAGAAGAAGCCCGCAGCCTCGGCGATGATATTGAAAGCCTTTACGCCAAGGGCGAACGCTATGCCGATATGGCCATTCTCGTGCGCGCCTCATTCCAGATGCGTTCCTTCGAAGACCGCTTCATCACCTTGGGCCTGCCTTATCGCGTCGTCGGCGGCCCACGCTTTTATGAACGCGCCGAAATCAAGGATGCCGTCGCCTATCTCAGCGTCGTCCTCTCACCCGATAATGATCTGAAATTCGAACGCATCATCAACACGCCCAAGCGCGGCATTGGCGATGCATCGGTCAAGAAAATGTATGACGTGGCCCGGAAGCAGGGCACGTCGCTGTTCGTAGCAGCATCCAGCATGATCGCATCTGACGAACTCCCCAACAAGGCCCGCACCTCGCTGCGCCTGCTGCTCGAAAGCTTCACAAGATGGCGGCACCAGCGCGACGCCATTCCCCACACGGAACTTGCCGAAATCATTCTCGATGAATCGGGCTACACTGAAATGTGGCAGAACGACAAATCGCCAGAGGCGCAAGGCAAGCTCGAAAACCTGAAAGAACTCGTGCGCTCCATGGGCGAATTCGAAAACCTCGAAGGCTTCATGGAACACATCTCGCTGGTCATGGACCGCGACCAGGGCGAGAACACCGACGAGATCAATATCATGACCCTGCATTCCGCCAAGGGCCTGGAATTCGACACAGTGTTCCTGCCCGGTTGGGAAGAAGGCCTGTTCCCGCATCAACGCAGTCTCGAT
>CAXTKL010000089.1:0-10809 GCA_964244825.1 uncultured Aestuariivirga sp.
TGGAATGACGAACCCAGGGTCTTTCTGACCAACAAAGTTTTCCCAGACTCGTGCGCGTTCGCGGGAATGACTGTGATTTTGCATTCATTTGAACATCCGGCGCTCTATGTTTCGTCATCGTACTTGGGTCGCGTCGGGACTTCGTCGATTGGTGTTATCAGTAACCCCTCAACCTGACGCGTGATCTTCACTCTCTTCACATGATCGGGAAAAGCCAAGGCTGTGGGTATTGGAATAACTTGGCCATCCTTGGTCTGTAAGATGGTAGAGAATGCCATGGGATTGGCTTATACTTCATGTATCCATAATTCAAGTTTGCAGGAGGACGAGCAATGTTTCGGTTTTCCGTGATGTTTGCATTGCTGGCTTGTGCGTCTCCCGCCTGGGCTGATGCCATTGATGGTGATTGGTGTGACGACACCAATGCGCATGTGCAGATTGTAGGTCCACAGATCACCACGACATCAGGGGCTGTGGCGCAGGGGAAATATCATCGACACACGTTTGCTTATCAGGTTCCGGCGGGTGAGGTGAATGCGGGCAAATCGGTATACATGCAGCTGCAGAATGAAGACAACATGACGTCCTATGTCGTTGAGAACAACACGCCCGGGCCTGCGCACAATTGGACGCGGTGTGCGGTGAAGCCAAAAACCAGTTGAGATGTTTTGAAAGAATCCGCGCCGGAAATTTGTTCTGACTCTTAAAGCTTGCTATCGGCTTGGGTCTTGCTGGACGGGAGTGATCGACATGCAATTTGCACTGAACCACATGGTGGCGCCGAAGCTTGGGTATGACGCGTTTTTTGATCTGGCCTTGCGGCTTGGTATCAACGCAGTTGAAATCCGCAATGACATTCCCACCGCCTTGATGGGAAACAAAAATGCCAAGTCCATTGCAGCTCTGGCACGCGACAAAGGCATCACCATTATCAATGTGAATGCCTTGCAGCGCTGGAACCAGTGGTCAAAGGCCAAGGCCGATGAAGCCAGGAAACTTGCGGAATACACGGCACTGACAGGTGCGAAGAATTTGATCCTGGTTCCCACCAATGACAGGAAATTTCGTCCGTCCACGGAAGAACGGCTGGATGGCTTGCGGGTGGCGTTGACGGGGTTGAAGTCGATCCTGAAAGATCATGGCTTGATCGGTTGTGTGGAGCCCTTGGGTTTTGAAGAATGCTCGCTGCGGCTGAAGGCCGAAGCCATTGCTGCGATTGATGCTGTGGGTGGGGCCAAGCGTTTCAAGGTCACGCATGATACGTTCCACCATTTTGTGGCGGGTGAGAAAGATGTGTTTGCTGAGCGTACGGGTTTGATCCATGTGTCGGGTGTTGTCGATGCCAAGCACACCGCTGCCACCATGCGTGATCCGCAGCGGGTGCTGGTGGATGGTCATGACAGGATTGAAAATCGCGGCCAGGTGCAGGCGCTGATGGCGGGTGGCTACAAGGGTTATGTGTCGTTCGAACCGTTTTCGGCTGAGGTGCACAAGTCGAAGCAGATTGCGCGGGAGCTGGCGCGAAGTATGGATTATCTTGAGGCATGAATAAAAAAGGGGACAGTTTACTTCGAAAGTAATCTGTCCCCGACTTATTTACGTTTACGCGGCTTCGTCTGCCGTGTCGTCTTCGACTTTCTCGGCCACGGCTGCGCCGCGCTTGGCATTACGGGCCAGGAAGTCTTCGAGTTCCTTGATGCACTGGTCCTCGTCGACCTTGCGCACAGCAGCCAGTTCACGGGCAAAGCGGCCCAGGGCCTGTTCGAACAACTGGCGTTCGGAATAGGACTGTTCGGGCTGGCGGTCAGAACGATACAGATCGCGGATCACTTCGGAGACGGCAATCATGTCACCGGAATTGATCTTTGCGTCATATTCCTGGGCACGGCGGGACCACATGGTGCGCTTGATGCGGGCGCGGCCACGGATGACCTTCATGGCCTGTTCGATCAGGCTGCGGTCAGCAAGGTGGCGCATGCCTTTCTGTTCGGCGCGGTTGGTGGGCACCTTCAGGCGCAGCTTTTCCTTTTCGAAGTCCACAATGTAGAGCTCGAGCTTGATGCCAGCAATTTCCTGCTCCTCAATGTTGGTGATCTTGCCGACACCATGGGCTGGATAGACCACAAGTTCGCCGACCTTGAAGGAGGGCTTCTTGGCGGCCGCAGGTGCCGCCGGTTTAACCGCAGCCGGTCTCGGTGCGGGTGCCAATGGCTTGGGAGTCGCCGCAACAGGCTTGGGTGCCACGGCGGCGGGTGCTACGGGCGCTGGTTTCGCCGTGGCAGCGGCATGTTTTGCCGATGAAATGGCCTTTGGCGGAGCCACGACTTTGGCTTTGGCGGCGACTGGCGCCGGCTTTTTGGCAACGACTTTAGCGACTGGCTTTGCGGGAGGCTTGGCTTTGGCGACGGGCTTGGCCGGAATCTTGGCGGCTGGCTTTGCTGTGGGCTTTTTTATTGTCTTCTTGGCGGTGACCATTTTATGCCTTACCCTTGTTTTTCAATGGCTTGCCTTCAAAAGAGGCGAGCTTCCTGTGGTTTTGGGATGTGTGGGCGCAAAAAAACCGAGCCGAAAAGCCCGGATGCGTCCAAAACCCCATTTCTGCTTACTTGGGGGCACCCTATCACATTTTTAAGGAAATTTAAAGGGAAAGCCGTCCGTACACGGTGCAACTGCGTCATGTGTGCATAAAGATGGTTAACGGGCGTCAGTCGCCTTCGCCCGGGTTCTCCGAAAACAGGGCCAGTTTGCCGGGTTTGCCGTCGTGTTCCTTGGCGTCGGGCGGGGCGTCGCGCTTGATGGTGATGTTGGGCCATTTGGGAGCGTATTCGGTGTTGAGCTTGAGCCAGCTTTCCAGACCTGGCTCCGTGTCCGGTTTGATGGCCTCGGCGGGGCATTCGGGTTCACACACACCACAGTCGATGCATTCGTCGGGGTGGATGACGAGCATGTTTTCGCCTTCATAGAAGCAGTCCACCGGGCAGACTTCCACACAGTCCATGTATTTGCACTTGATGCAGTTCTCGGTGACGATGTAGGTCATGTCTTATCAATCCACTCAGGTATGCGCGTCCGTGTCCTAGCAGAGGGCCTTGGGGCTTGCATCAGCTTTTTCGACACAGGTCAGGTCTTCGTAAAGCTGGCGGGCGGCGGTGGCGGGCCCGCGTTTTTCGGCTTCACCCAGAACCCGGACCACTTTGACGCTGTTGCCAAGGGCGATGGTGAGCACATCCTGGGGTTTGACCGTGAGGCTGCATTTTTGCACCCGTTCCCTGTTCACGCGCACCTTGCCGTCTTCGATCAAGTGGGCGGCCAGGGAGCGGTGCTTCACGAAGCGCGCATACACCAGCCACTTGTCGAGGCGTTGACCCAATCAACTGTTTCCCTTGCCCATGCTGGCTTTCAAAGCGGCGAGGGCAGCGAAAGGCGAGTTGGGGTCCAGCGGTTTTTCATATTTGGGTTTTTCCGGGCGCGGGGAGCGTTCCGGTTTTTCAAACCGCTTTCTGTTGGGCTTGCCCTCGCGCTTGGTATTGTCATTGTCTTGCTTGTCAAATTTCTGCTTTTCGAACTTTGGCTTTTCCGGACGGGGTGGACGGATTTTGAAGGGTCCCATGTCCTTGGGCCACCAGACGGCGACGTCGAGCATTTCTGCGGCGGATGCAGCAGGGACCGGAACCTCTTCAACTGTGTTGACAAGGGTTTCGGGATTTGAATCGGTTGGGGCCTGGGGCTCAGACAATGATTCAACAGTCTCCGGATTTGATTCAACTGGCTGCGGCACTGCTGGAAGACCTTGAAGTGGTTTCGCAACCTGGCGGATTTGTGAGCGATATCCGAGACTTGTGAGAATGTCTTGAAAGTCATCCCCGGAGCAGCCGACGACTGACATCATGTCTGGAATGATGCTGAAGCCGCCGCCCTCAAAGGATCCTGCGGGGCGTTGCTCCTCAGGGATGCGGGGTTTCCAGAACAGGCGGTCGCGGATCATGTCGGCGAGACGTTCCAGCATATCCACCCGCACCGCGCGTTTGCCAGAGATGCGATAACCGCCCATACGATAGAAGCCTTGCGGCATGGCGGGATCGGCGATCATGGAAGTGAGGCCGTTGGGCGGCAGTGTGGGCACAAGGCCGGTGACTGTTGTGGCCTTTAACTGTTCCAGCCACCACAGCAGCATGCGGATTTCAGTGGGGGCTGGTTTCAACAGGGCAGGCAGGAACACCGTGTGGGCACCAAAGCGCACGCCGAAGCCGCGCAACTTGGCGCGGTCTTCCTGAGTCAGGGCTTTGACTTCTGCCGTCACGTCTTCCCGAGGCAACACACCAAAGTTTTCGGCGAGGCGATAGGCCAGTCCACGGGTGGTGTTTTCGAGGCCTTCAGCTTCTTCCAGTTTCAGCAGGGGTTCAATGGCGGCGGTGATGCTGCGGTCAACGAATTTTTGCAGGCGCTGACGCACGTCTTCGCGAAGCGCCGGAGTCAGAAGATCGTCTGCGATGACTTCAACGCGGGGTTTGAAACGGGCGTCCCCACCGTGCAGCTTGCCGATGGGCTGGCCCTGCCAGACGATGTCGCCCTGGCGTGACAGACGCAGTTCCGTGTCGGCGGTGGTGGCCAGAGCAATGGCACGTGCGGTGACTTCAGTGGTCAGGGCCTGTACTGCGGCCTGTTTCAAAAGTCTGGTCTCACCGCCATCCAAGGCATCGCCCGGCACAAAACTCAAGCCCACGATGCGGCCTATGACTTCGCCCTCGACAGAGATGACGCCATCTTCTTCTACACTCGACATTAAACCTTCCTTCTTGGCCAGTCGCCGCATCAATACACTGGTTCTGCGATCAATGAAACGCTGTGTGAGCTTTTCATGCAAAACATCCGAGAGTTTATCCTCAATGTCACGGGCGCGGCCCTGCCAATATGTGGGGGCTTCCAGCCAGTCCGCCCGGTTGGCGATGAAGGTCCAGGTGCGGACATGGGAGATGCGCTGGGAGAGCGAGTCAATATTGCCCTCCAGATTTTCGCAATAGGCCAGCTGCTTGGAAAACCAGTCTTCATCGATCACGCCCTTGCGGGTATGCAGGAAAGTCAGCACCCGCGAGATCAGGTGCGCGTGTTCGGCAGGCGAAATGTTGCGGTAGTCGGGGATCTGGCAAACCTCCCAGGCGCGTTCCACTTCGAAGGGAGACTGCGGCAAGTTTTGCGTGCCGGGATCGCGGCAAACGGCTTCCAGGGCTTCGATGTCCGGATTGGGCTGGGCGCGGGTGAGGCCTTCACGATCCGGCAGATGCCCTAAAGATTTGCGCAAGCCATCGAGCGAACGGAAATCGAGTTCTCGGTTGCGCCATTGCAGCACACGAAGGGAGTCGAAGTTGTGATTTTCGAGACGGTCTATGTTTTCCTGTTCAAAGCCATCGGCATCGGCGGTGACGCCAAATGTTCCGTCGTTCATGTAGCGCCCGGCGCGACCGGCGATCTGGCCGAGTTCCGACGGGTTCAGGTGGCGGTATTGAAAGCCGTCGAATTTGCGGGTGGAGGCAAAGGCGACATGGTCGACATCCATGTTGAGGCCCATGCCAATGGCGTCGGTCGCAACCAGATAATCAACTTCGCCCGACTGATAGAGTGCAACCTGCGCATTGCGGGTGCGGGGTGACAGCGCGCCCATGACGACCGCGGCACCGCCGCGCTGGCGGCGGATCATTTCGGCAACTGTGTAAACCATCTCGGCGGTGAAGGCGACGATGGCGGAGCGGCGGGGCAGACGAGAAAGTTTGCGGGGGCCTGCATAGGTGAGTTTCGAAAAGCGCGGACGTGAAATGAAACTTGTGCCGGGGATGAGCTTTTCGAGAATGGGCCGCATGGTGCCGGAGCCGAGCAGCATGGTTTCCTCCAGGCCACGGCGGTTGAGAATGCGGTCAGTGAAAATATGGCCACGTTCGAGATCACCTGCCAATTGCACTTCATCGATGGCGAGGAAGGGTACGCGCAAATCCGGCGGCATGGCTTCGACAGTGCAAACCCAGTAGCGCGGCTGGGCGGGTATAATTTTTTCCTCACCCGTGATCAGCGCCACGGCATGGTCGCCTGCTTTCAGGCGCACCCGGTCATAGATTTCCCGGGCCAGCAGCCGCAGTGGCAATCCAATCATGCCGCCCGCATGGGCCAGCATGCGCTCAACCGCCAGATGGGTTTTTCCGGTATTGGTGGGGCCCAGCACCGCCGTGACAGGCGAGGCCGGAGATGTTGCGTGTCGGGTGGGCATTGGGGTTCAACTTAGTACTTCGCCCGCAAAGCACAATGGTTACGTGACGGCTTTGGGACAGCTGATTAACCTGCGGATTCAAGCGGGAACGAAGCATGCCCGAATCGCTGTTGGGATTGTTTTCGTGGTTTGTTCCAAAGCAAATTATTGCAGTTGTGCTGGGTTGTAGGATTGGAACAGGGCATAAACAGAAATGCAATGGGGCGGCCGTGTTAATGTTTGGCCGGAAGTGTTGCTGAAACATGAACGGCAACGCGCTGATTTGCTTCACGGTTTTAACGATGTGTTCCACAGCAGAACGAAAGCTGCCCGAATCGCTGCCAGACTCACTTTCGTGGTTTGTTCACGCCATGGGTGGTGGTGCGGTGGGGTGCAGGGTACGAAAAGCAGTCATGGCGGCGTGCGGATCTTTTGAGACAGAAGCTGTTTTGGCATATGCCGTTAACCTGTTGTGCCATTTTGGGTAAGGAACCTCATCCGGCTTCCGGCCACCTTCTCCACGCAAGTGGGCGTGGAGAAGGGACTGCTTGTATGTCCCTTCTATCCCTTGACCACTCTGCTTGCTGCCGCTATGGAACCGCCAACTCTGCCGGATGGATTTTGCATCCGGCTTCATTTCTTATGGAGATCAACATGTCGCGCCGCTGCGAATTTTCGGGCAAGGGCTGGCTTTCGGGCCACAAGGTATCCCACGCCAACAACAAGACCAAGACCCGCTTCATGCCGAACCTGTGTGACGTGACACTGATCTCGGACGCCCTGGGCAATTCCTACAAGTTCCGCATTTCAGCCCATGCGCTGAAAACGGTGGAACATCGCGGGGGCCTTGATGCGTTTCTGGTGAAGGCCAAGAATGATGAGTTGTCGCTGAAGGCACGCAAGCTGAAGCGCTCAGTCGAAAAGAAACTGGACGCTGCCAAGGCAGCCTGATGTTTTCAGAATGATTGCAAAAGCCGCTCAGAGATGGGCGGCTTTTTTGTTAGGGTTGGGAGATGAAAGAACCGCGCCGCCATTCGCCAACTGCTTCCCGGGACGGAAGCCCGCGCGTGCATCCAACGGCAGAAGTGCGCGACTGTGTATTGGGGCGGTTCACCATTGTCGGTGTACGGGTGGTTCTCGCCGAGTGCGAGCTTGGCGACTACAGTTATTTTTCCCGCGGGTCTGAAGCGATCTATACGACGGTTGGCAAATTCACCTCGATTGCATCCAACGTGCGGGTCAATGCACTTGGCCACCCCATGGAGCGGGCGTCTCAACACAACATCACCTACCGGCCCAATGAGTATTTTGTTGATGCCAAGATCGACAAGGGCTTTCGTGCTTTGCGTCAGTCAAAGCGGGTGGTGATTGGCAATGATGTGTGGATTGGGCATGGGGTGATCATTCTTCCAGGGCTTTCCATCGGCCACGGGGCGGTGATCGCGGCGGGTGCTGTGGTGACCAAGGATGTGGAACCCTATGCCATTGTCGCAGGTGTTCCAGCGAAACGCATCAAATGGCGGTTCGACAAGACCGTCCGTGAACGGATGATTGCGCTGGCCTGGTGGGATTGGGAGCATGACAAATTGTCGGGTGCCATTGCCGACATGCAGACGCTGTCGGCAATGGAGTTTGTTGAAAAATGGCAATAGGGGTGCTGCGTTCTTTGGCGCAACACCACAGTTCTTAGTTTCGCCGGTTAGCCGACGGGCTCTTCAGTTGATGTGGGAGGTGGTGGAGGTGTGACTGCTGCAGGCGGCCTCGCTGGCTCTGGTGCACGGCTGTTTGATTCAAACGGACAGGTTGTGTGCGAGCCGTTGACCCAGTTTTGAATGGCGGGGTTGCAGCCGAAATCGGTGGCGTGGGCACCGGACAGCGATGCAATGGTGAAAAGACTTGCCGAAATGATGAGACGTAACATTGAGAATACTCCTTGAGTGTTGCGTTGGGAGAAAACCCCCAAACGCAGGTGCCTGGTGAACGGGCGTCCGATCGCAAGTCTCCTTGCGGCAGAAGCCCGTGACCAAATTTGCCACGGCGAATAATTCGCCCCTCAAGTTGGAAAGTTGAGTGCTGCTCAACCAACCGTAACAGATTATCCGAAAGCCGTGGAAATCCGTGTCGGGTGTGGATTTAACACTTTATTAATGTACTGGACATGAACGGAAAGTTGAGTTTCGCAAGATATCGGAAGTGGCTCATTGCCTGTTGCGGTGCAGCAACAAGGTCGGGTCACCTTTGTAGGCGGTCGTTGCAATCGCGCAATAGCCAAACTTTTGCGCCAGGCGCAGGGACGCCGTGTTTTCCGGCGCAATGATGCAGGCGGTCTTTGCGTGGGGCAGATGGGCATCACCCCATGCGGTCACTGCGGCCAGTGCTTCTGTGCCAAAACCCTGTCTGTGCCTGGCTGTAATGAACATCCACCCGGACTCTGGCGTGTCGTTCATGTCGGGCACAACATCACGGTGATAGTTTCCAAAACCCATGTTGCCAATGAACTGACCCGTGGCCTTCTCGTCAATGGCCCAATAGCCGTAGCCCAGAAGCTGCCAGTGGCCAATGGTGGTGAGGATGCCCTTCCATGACTCCTCGAGCGTGGACGGATGGCCTGCCATGAATTTATACACCGCAGGCTCACACCACATGGCATGTTCGTGGACCAAATCATCAGCGCGAAACTGGCGCAGACGCAGACGTTCGGTTTCAAGCAGCGGAGCGGCGGCGTGGCGTTGGCCGGGCATTGCCTTGTACCTTGTCATCAAACAGTTCCGCCAGTTTCTCGGTCATGGCACCACCGAGTTCCTCTGCATCGACAATGGTAACGGCGCGTTTGTAATAGCGCGTCACGTCATGGCCGATGCCGATGGCGATGAGTTCGATGGGGGATTTGGTTTCGATGTCTCCGATCACCTGACGCAAATGGCGTTCGAGATAATTGCCGGAATTGACCGAGAGGGTGGAGTCATCGACCGGTGCGCCGTCTGAAATCACCATCATGATACGGCGCTGTTCAGGGCGGCCCAGCATGCGGTTATGGGCCCAGATCAGGGCTTCGCCGTCGATGTTTTCTTTCAACAGGCCTTCACGCATCATCAGGCCGAGATTCCTGCGGGCGCGGCGCCACGGTTCATCTGCGGCCTTGTAGATGATGTGTCGGAGATCGTTGAGGCGTCCGGGATTGGGAGACTTGCCAGCGGCGAGCCATTGCTCACGGGCCTGGCCGCCTTTCCAGGCTCTGGTGGTGAAGCCCAGAATTTCCGTCTTCACGCCACAGCGTTCCAGCGTGCGGGCAAGAATGTCGGCGCAGGTTGCGGCCACTGTGATGGGGCGTCCACGCATGGAGCCTGAGTTATCAATGAGCAGTGTGACCACCGTATCGCGGAAGTTTGTGTCCTTCTCCATTTTGAAGGACAGGGGGTGCATGGGGTCAATGATGACGCGCATGAGCTTTGCAGAATCCAGCATGCCCTCTTCAATGTCGAATTCCCAGGAGCGGTTCTGCTGCGCCATCAAGCGGCGCTGCAGGCGATTGGCAAGCCTGGCCACGACGCCTTGCAGGTTTGACAATTGCTTGTCGAGATAGGCACGGAGCCGGGTCAGTTCTTCTTCGTCGCAAAGGTCCGTTGCTCCCACGGTCTCGTCGAATGTGTTGGCATAGACCTTGTAGAAGTCTTGCGACATGTTGTTGGAAAAGGGCAGTTGCGGGCGGTAGGGTTCTTCGCCATCGGTATCGTCGTCAACTTCCTGATCATCGGGCTGGTCATCTGTATTGATGGATTGTGCTTCCATCTCGGCACTTTCGGATTCGCCTTCAGCTTCCTGCATGTCTTCAGAGGCTTGCTGCTCTGACTCCTGTTCCTGGCCATCTGGCGTTTCGTTGCGCTCGCCTGAATCCTCTTCCGCCTCTTGCTCCTCGTTCTCTTCACCCTTGTCTGGGTCTTCACCCAGTTCATCGGCCATATCGAGGGCGGCGATCAGATCGCGCGAGAATTTCGCAAATTTCTGCTGGTCGTGCACGGCGGTTGAGAGGGTGTCGAGACTGCCCTTGGCCTTGTCATCCACCCACTGCCGCCAGAGATCGACATATTGCCGGGCTGCTGCGGGCGGTGCTTCGCCCGTGAGTTTTTCGCGCAGAATCAGGCCCACGGCTTCTTCCAGTGGCGTGTCGCGGCGGTTGGAGGAGCGGTTGACCACGGTCTTTGAATAACGGTCATCCAGCATGGCTGACAAATTGATGGCCACACCGGGCATGGCATTTGCCCCGATGGCTTCAATGCGGGCCTGTTCCACCGCTTCGAACATGGCACGGGCATTCTTGCCTTGCGGCATGTAGCGGTTGTGGATGTCGTCCTTGTGGTTCGCAAGGCGGAGTGCAAAGGAGTCAGACAGGCCGCGCGTGATGGCGATGTCTTTCAGGGTGGTACTGGCGTTGATCTGCGGCAGGCGCGCCTTGTGGCCCGTAAGCAAGGGCTGGTCATTGCCGAACGTCACCGCAAGTTCGGGATCAAGGGCAATGGTTTTCATGGCGGTGCCAAGCACCCCCTTGAAACGTTCCGCGCGATCATCCTTGGGTG
>CAXTKL010000090.1:0-10637 GCA_964244825.1 uncultured Aestuariivirga sp.
AGCAGATTGTGCGCTGATGTGATGGCGTGGAAGTCGCCGGTGAAATGCAGGTTGATGTCTTCCATCGGCACGATCTGCGCATAGCCGCCACCTGCCGCACCGCCCTTCATGCCAAAACAGGGGCCGAGCGAGGGTTCGCGCAAGGCCACCATGGCCTTCTTGCCGATGCGGTTCAGACCATCGCCCAGGCCCACCGTTGTGGTGGTCTTGCCCTCGCCCGCGGGGGTGGGGTTGATGGCCGTCACCAGAATAAGCTTGCCGCTTTTCTTCGACGCCTGCTTGTCGATGTAGCTCAGCTGGATCTTCGCCTTGGTGTGGCCATAGGGGATCAAATCCTCCGCCGGAATGCCGAGCTTGGCCCCGATCTCCATGATCGGCTTCATCTTGGCCTCGCGGGCAATTTCAATATCGGATTTGACGGTCATGGCGTTCCCTGTCGTTTTTGGACTGAATGTCGCTTTGATAACATGACGGTTCTATAGCACGGGATGATTTTCGCCACAGCAGGGATGATTCACGACACGGCGCTTTTGGTCAGAAACTTTCAATCCCGACACTTCAGGTGGAACGGCGAACCGGAGGTGGGCGGTGTTTGTTGACAACGTGCCTGGTTCTGCCCAAATTGCGGACATAACGTAAATCACCTCTCCATAAGGAATAAAAACATGTCCGACAACAAGCCGACTGAGAAGGTGGACGTCACCAAAGCCTGGGCCGCAACGCAGGGCCAGAAGGCATCCGCCGGGCGGCTGCGGATTTTCGCCTGGCTCGCGTGGATCGTGGCCATTGGCGGCGAGATCGCTGGCATTTATTTGCTCAAGCAGCACAAATTCGATGCCGGTAGCGGCAGCGCGAATGGCAATCTGCCACTGCTGATCGGCCTTCTCGTCGGCATTGCCGTCTTCGCGATTGCGGGCAGCATGATGTGGAAGGCCGCCAACCGGCATGACCCCGCCAGCAAAGCCGACGGGTTCCGGTTCTTCGTCCAGAACCAGCTTGGTGCGATCATGTCACTGATCGCTTTCCTGCCCTTGATTGCGCTGATCCTCATGGACAAGGACATGGACCCCAAGAACAAGCAGATTGCGGGCGGCATCGGCGCTGTTCTGGCGCTGCTCGCAACCCTTTTGGGCGTAAACTTCAAACCGCCATCGGTTGAGCAGTATACGCAGGACATGAATGCCTGCGCCACCCAGATCAAGTCTGGCCAGCCCACCACCGCCTGTTCGCCTGAGGTTGCCGCCCAGGCACAGGACGTGGCCCGTGATTCAGCCGCCGTGGCCGTTGCAACCAAATCCCCCCAAAATCCAAACGGCCTCGACGTCGTCTACTGGATCGCACCGGAAAATGGGGCCAAAAAAGCATCGGAACCGCATGTGTTCCATCTCTGCGAAGCGGTGAGTACGTTGCAAGGCAAAACCGTCAACCACGGTTCAGTGACCGAGGCCTACGCTGAAAACGCAATCCGCATCACCAAGCAGATCGATATGGAACAGAAGCAATGCGGCTTCGCCCCGGCACCGTGATGTGTGACAGGGCCATCGCATAGGACATAGATAACGACCTCATCAGCGCTTTGGGTAACAGCTCACGACAACACGCTGCAATGTGTTTCATCAACATCAGAAACACCTGTGATCGGCTGTTGGGTTAGCGTTTTCTTAATTCCCAGGCTCCAACATTCGCACATGGTCACGTTCGGCTATCTGGTTTTTGTTTTCATGGCGGCCATGTTTGGGGCGGTGCTTGGCTTTATAGGGCATTTTGCCCGCGCGCACTTTACCTACACACCCGAAGAAGTGTTTTCGGGCGGTACCCTGTCCGATCTCGCCAATGACCTGCTGTCTTCAAACGGCACGACGTTTGAGAAACACGTGATCGGTGCAGAATGGGATGACAATGGTTTCTGGGACGCGGACAGCAATCGCAATCTGGTTTACTATGTCGCCTCTGGTTTCATCGCGCCGCTTTTCATCGGTGTTCTGTTCTGGCCGGACCGGGCAAAACTGGTGGGCGCTGCCTGCGCGGGCCTGTTGAAAATCGGCTTGCATTCGCCGCTGTGTTAAGCCCGCAATCCCGGTGCCTCATAGCCCACCCGTTCCACATATTCAGTATAGCCTCCGCCGTACTGATGCACACCCTCGGGTGTGACCTCCAGCACGCGGTTTGATAATTCGGCCAGGAAGTGGCGGTCGTGGGATACGAACAGCATGGTGCCTTCAAATTCTGACAGGGCCTTGATCAGCATTTCCTTGGTCAAGAGATCGAGATGGTTTGTGGGTTCATCAAGCACCAGGAAATTTGGTGGGTCATAGAGCATGCGGGCCATCACAAGCCTGGCTTTTTCACCGCCGGAAAGCACACGGCATTTCTTTTCGATGTCATCACCCGAGAACCCAAAGCAGCCCGCAAGATTGCGGAGTGAGCCTTGCGTGGCTTGCGGAAATGCACCTTCGAGTGATTCAAACACCGTGTCTTCGCCATCAATCAGTTCCATGGCATGCTGAGCGAAGTATCCCAATTTCACCGAGGCCCCGAGTGTCACCCTGCCCTGGTCCGGCTCCGTGCTGCGGGTGATGAGTTTCAACAGGGTGGATTTGCCTGCCCCATTCACGCCCATGATGCACCAGCGTTCTTTGCGCCTGATCTGGAAGTCAAAGTCGGCGTAAAGCGTGCGCGGACCATAGGCCTTGCTCACTTGTGCAAGGCTCACAACGTCCTCACCTGAACGCGGTGCGGGCGCAAAATCAAAGGCTACGCTTTCACGCCGTTTCGGCGGCACCACGCGTTCAATCTTCTCCAGCTTCTTGACACGCGACTGCACCTGAGCGGCATGGGAGGCGCGGGCCTTGAAGCGGGCAATGAAGTTCAACTCCTTCGCCAGCATGGCCTGCTGCCGTTCGAACTGCGCCTGTTGCTGCTTTTCATTGAGCAGGCGCTGGCCTTCATAGAATTCATAGTCGCCAGAGAAAGTGGTGAGTTCGCCACCATCAATTTCCACAATCTTTGTCACGATGCGGTTCATGAATTCACGGTCATGGGAGGTCATCAGCAACATGCCGTCGTAAGCTCGCAAAAAGTTTTCGAGCCAGATCAGGCTTTCAAGATCGAGATGGTTGGAAGGCTCGTCAAGCAACATGGCGTCAGGCCGCATCAGCAGAATGCGCGCCAGGGCCACGCGCATTTTCCAGCCGCCGGACAGTTTGCCCACGTCACCATCCATCATCTCCTGGCTGAAGCTGAGGCCAGCCAGCACTTCCCGGGCCCGCGCATCCTGGGCATAGCCGTCAAGCTTTTCGAAATGCGCCTGCACTTCGCCATAACGGGCGATGACGACATCCATCGCGTCCATACGATCAGGATCAGACATGGCGGCTTCCAGTTCGGCGAGTTCTGCTGCAACCGCACTCACAGGCCCTGCCCCATCCATGACTTCGGCCACGGCACTGCGGCCGGCCATTTCACCCACGTCCTGGCTGAAATAACCAATTGATATGCCGCGATCCACCGACACCTGGCCTTCGTCGGGTTCTTCCTGACCCGTAATCATGCGGAACAGGGTGGTCTTTCCGGACCCATTGGGGCCAACAAGGCCGATTTTTTCACCCCGGTTCAAGGCGGCGGAGGCCTCGACGTAGAGAATTTGGTGGCCGTTTTGTTTGGAGACTGAGTCAATGCGGATCATGGTGGCTGCCGCATAGAGGAGGTGAGGCAGCAAGGGAAGCCTGTCGATTGCAAGCGGGTCCCTGCCGCGCCACAATGCAGCGACTCGGTGCCACCATGGAGAATGACGATGAAAGCGATGCTTGTTCTGGGTTGCCTCACTTTTGTGCTTTTGGATGCTGCATCGGCACAGGCCGCTTTCAAGGGCTGCTATGAACGTGTCTATGACAAGCGTTATCTCAGGCATCACAGGAAACAGGACATCGTGAAAATCCGTCTGCAACTGGGTGTGGGCAAGGGCCTCGATGGTCCGTTCGAATTGCTGGACCGGGTAGACGCTGGGTTTCGCAAGCGCCCGATCTATCAAGGCAACCTGATCGACTGCACGCCGCAAGGTGAGGTCCTGAAATGTTTTGTGGACGGTGACGGCGGCGCGTTCACCGTGACAGACCGCGGCAACAACAGCCTGCGCATCGACAACACGAACGGCATCAATTTCGACGCGAACAGCGACCAGTATGCAATCCAGCCAAAAGGCGAACACAAACAATTCCGCCTCTACCGCATCAGTGAAACGGCTTGTCCCTGACCTGATCATCTGCACACAGAGCAATCTGCACAAACTTGATGCACGAATGTGGCGTTAACGTTCCAGCGCAGTTATTCAAGGGCCTATTCGGAAATCCGTCGCGTCTTCACGCATTCTTGAGCGCCGGTCACCCATGCAGTCACAACAACGTTGACGGGGCAATTAGAACTTTTTTTCGCAGCTTGCGTTCCTACATCATGTCCAAGACGACGACATCAACACTTTAAAACAACCAAACTCAACGGAGAACTATTATGACAATTCGTACAATCGCTGCTTCCATTCTTGCCCTTGGCCTGTTGGCACCTGCCGCTTTCGCGGGCAATGGCCCAGCTGGTTCAGAAGTCACCAACCACCACGGTGATTATGTGGTCGTGGATGATTCCGCATCGTCCACCAAGGGCTTCAGTGCGCTTGCAGCACCGGTCGCAAAGCGTGGCCCGGTCGGTGATTTCATCGACGAAACCACTGAAGAGTCGAACCAGCGTTCAACCAACCGCTGATCTTTGATAACGGAATCAATGGGCGCAACCGCGTGCGGTTGCGCCCTTTTTATGTGCGTTGCCGTGTTCACAACAGGCTCACACCATGATCACGATCTTGTTTCTTCATATCTGGAACTATTCCATACGGCATCCGTTCCTTGAATATCGGTGCCACACACACCGCAGCACTTTTGAAGCAACAAATTACCAGGAGAAACACCATGACTTACCGTACAATCGCCGCTTCCATCCTCGCCCTCGGTCTTGTTGCCCCAGCAGCTTTTGCTGACGGCTCCAACACCCTCGACAACAAGGGTTGCCCTGATATCCGCATGCACAGTGCAGACTATGCTGACTGCCAGAGCGGCAAGGTTACGCCCGTCAACGACAACTTCGGTGTGCTTGTGAAGTCCAGCAAGGCTCGCGGCTCCGTCGGTGATTTCATCGATGAAACCATCGAAGAAAAGAACCAGCGTTCCAGCTCGCACTAATGTGTGAGATGAGTGCAGGCGCAACCTTCAGGGTTGCGCCTGTTTTTTCAGCTTCTACAAGCGTAAGCCGCCTGCGTTTTGCATGTCATGCTCGATTTCCAGGATGACTTTGTAGTTGCACACACTGATGCCCGTCACCAACAAGGTTTTACGCAGATCATTGTGGATGGAATTGCGCAACACTGTTTCAAGTGCTTGTCTGAGACGTGCGGGTTCGCCGCTGCGTGTGACAAAAGGCAACCCCGGCACGTGCGGCGAGCGTGCGACTTCCGTCAGTCCAGTGAGTGCTGCGGGGCGATAACGGCGGGCGTAGGCAACGGTGACACAATCAATGGCGCAGATATCTGCTTTGCCCTGCTGCACGGCTTGCATTGAAGCAAAGTGGCTGCCAGTTTCGATGGAACTCCCAAAAAAAATGCCCTGCCGGGCATGAGGCGCAAACATGACTTGCAAGGCCAGCATGCCCGACATGGAGTCACGGTTGTTGAAAGCTGCCACCTTGCCGCAGAAGTTTGGAAGTTCTGCGGCCTGCCGTGCCAAGAGGATGGAGCAATAATTGGGACCGTCACAGCCATCAGCAGCGTAATGCGGCGTTGCCACATAGGTTAACACATTCTTAAATTCATGCGTGAAGGGATAGCCGCAGGTCTGGCTGAACAACAAATCGGGATCGCGCCAGGGTGCTGCCCAGTCCGAACCCCACGTCAATTCACCTCGCACCCCATAGGCTTCGGCAATCGCGGCCCAGAACCCATCCGTGGCCACGCGGAGTTCCGGCAGATCATACATGGGCAGGCTGGCGAGCATGATCGGTCCAAATAATTCATCGATTGTAACAGTGGAACAAATCAGCGAAGCGATGTAAAGTGTGTCCACACGGTGGCAACACAACATATGTCGCAATTTTCTCAACCCAGATCCATTGAATGGCCAACCCTTGCCGTGACGGCGCTGGTTTATGCCGTCCTGGGCAGTGTGATCTGGTTTCATGCCAGCCTGTCCTGGTGGGTGATCCTGCTTGTGGGGTCCTATTTCGCCACCGTGCACAGTTCCCTGCAGCACGAGGCACTGCATGGTCACCCCACCCGCAACCGGCTCATCAACGAAGCCTTGGTGTTTTTGACCCCCACGTTGTGGCTGCCGTTCCAGCGCTACAAGGATACCCACCTGCAACATCATCACAACGACCACCTCACGGACCCGGAACGGGACCCGGAGTCGTTTTATCTCCTGCCCGATGGCTGGGCGAGCATGCCCGGGATCAAGCGCTCCCTGTTCCAGCTCAACCAAACCCTGGGTGGGCGCATGTTGGTGGGCCCTGCTATAGGCATCATCCGCTTCTGGTCGGCTGACCTGCGTGATGTGATGCGGGGAGACGCCCACAAGGCCCGTGCCTGGGCTGTGTTCGCCGCGTCTTGCGCCTTGACGCTGACTTACGTCATGTGGTGCGGCATGCCGGTTTGGCAGTATCTTCTGCTGGTGGCTTATCCCGGCATTTCGCTCGCCCTGGTACGTTCCTATTGTGAGCATCAGGCAGCGGAAATGGTTGATCACCGCACGATCATCGTGGAGTGCTCGCTGTTTTGGTCCTTCCTGTTTCTCAACAACAACCTGCATGTGCCGCACCATGAGCGGCCCACGCTTGCCTGGTATAAGCTGCCCCACTACTACCGCAGTGAACGGGCTAAGCTGATGGCCCAGAACAATGGTTATGTGATGAGTTATGCCCAGATGTTTCGCCGCTATTTCCTGAGCGCCAAGGAACCCATCGCCTATCCCAACGTGGCCTGGCTGAAACGGTGACCATCGCTTCGCCCTTGCCGGAACAGTTCTGGCGCAAGGCCTCGCCATTACCGGTTGCGGCACCCCGTTATCTGGCTGAGAATGCAGTGTTGGCGGCAGATTTGGGTTTGGCATCGGACGTGTTTGACCGTCCCGAAACGCTGGCTGCACTCTCAGGCAACGGAACGTGGGACGGCATGGAGCCCGTGTCGCTGGCCTATAGCGGCCACCAGTTTGGCCATTGGAACCCGCTGATGGGCGATGGCCGGGCGCATCTGATTGCCACATTGGGGGGTGACTGGGAGCTGCATTTGAAAGGCTCCGGTGCCACACCGTTTTCGCGCAACGGCGATGGCCGTGCAGCGCTAGGGCCGATGTTGCGCGAATATATCATCAGTGAAGCCTTTGCAGGTCTGGGCATTCCCACGACGCGGTGTCTAGCGGTGGTGGCGACAGGCGAAGACGTATATCGTCAGCGCCGTGAGCCAGGTGGTATCGTGGCGCGCATTGCCAAGAGCCATGTGCGTGTCGGCACCTTCCAGTTTGCAGCGGCGCATATGGGCCGTGAGGGTGTGAAGGCCCTCTATGAGCATGAACGCGTGCGCAGTCATCCGCATACGGACAATGTGCGCGCCTTTCTGGCCAGCGTGATTTCGCGGCAGGCCAGGCTGATTGCACAGTGGATGTGCGTCGGGTTTATTCACGGTGTGATGAACACCGACAATATGGCGATTTCCGGCGAGACAATTGATTTTGGTCCCTGCGCCTTCATGGATGTATTCCATCCGCAAAAAGTGTTTTCCTCCATTGATGCCTCCGGCCGCTATGCCTGGGACCAACAGCCTGGAATTGGTTTGTGGAACCTGACGCGCTTCGCCGAAAGCCTGTTGTCTCTTCTGGCTGAGGATACCGATGCAGCAGTCGCGATTGCGAGAGAGGAACTGGCACTGTTCAACCCGCAGTTTGAAATGGCTTTTGAAACCGGCATGCTGCGAAAGCTTGGCATTGCTGAACGACGCGACGATGACGCCGGGTTCATCGCCGCAATGCTCCGTATACTGATGGACGAAAGGCTGGATTTCACCCTGTTTTTCCGGGATTTGACCCGCAGCATATCGCATTCCGCACAGGCCGGCGGGCTGTGGCGGGATCGTCTGGCTGGACATGCGCCGGACCTGGAAAGCATGCAAGCCACAAACCCTGTGTACATCGCCCGCAATCATCAGGTTGAAGCGGCTTTGCGCGAAGCTGAAGACGGCAACATGATGCGGTTTGAAACTTTGGTGCGGCTGTTGAAAACACCGTTTGCCGAACAGGAGAATATGGCAGGGTTTGAAGCCGCACCTTTGCCTGAGGAAGAAGTGGCACAGACGTTTTGCGGAACGTAAGAAGGGCGGATGAGGTCCCTTAGCCTACACCACACGCCCTTCCCACTTGCCTTCTGCTTCAACGGGTTTCACCTTGCGAATTCCACCATCAAAGTCGACGTGGGCTTCAAACATCTGGCCGTTTTTGCGCACCAGCCATTCGGCGTGGCGGTGGCGCAGGCGGGCGTCGCCGACAATGAAGAAACCATCGTCTTCAAGCGTTTTTTTCATGGCCGAGGTGTTGATCACATCGTCCTGGGGCCGGTGATGATGGGGAGGTCCACGGTGGTGGCCGGGGCCGCGATGTGGTTCAGGTCCGGGTGGCAGCACAAATGTGCGCGGGCCAATGGTGATGGTTTCAACGCGGATTTCTGAGGGTTTTTGTTCACCTTCAATCACCACCTCATCACCGCTTTTCAGCGGAACATGGCGGGCGCCATGGGGTGTGAGGTCTGCGAGGATGACGGTTTCTGCCGTCTTCACCGTAAAACGGTGCGCGAACATATGTTCGACACGGCCAGAGACCGTGATTTTTTCCATAGGATGCATGAGCATCTCCTTTTCAAGGCCGGACGCGGATTAGCGTGGGCTTGACTGAAATGGCAATGCACTGCGGCGATTTCAAGTCCTCAGAAAATGACCACGCTGCGAATACTCTCACCCCTGTGCATCAAGTCGAATGCCTCATTGATGCGCTCCAGCGGCAAGGTGTGTGTAATCATGGGATCGATTTCGATTTTGCCGTCCATGTACCAGTCCACGATTTTTGGAACATCGGTGCGGCCACGCGCACCTCCAAAGGCAGTACCCCGCCATGAGCGCCCGGTTACCAATTGGAAGGGACGCGTGGAAATCTCTTGGCCTGCCCCTGCAACACCAATGATGATCGACTGCCCCCAACCCTTGTGTGCGGCTTCGAGCGCAATACGCATGACCTTCACGTTGCCGATGCATTCGAAAGTGTAATCTGCACCGCCGCCCGTGAGATCCACCAGATGTGCCACAAGATCTCCCTTTACCTGTGATGGATTGACAAAATGCGTCATGCCAAAACGTTTACCCCAGGCCTCGCGGGCATCGTTGAGATCAACGCCGACGATCTGGCGTGCCCCTGCAAGACGCAGACCCTGAATCACATTGAGGCCAATGCCTCCAAGGCCGAACACGATCGCCGTGGAACCCACTTCAACTTTCGCCGTGTTGATGACGGCACCGACACCGGTCGTAACACCACAGCCAATGTAACATATCTTGTCGAAGGGTGCGTCCTTGCGCACTTTCGCCAATGCGATTTCCGGCATCACGGTGTGGTTGGCAAAGGTCGAGCAGCCCATGTAGTGATGGATCATCTTGCCCCTGTAGGAAAAGCGTGACGTGCCATCCGGCATCAGGCCCTTGCCCTGTGTGGTTCGGATTTTCTGGCACAGATTGGTTTTGGGATTGAGGCAATACTCACATTCCCGGCATTCGGGCGTGTAGAGCGGGATGACATGATCGCCCGCCTTGAGTGACGTGACGCCGGCGCCGGCCTCACGCACGATGCCGGCACCTTCATGCCCCATGATCGCTGGAAACAAGCCTTCAGGGTCGGCACCTGAAATCGTGAACTCATCGGTGTGACACACGCCAGTGGCCATAATCTCAACCAGAACTTCGCCTGCACGCGGTCCTGCGAGATCAACCTCGATCACTTCGAGTGGTTTACCCGCTTCAAAAGCAACGGCGGCCCGGGTCTTCATGTGTTTGATCCTCCACTTTCTACTGCATCTGGCATAAACCAGACTGTGCGTTGCATGCAAAAGGAAACAACATGTCAGTCACACAGGCCATCGGACTTGCCACCTCATTCCGGAAAACTGTTTCGGAGAGTGATGTCTATCTGTTCGCGGGCATCACGGGCGACTTGTCGCCCAACCATGTGGATGAAGAATTCATGAAGACAACACCCTATGGCGGGCGCATTGCCCATGGGGCTCTGCTTGTCGGCTACATGTCGGGCTGTTCGACGGATATTGTTTCAAAGTGTGTGACGTTGAAAGATCGTCAACCCGTTTCTCTGGGCTATGACCGCATCCGGTTCTTGAAGGCTGTGAGGATTGGAGACACGATCCAACTTGATTACAAGATCACGGCAGCGGACGAAGCAAAATCACGCACCATGGCGGAGATCACGATTGTGAATCAGCATGGGGCGTTATGTGCGGTGGCAACGCATGTGATGACATGGTTGGCGCACCGTTGAAGAAAGGGACCTCATCCG
>CAXTKL010000091.1:0-10552 GCA_964244825.1 uncultured Aestuariivirga sp.
CCACCATTCTCGGTGGTCACACCGGCAACAACGAAGATCACATCGCTGGATGTCAGCACCTCATCCAAAGTCGAAGGCACGACACCTGCATCCATCAAGGCACTGGACGGCAGCCACGGATCATGGGCGCGAACAGTAGCCCGAAACGGCAGCAGCAGCTTATTCAGTGCGCGGCCCAAATCGCCAAACCCGATAAATCCGATATTTCCGCCAGAAAGCAACCGCGCATCGCGATTGCCATCGCCACCCCACAATTCCCGGCCTGCACGAAAATCCCGGTCGGCCCCGACTATGTTGCGCTCCAGCGCCAGTGCCAAACCCAAACCGATTTCCGCCACCGGCTGCGCAAACACTTTTCCCGTCGACAACACATGAATGCCCCGCGCAAAACATTGCGCATAATCCATGTTGTCGAGAAAATTCGACTCCACATTCAGGACGGCACGAAGTCGCGTGGCCTTCGTCAGCAATGCAGACGACAATGGCGGCTGCCCGATGATAAAATCAATCTTTGCGATATGCTGCTCCAGCAAGGCCAGACCGGACTCGCCCTCACCCTCAATCAAACGAAACTGTTTTCGCAATGCTGTGAGAGAAGTGCCCGTAAAGATCAGGTCAAGCGTTCTGGGCTCTGGAATGCAAAACACCACGGCGCGCGTATCGGCCATCAATTTCCATCCTCGGGCAAAATCGGGAGTGGATGAACTTCAATGCCTTCCTCCAGCAATTCCCGCGCCTCCACCTGCGTGGCCTTGCCAGTAATTCCCCGCGGCGCTGCTTCCTTATAGTGAATCTTCCGCGCTTCCTCAGCGAAGTTGTCGCCGACATTTTCGGTGTTCTTTTCCACATGCGCCCGAAATTCGCGCATCATCTGCATCATCATCTGCGCACGCGGATCAACCGGCCCGGCCACCATGGGCGTTGCGACGTCGGAGCTGCGATTGGACCTCGCAGGAATCCCAGGCGCCATAATCTGCTTTTCGATTTTTGCCGAACCGCACACCACGCACTCGACAAGATGCCGCTTCACCTGCTTGTCGTAGGCCTCGCTGTTCGAAAACCATGCATCAAATTCATGGCCCTTCTCGCACTGAAGATCATAGCGGATCATCTTAAGCCTGCTTCAAACCAAAATCACGTGCGTGCACAAGTGCTGGAATCCTGGCCCGTGTTGCAGCAGAAACCTCAGGATCAATATCGACAACCAGCACGCCAGGATCATCCCCCAGCTCCGCCAGCACCTCACCCCAGGGCGAAATCACAATCGAATGGCCATAGGTGGCGCGACCCGCTTCATGCATGCCGCCCTGGGCCGCAGCCAATACGAAACTGCCCGTTTCGATCGCCCGCGACCGCAACAAAACATGCCAGTGTGCCTGACCCGTGGGCACCGTAAATGCCGCAGGATAAGTCAAAACCGAACAGCCCGCATTTGCCAGCGCATTGGCCAGACGCGGAAACCGCATGTCATAACAAATCGCAAATCCCAGTTTGAAGTCCGGCAGCTGTGCCGTCACAGCATCAGCACCGGGATTGTAGGTTGCTGACTCGCGATAGGTCTCACCACCAGGCAGATCGATGTCAAACAGGTGGATCTTGTCGTAACTGGCAATCAATCCGCCGTCAGGCCCAAACAGCAGGCTGCGATTGGCCAGCTTTTCCTGCCCCGCATTCAGCGCCAGAGAGCCCGCATGCAAATAGATGCCGAGCTCGTTCGCCAGCGCCGCAAAACCTTTCACAAAAATATCGTCACGCTGAGCCATCGCAACTGTTCTCAGCCGGTCCTTGTCTGGTTCAAATATGTTGCTGACCTCTGGCGTCAGAATATAGCGAGCCCCCTTGGACGCCGCCTCGCGCACCAATTCTGTAGCATCCACAAGATTGCGCGCCATATCCCGGCCCGAGCGCATTTGCACAACAGCAATCTTGCTCATGCGGCAGCCAGCATGACATCAAGCTTGCCGTGATGCTCAAGCGTATGAATGTCATCACAACCGCCGACATGGGTGCCACCAATAAAAATCTGCGGCACGCTGCTGCGGCCTTGCGAACGTTCGCGCATCGCAACACGTTTTGCCGGATCCGCGCTCACATCGATTTCCGTGAAATCAACATTCTTCTTTTTCAGCAATCCCTTCGCCCTGTTGCAATAGGGGCAAAACGGCGTGGTATAAATTGTCACATCTGGCATCTGTCCGTCCTCACGCCACAATATGCAATCGCGACGGTTCCAAAACAAGGGCGAAGCTTAACAAGATAACCCGGGCAGCGCCCGCCTTCTTAAGGGCCGCAGCGCATGCATTGGCTGTGGCCCCGGTGGTGCGCACATCATCGACCAATAAAACCGACTTGCCGTCAAGGGCCGGGCTTTTTTCCAGAGGCACAGCAAAAGCGCGGCGCACGTTCTTCCGACGCGCTGACGCATCAAGTCCGACCTGACTTGTGGTCGCTTCCACGCGCAGCAGCACATCATGACTCCAGGCCTTGCCACTTACCTTCGACAACTGCTGCGCCAGAAAAGCCGCCTGGTTGAAACGCCGTTGCCACAACCGCTTCCGGTGGAGAGGCACAGGCACAATCACGTCGGCGTCCTCAAGCAGCACCCGTCCGGCACCAGCCATCATTCGCGCCATGGCAAGGCCCGCCTCATGATTATCCTGATACTTCAGCAAATGCACGAGATGCCCCGAAGCCTCATCGAAGGCCACGGCGGCCCGCGCCCTGTCCCATAGGGGCGGATCAGCAATGGCAGCAGGTGACACCGTTCCCTCCCCTTCATCATAGGCAAAGGGTGTACCCAGCACGGCGCAGACGGGATCGTCGATGAAATTCAGTTTCTGCCAGCACACCAGGCACAGGGCCGCTCCCGAGGTGACGGGCGTATGGCAGGCCAGACATAAAGGTGGAGTAACCACGTCGACAAGCCCACGCCATGCAATACCGCCTGCGCTGCGCAAGCGCTGGAACAACGGCACTTTATCGGCTATCGGCTCTTCCAATATGAACACAGCCCCAAAGGTCTTCAATCGCACACTCTATCTGGAGCGGCAATCCCGCGCCAGCGGCGACGGCATGGCGCTGCTGGATACCCGCATCTCCGAAGAACTGCTGGACCGCCTTGACTTGATCAACCGGCAGTTTGCCAACACGTTGGTGATTGCTCCGCGTACGGACCATATCGTGAGTGCCATGCGGACAACAGGAAAGTTTGATGTGGTGATGGCCCGCTCACCAACTGCGTCCGATGATCTGAACCTCATGCCATCATCGTTCAACGCCGTCATCAGCCTGCTCGATCTTCACGCGGTCAACGATGTGCCGGGTTACATGGCGCAAGTTGCAAATGCTCTTGAACCAGACGGCCTTGCCCTGTTTGCTTTCTTTGCCGGCGAATCCCTGCGCGAATTGCGCGAGGCCTGGCTTGTCGCGGAACAACACGTGACGGGCGGCGTCAGCCCCCGTGTGGCACCCATGATTGATCTGCGCGAAGCTGGCGGACTGTTGCAGCGCGCAGGCCTCGCATTGCCCGTTGCCGACGTGGACCGCGCTACACTGCGCTACAGCGATGCCATGTCGCTGATGCGCGACATCAAGGCCATGGGATTTTCAAATTGCCTGCAGGGCCGCCTGCGTCATCTGACAACCCCCGGCCTGCTGTTCCAGACGGCCACAACCTATCCCGCTGACGCCGACGGCCGCATCAGTGCCACGCTGGAAATTGCCTGGGCCACAGCCTGGAAACCCCATGCATCACAACAGCAACCGTTAAAACCCGGCAGCGCAAAAGCACGATTGGCGGATGCGTTGAAGGTTGGGGAAGGGAAGCTATAACAACGCTTCCAGATGCGAAATGAGCGGCTTGTCTGCGGGTGGCATGGGATAATCACGCAAGGCCTTCGCCCGCACCCATTTCAACGCCTGCCCCTCATTCGACATCACGTCACCCGTCCAGCGCCTGCACACATAAAGTGGCATCAGCAGATGAAAATCATCATAGGCGTGGGAGGCGAATGTGAGCGGCGCAAGACAACTTGCCGAGACATCGATGTTGATCTCTTCTTTCAACTCACGCACAAGTGCCTGTTCAGGCCGTTCGCCTGCCTCTACTTTGCCGCCTGGAAACTCCCACAGTCCCGCCAGCGTCTTTCCCTGCGGCCGCTGGGCAATCAACACCCGGCCATCAACGTCAATAAGTGCCACAGCCGCAACAAGAACGAGCCGCATCTAACTGCGGTACGAACCATTGATATCAATATAGCGGTGCGTCAGGTCACAGGTCCACACGGTCGCCTTGCCCTTGCCCACACCCACATCCGCCTCGATCAGGATATGCCGCCCTTTCATGTGGGGCATGATGTCGGCTTCCTTGTAAGTCGAATCCTTCATACCGTTCTTCGCCACCTGAATACCGCCAATCCGGATTTTCACCTTGTCGCGAATGGCTTTCTCGCCGGCCTTGCCGATGGCCATGACAATGCGGCCCCAATTGGCATCTTCCCCGGCGATGGCCGTTTTCACCAGCGGTGAATTGGCAATGGACATGGCAATTCTGTGCGCCGCCTTGTCATTCTCGGCACCCGTCAAGGTAATCTCGATCAGCTTTTCGGCACCCTCGCCGTCGCGCGCCACTTGCAGTGCAAGATCATGACACACGGCATCAAGGGCCTTGGAAAAAGCCTTCAAACGCGGATCAGCAGCAGATTTGAGCGCGGTCACCTTGCCCTTGGTGCCCGTGGCGAACAGCAACACCGTATCGGATGTCGACGTGTCGCCATCAACGGTGATGCAGTTAAACGTTTTGCTCACGGATGCTGACAACATGGCTTGCAAGGCTTTTGCTGGAACCGCAGCATCGGTAAAGATGAAGACAAGCATGGTCGCCATGTCAGGCGCAATCATGCCGGACCCCTTGGCAATGCCCTGAATGGTCACAGTATCTTTGCCAAGTTTCGCCTTCGCCACCGACGCCTTGGCAAAGGTATCCGTGGTCATGATGGCCTTGGCAGCCGCCGTCCAATGTTCGGGTGAAGCCGAGGTCTCCAGCGCTGGCAAAGCATTGACGATGTAAGCCGGATTGAGTGGCTCGCCGATCACACCCGTCGAAGCCTGAAACACTTCAGCAGCCTTGCAGCCAAAGTGCCTGGCGGCAGCCTTTGCAACAGCCGTGACCGTGGCGACACCAGCTTTGCCGGTGAAAGCATTGGCATTTCCGGCATTGACCAGAAGGGCGCGGGCCGAACCTTGTTTCAAACCGGCCTTGCACCAGTCAACGGGTGCAGAAGAGGATTTCGATGTGGTCAGACACCCCGCCACCGAGGTGCCCTTCGGCATCAGCGCCAGCAACACATCGGGCCGGTTCTTGTACCTGATCCCGGTTTCCGCCGTGGCGAGCGTCACACCTTCGATGGCTTCAAGCGCCGGAAATGCCTCCGGCGCAAGCGGTGAAACAGGATGCGCCATGGGCAGTACTCTCCGGTTGGATAACTTCGGTCTTATTGTTGTGGTGTATCACCGGGCAGCAGCAAGTCACCCTTGCCGCCATCCGCCGCCGGATCATCGCTGACATTGGCCTTACCCTGTTGGGCATCAAGCGCCTTGCGCTGGGCCGCAGCCTCTTCCGACACCTTCTTCAGGTCAGGATCAACAATCTCCACCTTGGCCGTATCTTTCAGGCTGGCCAGCTTTTCCTGCACCTTCTGCCGCACCAGCACGTTGCGGATGGCATTCTTGACCTGGTCATAGGGCTGTGCCGTGCCTTGTTTCCGGTCTTCCAGCTTGATGATGTGCCAGCCAAAATCCGTCTTGATCGGCTTTGAGATTTCGCCCTTCTTCAACTCAAAGGCAGCCTTGGAGAAGGCCGGAACCATTTCGGGAGCCGAGAAGTAGCCGAGATCACCACCATAATCCTTGGACCCGTCGAGGCTGAACTGCTTGGCCAGGGCTTCAAACTTTTCACCCTTGTTCAACTTGTCCAGAATGGTCTGGGCCTCTTTTTCCGAAGCGACAAGTATGTGCCGTGCCCGCACCCGCTCGGTTTCGGTGAGCTTCTTTGATTCGTCGGCATAGACCGCCTTGATTTCATCTTCCGTCACGGTCTTGCTGATGACCTGGCTCAGATAGCTGTCACGCAGGGCCTTGGCCTGATAGGCGGCCAGGCGGCGCTTGTAGTCGTCGGTCTCGGAAATGCCTTCCTTGTTGGCAAGCTGCGCCAGCAAATGCCGCTCCACCAGAAACTCCACCACAAAGGGGTAGCGCAGCTTCTTCGGCAGGTTTGGCAACTGGCCAATCACGTCGTCAAAGGCCATGCGGACTTCGGAGGTGCGAATCTCGTAGCCATTGACAATGGCAATCACGGTGTTGTCATCCTTGACCGCTGCCGTCTCGCCTTCGGGGCCAGAAGTGTCCACTTCCGGCGCGGCTGCGGGGTCCGTTGTGGTGTTCTGGGCGACGGCGGAAAAGCTCGTCAAGCTGACGAACATCGAGGCCAAAACCATTGATTTCAAAGAATAAATGTGACGCGTCATGGGTGTGAAAGTCCATTCTGTGGGCGATTCTGCACCGCCCGCTGGCTGAAGCGCTCCCCATGGTCCCGAAACAAGGCAGGAATGTGCCTCAAGACTCTGAAAGCGCAACAAATTCAAGTGCGGATGTTCTTTGCGCGGGTCGTCCCCGGCAATCAAGACGTCCAGGGCTTGCGTCTCAACCTGTTGCACGGCTGCAACAGCGCCGCTGATTGCGCCATTGAATGAATCGGCAGCCTGTCTTATCTGCACACTGAAGTTCTGAGTGGCGCCGCCTTCCCCACCCATCCGGGTCGTGATCAAGGGTGATTCCCCTTTGTCGAAACTTGCCCTATAGGGCGTTGAATGAATTTGGGCCGGACGGTTTTCGGCCCCTTGAGGTGAATTGAGATGTTCGGACTGAAAGCCCTGTCGCGCAAGATTTTTGGCACGGTCAACGACCGCAAGCTGGGTGCATTCTACAAGCGCCTGCCCGCAATCAATGCGCTGGAACCGGAATATGAGAAGCTTTCAGACGCTGAACTGAAAGGGCTGACGGAAAAGTTCCGCGCTGAGTTGGCCAATGGCAAATCCGTTGATGATCTGCTGGAACCTGCCTTTGCCGCCGTGCGGGAAGCGGCCAAGCGCTCCCTCGGGCTTCGTCCTTTCGACGTCCAGATGATCGGCGGCATGGTGCTGCATGAGGGCAATATATCGGAAATGAAGACGGGCGAAGGCAAAACCCTTGTCGCCACGCTCCCCGTCTACCTCAATGCACTGGCCAGTAAGGGCGTACATGTGGTCACCGTCAACGACTACCTCGCCCGCCGCGACGCCACCTGGATGGGCAACGTCTACGGCGCACTGGGCCTGACCACGGGTATCATCGTCCACGGCCTGTCGGACCAGGAACGCCGCGACGCCTATGCCTGCGACGTGACCTATGCCACCAACAACGAGCTGGGGTTCGACTACCTGCGCGACAACATGAAGTATCATCTTGAAGAGATGGTGCAGCGTGGCCACCACTTTGGCATCGTCGATGAGGTTGACTCGATCCTCGTTGATGAGGCCAGAACGCCATTGATCATTTCTGGCCCCAGCGACGACAAGTCAGACCTCTACGTCACCCTTGATCCTTTCATTCCAGATCTTGTGCCCGAAGATTATGAACTCGATGAAAAGCAGCGTTCCATTACGCTGACAGAAAAAGGCAATGAACATCTGGAGCAAGTCCTGGGTGCTGCCGGTCTGCTCAAGGGCCAGTCACTCTATGATGGTGCGAACATCACCATCGTCCATCACGTGCAGCAGGCCATGCGTGCCCACAAGTTGTTCCAGCTGGACAAGGATTACATCGTCAAGGACGGCCAGGTCATCATCATCGATGAGTTTACGGGCCGCATGATGCCGGGCAGGCGCTTCTCCGAAGGCCTGCATCAGGCACTCGAGGCCAAGGAACATGTGGCGATACAGCCCGAAAACGTGACCATGGCCACGATCACCTTCCAGAACTATTTCCGCCTTTACGAAAAGCTGGCGGGCATGACCGGAACGGCCTTCACCGAAGCTGAGGAGTTCATGGACATCTACAACCTTGATGTCATGGAAATTCCCACCAACGTGCCGGTGGCCCGCAAGGACGAAGACGACGAAGTCTATCGCAGTCAGGCCGAGAAATTCATCGCCATTGGCAACACCATCAAGGAAGCACGGGAACGTGGCCAGCCGGTTCTTGTCGGCACAACTTCCATCGAAAAATCCGAAACCTTGTCCGGCATTCTGAAGGGTCAGGGTATTGAACACAGTGTATTGAACGCCAGGTTCCACGAACAGGAAGCCGCCATCGTTGCGCAAGCCGGTGCGCCGGGTGCCGTCACCATTGCCACCAACATGGCAGGCCGCGGCACCGACATCAAACTTGGCGGCAACGTGGACATGATCATCGCCACCCAACTCGCCAATATGCCGGAAGGCAAGGAACGCGACGCCCGCATCCGCGAAATCACCGCTGAAGTGGAAACCAACAAGCAGAAGGTCATCGCCTCCGGCGGACTCTTCGTCATCGGCACCGAGCGGCATGAAAGCCGCCGCATTGACAACCAGCTGCGCGGCCGCTCCGGCCGTCAGGGTGACCCCGGCCGTTCGCGCTTTTATCTCGCCCTTGATGATGACTTGATGCGCATCTTCGGGTCAGAACGGTTGGACTCGATGTTGCAGAAACTGGGCCTCAAGGATGGTGAAGCCATCATCCATCCCTGGATCAACAAGGCCCTGGAAAAGGCCCAGCAGAAAGTCGAAGCGCGCAACTTCGATATGCGCAAGAACATCTTGAAATTCGACAACGTCATGAACGACCAGCGCAAGGTGATTTTCGAACAGCGCATTGGGCTGATGCGCGGCGAAGAGATTGCAGAAACCATCGATGACATGCGTCACGATACCGTGTCGGAGTTAGTGTCGAAACACATCCCGGAGAATGCTTACGCTGAACAGTGGGATGCCACAGGATTGCGCGAACGCCTGAAACAGGCCGTGGCCGTAGATTTTCCGGTCGATGAATGGGCCAAGGAAGACGGCATTGCCGATGAGGAAATCAAGGACCGTGTGACCAAGACTGTCGATGAGCTCTACGGTGAAAAGCGCACCAACTACACCACCGAAGTGATGAACCAGGTGGAGAAGTCGGTGTTGCTGCGCACACTGGATCGTTTGTGGCGCGACCACATCGTCACCATCGATCACTTGCGTCAGGTGATCTATCTTCGCTCCTATGGCCAGCGCGACCCTTTGAATGAATACAAGACAGAAGCCTTCAATCTGTTCCAGGCGCTTGTCGCGGGCCTGAAAGAACAGGTCACTGCCCAGCTGATGCGGGTGGAAGTGCAGTACCAGCAGCAAGGTGATGATGATCTCTTGCCCGATGAAAACGAACTGCCAGACATGCAGGCCCACCACATTGACGCCACTACAGGTGAAGACGACGTGGCACCCGTATTGTCAGCACCCCCTGCAAAGGCCAGGACCGCAAAATTCAATCCGAAAAAACCCGACACCTGGGGCAAAGTCGGCCGCAACGACATGTGCCCCTGCGGGTCAGGCAAACGCTACAAACATTGCCACGGGGCTTATGTCTGAGTTCCCTCTCCGTCACGCTGCACTGCTATAGGCAATGGCCCCCATCATGCCGCTGTTCATGTGATAGAGATGGTGGCAGTGGAAGGCCCAGGTTCCCGGGTTGTTGGCGTCAAACTGTATGGTCACCTGCCCACCCACGGGCACCAGCACCGTATCCCGGATGGCCCCCTTGAAGCGCTGGCCATCCACACCCACCACACGGAAATAGTGACCATGCAGATGCATGGGGTGGGCCATGGTGGTCTGGTTCTGCATGACAACCTCATAGCGCTCGCCCTGCTTCACCGTGAAGAGCGTGTCATGCATCATCGCCCTGCCGTTCAGACCCCAGAGATAGTTGCTCTCACCACCCGTCAGCGTCACAATTTCTGTTCGCACAACCGGATCGTCCGGCAGTTCAGCGATGGACCGCAATCGCGGCTCAAGCGACAGGTCGAGCGACGGAGCCATGTCACCCCGTTCGCCAATCTTCGCAACCGCCGCATCGCCAGCTCTCAGGATGATGCCAGACTGCATGTCGCTGCCCTCCACCCGGAACAGAATGGGATGGGCACCCGCGCCTTGCGGCAGTGACAGGCGGATATCCGCCCGTTGCGCAATCGCCAGCGGAAACAGCTTTCCCTTCACCGGACGAATGCTGTTGCCATCAACGGCAATCAATTCACCCTCCAATGCCCCCAGATCAATCCACATGTTGCTGGCAGCAGCACCATTGATGATGCGCAAACGGAACCGCCCCCCCTTTTCCGCCTGCACGATTTCGGGATCAGCCAAGGTGCGGTCATTTGCCAGCATGGCGTCATAGGCAATATCACCCCTACTCATGCCCGCCATTGCAGCGTGATTCATGTGCATGCCACCGCCGCTGCGCAGTTCCGCCAGAATCTCCTGCGGATCACGGAAGGTGAAGTCAT
>CAXTKL010000092.1:0-10517 GCA_964244825.1 uncultured Aestuariivirga sp.
CCCATCCAGGTTCACCGTCATGAACCGGACCCCGTTTGGGAGGGCGTGAGGGATATATGGAACATAATAAGAACATTGTCAAGGGGTATTCATAGTACTCGACGCAGTTGGATAAGGCGCTGAAACGATTCATAAAAAGGATTCCACCCCTCGCAAGGAAGGAATTATCTCATGCAATCAGTTTTTTCAAACGCCTTATCCAAGTTATTATCTGAGCATCTTCCATTCAGCGCTTCAAGACGCGAAACGCTGTCTTGGCTGGTTCTGTTGATCATGCGTCAAGGCACGGTGTGCTTGTGGCGGCTGGCGGCCCATGCCGAGAGCCATGCCACGCTGGCCTCGGTGCAGCGGCGCTTTTACCGCTTTTTCCAACATGTCCATCTAGATGGCGCTCTGACAGCCCGCATTGTGGTGGCCCTGCTGGGCCTTGAGAATAAGCCTTGGACACTGACCATTGACCGCACCAATTGGTTTTTTGGCCGCACCTCCATTAACATCCTGATGGTTGCAGTGGAGTGGCGCGGCATTGGCGTGCCGCTCATGTGGACGCTGCTGCCCAGCCGCGGCAACTCCGACGCAGCCACCCGCCTCACACTTTTCGACCGTCTGGCCGAGGTCTTTCCCACCATGCGCATTGCCAGCCTGACAGGTGACCGGGAGTTCATCGGCAATGCCTGGATGGCAAGCCTTATAATGCGTAAAATTCCCTTTGTTCTCAGGCTGAAAGACAGCCAGATCATTCGCCGCGACAATTTCCCGTCACGCCCCATCTTTTTGCTTGCAAGGCGTTTGCAGCCCGGGGCCACGCTGATCATCAAACAAGCCTGCCGCCTGGCTGATGATCCTTTTGCACCTGCATTGCGCATTGTCATCAAGCGCCTTAAAAACCGTGAGCTTCTCGTGCTGGCTGCAAACGCCAAGCCCCGTGCTGCCCTGCATCGCTACCGCGCCCGCTGGCGCATTGAATGTCTCTTCGCCAATCTTAAATCAAGGGGCTTCGATCTTGAGGCAACGCACCTCACACACCCCGCCAAACTCGAAATCCTCATCGGCTGCCTCGCCTTAGCCGTGGCACGCTTCGCCAAATCTGCTGCAAAGGCGCAAACCCTCATCCCCATCAAAGCCCATGGACGAAGAGCCTTTTCCTTCTTCGCACAAGGCCTCAAAACCTTCTGCAAGGCCTTGGCCTCACCAAGCCCATATCACATCAAAAACTTCATTAGCGATCTCTTCGCAACCGCCGAACCTCACGAAAGACCAAATCCATGCAAAACTTAAAACGAGTCGAGTACTATGCTTTTGAGTTGACAATGTTCTGTTTTTGTTCTTATGTGGTTTTATGAAACCTGTTTTTCCATTCAAACCAGAGATCGATATCGCATCTATCAGGGAGCGGTTGGCAGCGCGTTTTGGCCGTATCCGGGTTGACCAAGCCATGGGCTGTGTGGGCCAGATCGACGCGATTGACCTGGAAACTGTATCGTCAACCTGGAATTCCAGCAGCTTGCGAATGCGCAGCTTCGTTGTTGATACGGATATTTTGCGTGTTCTGCAGCGGCTCGGAATTGTGGGGATGAGGGGCGGCGTGAAGGCAGCCTATGATGCCATGATGGCGCTGGCGGATGGTTTGGGTCCAAATGATCTGTTTGAGCTGCATTGGCACGTGAAAAGCCTGGGCCAAATGATTTGCACACAGGCCAAGGCCATGTGCCCGTCTTGTCCGCTTTCGGATCTGTGTCAGCGCAGTTGTGAAAATATTACAGCATTAAAATCCTTCATCGATATGCCAAGATTGGAAGCATCGTCTGCGCGCACGCCCACTGGCCATTGCGAAATTGACTCCTGCTTGCAAGGCGGGCTTCAGCACGGTGTTCTGCATGAGGTTTTTGCTGTCGTTGGCCATGAAACGGCGGCAACGGGGTTTGTTGCAGGGCTGGCTGCCCGTGTGGCCGCAGGCAAATACTTGCTCTGGATCCGGCAAGATTTTTCAATTCATGAATTTGGGGAACTGTCACCCACTGGCCTTTTCGAACTTGGCCTTGATCCCGCGCGCATGATTTTGCTCTCCGTGGCGACGGCAAATGATTGTCTTCGCGCTGCAAGCGATGCGTTGTCGTGTTCTGCACTTGGTACAGTCGTGATTGAAATCCCGGGGGAGCCAAAAGTTCTTGATTTGATAACGAGCCGAAGATTGACACTGGCGGCTGCACAAAAATCCGTCACGGCTTTTCTTTTGCGCTTCAATGCCCAGCCCGGTGTCAGTACCGCAGAAACCCGTTGGCTGATTCGTGCCGCAGCCGTGCAAACGCAAAACGAAGATTGGGAAATCCCGGTTTTCGCGGCAAGCCTCATCCGCAATCGGCACGGGAAAACAGGGCAGTGGTTTATGGAGTGGAATTGTGACAAGCGTATTTTCCAAAGTGCCGCGGCGGATCATGGCTCTATGGTTTCCGCGCTTGCCAACTGACCGGTTGCAGCGGCGCGAACAGATTCAAGACGCACCGCCCTTGGTGCTCGTGACAAAAGTTCATAACGCGCTGCGTCTCTCGGCCGTAGACAGCAAAGCCAGCACGTTAGGCCTGAGTGCGGGTCAACCGTTAGCCAATGCCCGCGCCATGTTACCTGATCTCAAAGTCTTCACGGCGGATATTCCGGCTGATTTGAAATTGCTCGAGCAGATAGCGAATTGGTGCGACCGCTTTACGCCGCTTGTGGCCTTGGACGGCCCACGGCGAATTTTGCTGGATGTGACGGGCGCGAGTCATCTTTTCGGTGGTGAGCAAGCCATGTTGGATCGCATTCGCAAAAGTTTGACACGTCAAGGCTTCATTGTGCGGGGCGCTGTTGCGGCAAACGCTGCGGCGGCCAGGGCCTTGGCGCGGTATCGGGATGGTGCTGTGATTGTGTCAGGTGATGAAGAACAGGCGATAAAACCCTTGCCGGTCGAAGCGCTTTGTCTTGATGACGTCACGACGCATGCGTTCCGCCGTGCGGGCTTGAAAACAGTGGAGCAGGTGGCCAGCCGCAAACGTTCTGAAGTTACAGCACGTTTTGGCGGCACTGTGGTTGCAACACTTGACCTGGCTTTTGGCCGGACGCAGATGCCAATGACGCCCCGCACGCCACCGCCTGAATATTGGCAGGAACAGAATTTCGCTGAACCTGTTGCAACAGAAGAAATCATCAGGACGGCGCTCGCGCGACTGGCTGATTTATTGGCAAAAACTTTGGAGCGGCATGGTGAAGGGGCTCGTCGTCTTGAAGCCGTATTTTTTCGTGCCGATGGCGCCGTGCGTCGCATCGCGATTGAAATGAGCGTACCGACACGCAACCGTGCTGTTATCGAAAGACTTTTCCGTGAGAAGCTGGATACACTTTCTGATCCGCTTGATCCTGGGTTTGGATTTGATCTCATCCGGCTTTGTGCAACCTATGTCGAGCGCAATATATTGGAAAATGGCGATCTTGATACTGTCGCCGATGTGAAATCTGAAATCAATGTTTTGGCAGATCGTTTGGCAACGCGTTTTGGCAACCATCGTGTCCGTGCGTTTCAGCCACGTGATACGCATATTCCTGAAAAGGCGTGGATGAATGTGCCTGTACACGAGGCACAGCTGTCAAAATTACCGTGGAAGAAAATCCGAAAGGAAAAAAATACGCCGTGGCGTCCATTGCATGTGTTTTTGAAGCCGGAACCTGTTGACTTCACGTCAGCTCAACATTTTATCTGGCGCAAGGCACACCGTATCGTAACGCAGCGTGAAGGTTCTGAACGCATTGCCATGGAATGGTGGAAGGATGAAACACCACAGCATGCGCGTGATTATTTCCGTGTGGAAGACAGCGAAGGAAGGCGTTACTGGCTCTACCGTAAAGAAACTCCGCCACGATGGTTCATGCATGGAATCTTCGCATGAGCGCCTATGCCGAAATTGCCGTAACCAGCAATTATTCATTCCTGCGTGGTGCGTCGCATCCAAGTGAACTTGTTGAGACGGCAGCGCAACTTGGATATTCCGCCATTGGAATTGCTGACCGTAACACACTCGCTGGTGTTGTGAGGGCTCATTCGGCTCAGCAAGAGATAAAGGGCGAAAAGCCCAAGTTGCTGGTTGGTGCGCGTCTAGTTTTCATGGATGGGACCCCTGATATTCTGGCTTATCCAACGGACCGCGCTGCCTATGGAAATTTATGCCGTCTGCTCAGTGCTGGAAAATTGCGTGCACCCAAGGGCGCATGTTTTCTGACGCTGGATGATCTTCTCAAATGGCAAGCAGGATTGCTACTCGTGGTATTGCCACAGCACAACGATCATCAAGTGTTAAAAACACAGCGTTTTTGGAACAAGAACCTGAAGCGGAACGAAAGCCATGATTGGACGCAAAACAGTCATTCTTTAGAAGCGTCTATAAAGCCACGAAAAAACGCCGGAACGCCGAATGAAGACGAGGATTTGTCTCACAGACACCTCAAGAGCCTTCTCAACACACTTGTCACACATTTTCCCACGCGTGTGTGGCTTGGTGTTTCCATGCCTTTCCATGGTGACGATGAAAGCAACTTGCAGCAATGGCAAATGATCGCGCAGGATTCACATGTGCCACTGCTCGCGACGAATGACGTGCTCTATCATTGCGCTGCGCGGCGGATGTTGCATGATGTTGTGACGTGCATTCGCGAAAACGTAACACTCGATATGGCAGGCCAACGCCTGGAAACGAATGCGGAGCGGCACCTGAAATCAATTGCAGACATAGAAACACTCTTCAGGGAAGTGCCGCAAGCTGTCTCGGAAACCACGCGGTTTGCGGGCCTGATCGGGTTTTCTTTGGACCAGATCAGTTACAATTATCCAGATGAACCGGTTCCAACAGGAAAAACACCGCAAGCGCATTTGGAATATCTGGTCAGGCAGGGTGTGCAGCAGAAATATGGAGCCGCAGTGCCAGACAGGGTGCGTCTGAGCATTGAGAAGGAACTTGCGTTGATTGCCAAAATGGCAATCGCCCCGTATTTCCTAACGGTACATGATATCGTCAGCTTTGCGAAAGGCCAGGGCATTCTCTGCCAGGGCCGTGGTTCGGCTGCCAATTCAGCGGTTTGCTATATTTTGGGCATCACGGCAGTTGATCCAATGGCCATCGAACTCCTGTTTGAGCGCTTTATCAGTGAGGAAAGAAAGGAACCGCCAGATATTGACGTCGATTTCGAACATGAACGGCGAGAGGAAGTTATTCAATATATCTATGAACGTTATGGTTTCCACCGTGCCGCCTTGACAGCCACGGTCATCTGCTATCGTCCGCGCAGTGCCATTCGCGATGTTGGCAAGGTATTTGGCCTGACGGAAGACATTACAGCACGCATGGCGAGCAGTGTGTGGGGCAGTTGGGGAGATAGCCTGAAGGAGCGTGAAGTCCGCCAAGGTGCATTGGACCCAGAAAACAACCTGATCTCCCAAGCCACTCTTTTTGCCAATGAACTCATTGGTTTCCCGCGCCATCTTTCACAACATGTTGGTGGCTTTATATTGACGCAGGACAGGTTGGATGAAACCGTGCCGATTGGTCCTGCGACCATGAAAGACAGATTTTTCATTGAATGGGACAAGGACGATATTGACGCCTTGAAGATGATGAAAGTCGATGTGTTGGCTTTGGGCATGCTCACGTGCATTCGCAAAGCCTTTGACTTGATTCGTGTTCACGAAGGCAAAGCGCTTGAACTGGCCAGCGTGGAACGCGAATTGCCCGAAGTCTATCAAATGCTGCAGAAAGCTGACGCTATTGGTGTGTTCCAGGTTGAAAGCCGTGCCCAGCTGAGCATGCTGCCACGTCTGAAACCCGAATGCTTTTACGATCTTGTCGTTGAAGTCGCCATTGTGCGTCCCGGTCCGATTCAAGGGGAAATGGTACACCCCTATCTCAAGCAAAGAAAAGCGCAGAAAGAATCTAAAAACCCTCAGCCCATTCAATATCCTTATCCCAAAGGCGGGGACAAGAACGAACTCGTTAATGTTTTGGGCAAAACCTATGGTGTTCCGCTGTTTCAAGAACAGGCCATGAAACTGGCCATTGTCGCGGCACAGTTCACGCCAGGGGAAGCCAATGCCTTGCGCCGTGCGATGGCCACTTTCCGAAATGTTGGAACCATCGACAAATTCAAGGACATGTTCGTGCGCCGTATGGTGGCGCGCGGATATGAACCGGACTTTGCAAGCCGTTGTTTCAAGCAAATTGAAGGTTTTGGCTCCTATGGCTTCCCTGAAAGCCATGCGGCAAGCTTTGCCCATCTGGTTTACGTTTCAGCCTATATCAAAAACAAACACCCGGCAGCCTTTGCCTGTGCTTTGCTCAATTCCCAGCCGATGGGGTTTTACGCACCCGCTGAAATTGTCCGGGATGCGCGCGAGCATGGCGTCAATGTATGTCACGTTGACGTGAATTTCAGTGCATGGAATAACACTTTGGAGATGGATCCAGATAGCACGTGTGGCCTGGCACTGCGGCTTGGGTTCCGTCAAATCAATGGCTTCAGTGAAAACTGGGCCAATATGATTGTACAGGCACGCGGCAATTGGTTCGGCGCGGTAACAGACCTGGCGCGGAAAGCCAAACTGCCCAAACATGCGCTGATTATTTTGGCGGAGGCTGATAGTTTCCAGTCTGTCAACAAAGATAGACGTGAGATACTTTGGGCCGTACGCCGCATTCCAGATGACAGCGACCTGCCACTTTTTGCGTCACAATATGTTGAGGAGCAGCCGGAAGAAGAGATTGAACCATTGCCGTTCATGCCTTTGAGCGAGCACGTCGTGGCCGATTATCAGATGTTGCGGTTATCATTGAAGGCGCATCTGATGATGTTTTTGCGCGACATGTTTCGCAATGAAGGTGTTTTGACCTGTGCCGACATAAACCGGGCAAAGGATGGGACGCCTGCATCCTGTGCAGGTATTGTTTTGATACGGCAGATGCCGGGTGACTCGGGCGTGGTGTTTGTCACATTGAGCGACGAAGAAAGCGTTGCAAATGTTATTGTATGGCCGCGTTTGGTTTCTACCTTCCGGCGTGAAATCATGGGTGCGCGGCTCATGGTGGTGGAGGGTAACGTTCAGAGGGGTGAGGGTGATGTGGTGCATCTTGTGGCGCAGCGCATTTATGATCGAACCGGTGAATTGGATCAACTCTCTGAAGACCGGCATGTCAAGCGGCCACAAACTTCAAACCCGCATAGACACCCTCGCAATCTGCGCACAGTTCCGAGATCCAGGGACTTTCATTGATCAAGGCAAGAACAACACATGCCACGGGTCAAAATGATAGCTGAAGCCGCACGGCTATTTGACGAACAGAGCAAGGCAACCATGGTCGCATCCCGGGATCAAAATCATGACAGCACGTATGGAGCTGGCTGCACTTTCTGTTGGCGTTTTACAAGTCTCCACCACTACTGTACGCTCATATAGGCTAATGGCCGATGAGATTGTTTTGCCGTTCGAAACGATTGGCCCTTCCATGTTGAGGTCTGAACACGATGGCATTTCTCTTTCCGCCACCCGGAATTAAATCCATTCCTGTAAAAGGCGAGCGCCGGAGCTATGCCGTGAACCGCGTTTTTTGCGTGGGCCGCAACTACGTTGAGCATGCCAAGGAAATGGGCATTCCAGTGGACCGGGAGAAGCCGTTCTATTTTCTGAAGTCGGCGGCCCACATGCAGAGCACCGGCGCAACAATTCCCTATCCCGGCGGCACGACAAATTTTCACTATGAAGTTGAACTTGTGGTGGCGATAGGCAAACGGATTTTCAATGGTGATGAGGTCAAAGCCCGTAAGGCTGTATATGGCTATTGCGTTGGTCTTGATATGACGCGGCGTGACCTGCAATTGTCAGAGCGGGCCCATCAACGTCCCTGGGATCTGGGCAAGGACGTGGAGCAATCCGCCGTCTTCTCGAAAATCACGAAGGCGAAGGAATTCGGCCACGTTGGCCCGCAGCGCATTCAGCTTTCGCTCAATAACGAATTGAAACAGGATGCTGTTCTCGACGATCTCGTCTGGAAAGTGGATGAAATCATCGCGCATCTCTCAAAGTACTATCACCTTGGCCCCGGCGATCTGATCATGACGGGCACGCCCGCGGGCGTCGGTCCCGTTGTCCCCGGCGACAAGATAACCGGTGGTATTGACGGCCTTGATCCCATCAGTCTCAAGATTGGCAAGCTGAAATAAGCGAATCCAAAAACAGTGACCTGACAAAAACTAGGAGTGTATCATGACAGCCATTGGCGCGAAAGTTGCCGTCGTCAAACGCCCCGGCGAACTTGGTGTTCACTCCATGGACACGTTCAACATGGTCGTCCCGAATTTGCGCATAGCGGAAGACTTCTACAAAAACTTCGGACTGGATGTGCGCGAAGAGGGCAATGCTCTGGGCATTTACACCTTCGGCTCAAGCCAACGCTGGGCGAGTGTGGTGGAGGGTCAGCGCAAGAAATTAAACTTCCTGTCCTTCGGCGTGTTCGAGGAAGATTTTGACCCCATGAAAAAGCGGATCGAAGCACAAGGTGTGCGCCTGATGGATGCGCCACCGGGGTTTGATTCAAATGGTGCCTGGTTCCGCGACCACAATGACATTCTCGTAGAAGTGAAGGTTGCAGAGAAAACCTCGCCGAACGTGAAATCCGAATTCATCATGAAGAGTGGGCCAGCTGGTGTCGCTGCGGCGCCCCAACGCTCAAAAGCCACGAAGGTGCGGCCAACACGCTTGGCCCATGTGCTGTGCTTCACGGTCGATGTGCCCCAGGCCATTGATTTTTATAGTCGCGTTCTGGGCCTGCGGATTTCGGACCGGTCCGGAGATGGCATCTGTTTCATGCACGGTATTCATGGCTCGGATCATCATCTGGTGGCCTTTGCAAAATCCAGTGCACCTGGCCTGCACCATTGCAGCTGGGATGTGGGCAACATCAACGAAATCGGCAAGGGTGCCATGCAAATGGCCGACAAGGGCTTCACCAAGGGCTGGGGCATGGGGCGCCATGTGCTCGGCTCCAATTATTTCCATTACGTGCGCGACCCCTGGGGCAGTTATTCGGAATATTCCGCTGACATCGACTACATCCCCGCAACATTTGACTGGGACCACGGCGATTATCCGCCAGAGGATTCAATCTACTTGTGGGGGCCGGAAATGCCAAACGACTTTATAGTCAATCATGAAGTGCAGGGTTGAGCGTATGCTTGTCAAACGGTTCAAAGACGCGAAAAGCTATGAGGCGCCTAACCATCGCGGCGTTGTCGGTTTGCGCTTACAAGGGTTTGAGGAGGATGGCCCAAAAAACCAGTGGGTGGCTTACTCGCAATTCCTGCCAGGTGGCGGGGCAGGGCCGGACTCGACGCCTTTTGAGAAAGTCTATGTGGTGCTTGAAGGGGAGATGACTGTCATCATTGGCGGCAAGGAAACCGTATTGGGCCAGATGGATTCATGCACGATTGCCGACAATGAAACGCGCGAGATTATCAACCGCTCGAACCACGTATGTAAAATGCTTGTCGTCATTCCCTATCCGCCGGGCACAGACACCACCTTCAAGAAAAGCTGACGTCAAATTCAGCATCACCGCTAGTTTTTTCTATTGGAAATGCTGCCTTCCAGCGGCAAGGGTGGGCGTTCACGATTGGCAAGTTCAATGGCCTCAGCTTCGCCAATGCCTGTCATGCACAACACAAGCACAACGATGTCCTCAATTGCTTCAGGTGGAAAATCGCCGTGACTGATGGCCAGACAGGCACCCACAATGGCGTGGGCGGCCATCTTGAAAGTGAGACTCGCATTGGTCACCTTGAAGCGACCAGCTTGCGTGGCTTTTTCCAAATCGCGCACCGCGAACGGACCCATGCGGCGGTGCATGGCGTCGGCTATTACTTCCGAACGATAGAGCAATTGCTTCCAGCGAATGTCGTTCGTTGCTGCTTCGATGACAGTGCGCACACCGAAAGCATAGACCTGTGCCGGGTCTGTGAAAGTGTTGGTCACGGCTTCGATGCGCAAGGCCAGATCATACATCAGCCGCTCCATCACGGCGATGGCAAGGTCGTCCTTGGATTTGAAATAACTGTAGACCGTCCCCGCACCCACATCGGCCAGTTCGGCGATTTCCTGCATCGTCGCCTGGTCAATACCCTTTTTCGACATGACCTTGTAGCCTGCCAGCACCAAAGCTTCACGTTTGCGCTCCTGGCTACGGGCGACGCGACCTATGGCAATGTTGGGTTCCGTTTTCGCTTGCGCTGGCATGCTGGTGTTCGACTCCACAGAAAATCTTGAATGATCTACGGTTTTCAATCTATATCATTTACAACTGTAATTCAATATTGACATTTAGTCGAAATTGAATGATATTCATTTTCTTAATAAGCCGAGTATGGAGGAAAGCAATGAATGTCCATGTAAAGCCGCGCATGACAGAGGCTGACGCCAGGAAGATCGCGATTTCGATCATTCCCGAATT
>CAXTKL010000093.1:0-10268 GCA_964244825.1 uncultured Aestuariivirga sp.
TGGGCGAGGCCCTTTCGCATGCCGGATTTTTTCTTGATCTCAGGCCTGTTTCTGGCGCGCCGCATCACCACGCCGTGGCGCAGTTATCTCGATAGCAAGGTGGTTCACTTTGCATATTTCTATATTCTGTGGATGACCATTCAGTTCGGATTCAAAGGACCGGGGCTTGCGGCGGATCAAGGTGCGATGGCAGCCCTGTCGCAGTATGCGCTTGGCTTTATTGATCCCTTTGGCACATTGTGGTTCATCTATCTGCTGGCGATTTTTTTCACCGTCACCAAATGGCTGAGGACGGTGCCGCCCTTCATGATCTTCGTTCTGGCCGCATTGCTGGAAATCCTTCCCATTCACACGGAATGGCTGGTGGTGGATGAATTTGCTGCCCGGTATGTTTATTTCTTCGCAGGTTATTGGCTGGCTCCGATAATTTTTCGCGCTACGGAACAGTTGTGGACGCGCAATGTCTTTGCAGTGCTGGCCCTGCTTTACATCTGGTCGACGGGCCATTCGCTTGCCATGTTGTCCACTGCAATTGCGTTTCCCGGCATGAGTCTGGTGCTGGGCTTTGCAGGATGCGCGGCAGTGATCACCACGGCTGTGTTGCTGGCGCGCTCCGGCATAGCCGAATGGCTGCGCTATCTTGGAGCCAATTCCATCGTGGTTTATCTCGCCTTCTTCTTGTTCATGGCGTCCACGCGGGGCCTCGGCCTCAAGTTGATGCCTGGCGTCAATGTGGATGTACTGGCTGTGTTGTGCGCACTGGCAGGCGTAGCGGGGCCGGTTATGCTGTTCTGGTTGGTGCGCAATACGCCTTTGTCATTCCTGTTCCGGCGGCCACAATGGGCCAGGTTCAAAGCAATGGAAAGCATTGCAAAGCCCGGCTACACTGCGGCCCATGACAACGCCCGCCACATCCAGCCTCAAACCCGGTGACCATCTGTATCTGATCGATGGGTCGGGATATATCTTCCGGGCCTATCATGCCCTGCCACCCTTGACGCGCAAATCCGACGGATTGCCCGTGGGGGCGGTTCAGGGGTTCTGCAACATGCTGTGGAAACTGTTGACGGATACGTCAGCTGCAACCAAGCCCACCCATCTCGCGGTGATTTTCGATCACTCCTCGAAAACCTTCCGCAATGATTTCTATCCGGATTACAAAGCCCATCGGCCGGAACCACCTGCGGATTTGCGGCCGCAGTTTTCACTGATCCGGCAAGCCACCAAGGCCTTCAATGTGTCTTGCATTGAAATGCCGAATTTCGAAGCTGACGACCTGATCGCGACCTATACCAGACAGGCAGTCGCAGAAGGTGCGACGGTGCGCATTGTCACCTCGGACAAGGACCTCATGCAACTGGTACAGCCCGGTGTGGTGTTGTTTGACACCATGAAGGACAAGGAAATTTCGGATCCCGAGGTGCTGGAAAAATTCGGGGTGAGGCCTGACAAGGTGGTGGATGTGCAGGCGCTCGCAGGTGACAGTGTGGACAATGTGCCGGGTGTGCCTGGCATTGGCCTCAAGACCGGGGCGGAACTCATCAATACTTATGGTGATCTCGAAACCCTGCTGACAAGAGCCGGGGAAATCAAGCAAAACAAGCGTCGTGAAAATCTCATTGCTTTCTCGGAGCAGGCGCGGATTTCAAAACGGTTGGTCACGCTTGATCAGGACGTGCCGGGTGTGGAGCCGATGGGATCATTCGCCGTAGACGTGCCGCAGGCCGGCGACATCATCGGGTTTTTGAAGGCACTGGAGTTTACAAGTTTCACGCGCAAGATTGCAGCAGCACTGGGGGCGGATGCGGATGCCATCGAGGCCATTCCTGTTGAAGTGAAATTCTGGCCGCCGGAGGGAGGAGACATTGGGGGGCCGCCTTCCGCTCCTTCATTGCCGCGAACGCGGGACTCCAGCGCGTCAGATACAGAAGCTGTTGCACGTCTGGATTCTGGCCTTCGCGGGAATGACGGGGACGTGTTGGATCACGCGGCACAGATGGAGGCGCATCTCCGCGCCATCCCGGTTGTGCATACTGACTATGAAACCATCAGGTCGCTGGACGTTCTCAACCAATGGATTGCCCGCGCCAAGGACCAGGGTTTTGTGGCCGTTGATACTGAAACGGATTCCCTCGATGCCATGCAGGCCAATATCGTCGGGGTTTCCTTGGCGCTGGCGCCGGGCAAGGCCTGTTACATTCCACTGGCGCATCAGGGCCAGGGTGATGGCCTCTTCGGGTCCGGCTTGATTGCGGGGCAAATCAAAAGGGATGCGGCACTCGCCGCGCTGAAGCCTTTGCTTGCTGACGCTGCTGTGCTTAAAATCGGCCAGAACCTGAAATATGATATGTTGCTGCTGAAACGCTATGGCATCAGCATTTCTCCTCTCGATGACACCATGTTGCTGTCCTATATCTTCGAGTCCGGTGACGTGGGCCATGGCATGGACGAGTTGTCGCAACGCCATCTGGGCCACAAGCCGATTGCCTTCAAGGACGTGGCGGGCACTGGCAAATCGTCAGTGACCTTTGATCGTGTTCCCATCGATCGGGCCACTCATTATGCGGCGGAAGACGCTGACATCACATTGCGTCTGTGGATGTTGTTCAAGCAGAAGCTGCTGAAGGCCCGCAAGGTGACGGTGTACGAAACGCTGGAACGTCCATTGGTACCCGTTTTGGTGCAGATGGAGTCCGAGGGCATTCTGGTAGACCGTGCCGTGCTGGCGCGCCTTTCACAGGAATTCGGAACAGCCCAGGCGGCCATTGAAACCGAAATCCACGCCATGGCGGGTACGCCCTTCAACATTGGCTCGCCCAAACAATTGGGCGAAATCCTGTTTGGGCAAATGGGCATCGCCGGCGGCAAGAAAACCGCAACGGGTGCATGGTCTACGGATTCGGATACGTTGGAAGACGTGGCGGCCCAGGGCGTGCCCATGGCCAAGCGTGTGCTGGACTGGCGGCAACTGGCGAAGCTGCGTTCGACTTATACGGATGCGTTGCAGGAGTACATCAACCCACAGACAGGCCGCGTCCATACCTCCTACGCCATGGCATCAACATCGACCGGGCGGCTCTCCTCTACTGATCCCAACTTGCAGAATATTCCGGTGCGTACAGAAGAAGGCCGCCGCATTCGCACCGCCTTCATTGCGGCACCTGACCACAAGCTGGTGAGTGCCGATTATTCACAGATTGAACTCCGGGTGCTCGCCCATGTCGCTGATATTCCACAGTTGAAAAAAGCCTTCGCAGAAGGCCTCGACATTCACGCCATGACGGCGTCTGAAATGTTCAACGTGCCGATTGCGGGCATGGACTCTGCCGTGCGCCGCCGCGCCAAGGCCATCAACTTCGGCATCATCTATGGCATTTCGGCTTTTGGTTTGGCAAACCAGCTGTCGATTTCCCGTGAAGAGGCCGGCGATTACATCCGCACCTATTTCAAGCGCTTTCCCGGCATCAAGACCTATATGGATGACACCAAGAAATTTGCGCATGAGCATGCCTACGTGGAAAGCATTTTTGGCCGCCGCATGCATCTGCCACGCATTCATTCGTCCAATCCGTCGGAGCGGGCTTTCCTGGAACGGGCTGCGATCAATGCGCCGATCCAGGGTTCAGCGGCTGACATTATTCGCCGCGCCATGGTGCGCATGATGCCGGAATTGCGCGCGCACGGGCTGAACGCGCGCATGCTCTTGCAGGTGCACGACGAGCTGATTTTCGAAGTCCCCGATGCGGAAGTGGCCGCAACGTTGCCGGTGGTTCAGCGGGTCATGGTTGATGCCCCGATGCCCGCCGTGAAACTTACAGTGCCTTTGCAGGTCGACGCCCGTGCCGCCTTGAACTGGGATGAGGCCCATTGATCACAATGGCGCAGCCAGCCCGGCCACGCCCACAACGATCAGCGCAACGCCGAACCATTGCAGTGCCGATACTTTTTCCTGCAAAAATGCGATGGCGAGAAGCACCGACGTGGCACTGGACGCACTGATGGCCATGGCCCCCAATTCCTTGTTGGGAAAGAACGTGGAAAGATTGATGGCCGTGACCGCTGTCACATCAAGCGCGGCCATGGCGAAAATGCCGAACCAGCCTCGGGCGGGTATGGTCACGCCGGGCCGGGGCCGCAGCTGCATCGCGAGCCACAGCACCACTGCTGCCGGGAAGCGCGACAGGAAGGTGGTTTCCCAGGCCCCCAGATGTGTCGCGGCAATCTGACCCATGACAGCCGTGGCGGCATAACCGACAGATGAAACAGAAGCTGCTGCCAGCACCAGCGGGAGCTTGCCCACAGCGACATCGGAATGGCCGGTACCCTCGTGTTCGGAGCGCGCCACGACGATGACGCCGAGTAGAATGAGGCCGATGCAAAGCCATTGCAGCAGCGTCGGCTGCAAACCATGCAGCAGCCCCCACAACACGATGAGGGCGGGATAACCGCCCACAATCGGCCCGATGATGGACACAGGTGCCATGGTCAAAGACAGGAACAAGCCCGCCGCAGCCACGGCATAGACAACGCCCATGGCAAGGGCGAGGGCGACATCGGGACGTGACGCGTTCCACAGGTTGCCGCGCCACAGCACGGGCAGCAGCAGCAGCAGTGCACCCGCCAGCATGACCCAGAAGGCCAGTCGAAAAGGCCCCAACCAACCGGCATAGCGCCGGGCCAACAAGTCATGGGACGACCAACCAAGTGCTGCGACAAGACCAAGACATAACGCGATCATGGCGCTTTCCTAGCAGAGCCGATGCAACCGGGCGCGACGTTTTTTGCAGGGGCCACGCCGGACCTGCGATGTGAACTGGGCAAGTTTATGATATGGCTTCGGCATGTTTCTCTCCGTCTTCGACCTCTACAAGATCGGCATCGGCCCCTCCAGTTCTCACACTGTGGGACCCATGGTTGCGGCACTACGTTTTCTGACCGGACTCACACAGCAATCCGGCCGCATCCATGTCAGTCTGCACGGCTCACTGGCCTTTACCGGAAAGGGTCACGGCACGGACCGCGCCATCGTTCTGGGCCTTGCAGGAGAAACCCCGCAATTCATCGATCCTGCAAATATCGAACGCATTTTGCAGCATATGGCGAAAAGCAAGACTGCTGGCGCTTTCGATTTCGATCCCGCTCAGGACATTATTTTCGATTTCGGCCCGGCCTTGCAAGGCCACGCCAATGGCATGGTGTTCCGTCTGGTTGATACGCAAGGCAGCACCCTCACGGCGGAGACCTATTTCTCCATCGGCGGTGGTTTCGTGCAAACTGCCGCGGAGCGCAACGCATCAATGCAGAACAAGCAGTCTGTATCGCATCTGGACGTGCCTTATCCCTTCCGCAATGCGGCGGAAATGCTGGCCATGGGGCAGGAGTCGGGCTTGAGCTTGACCGCCATGAAGCGCGCCAATGAGGCTGTCGCACATGGCGATCAGCTTGATGCGAAACTCGATCACATCTGGTCGGTGATGGACGCCTGCATGCAGCGTGGTCTAGCAACGAATGGCATTCTGCCAGGCGGGCTGAAGGTCAAGCGCCGTGCCGCTGGTGTGTTCGCAAAACTGAAAGACGAGACGGGTAGCAACAGCCTGCAGCCCCATCGTGTCATGGATTATCTCTCGGTCTATGCCATGGCCGTGAATGAAGAGAATGCGGCAGGTGGAAAGGTTGTGACAGCGCCCACAAATGGTGCAGCAGGTGTGGTGCCCGCCGTCATTCGCTATTACCTCGACCATTGCATTGAAGCCAATCTTGAGGGTGTGCGAACATTCCTTCTCGCGTCAGCCGCCATTGGCGGCATCATCAAACACAATGCCTCGATCTCCGGTGCCGAGGTGGGTTGCCAGGGTGAAGTGGGTTCGGCGTCGGCCATGGCTGCGGCAGGACTCTGTGCAGCGCTGGGTGGCAGCAACGCGCAAATTGAAAACGCCGCTGAAATTGCTCTCGAACATCACCTTGGCATGACCTGTGATCCTGTCGGCGGCCTGGTGCAGGTGCCCTGCATCGAACGCAATGCCTTTGGTGCGGTGAAAGCTGTCACCGCCGCATCGCTGGCCCTGCGCGGTGACGGCACACATCTGGTGCCGCTTGACACCTGTGTGGAAACCATGCGGCAGACCGGGGTGGACATGAGTGACCGCTACAAGGAAACCTCGACGGGCGGATTGGCTGTCAATGTGGTGGAATGTTGAGGTTTGCTGCTACCAATGCTTCGAGGCTCGCAAGTGCTCGCACCTCAGCATGAGGAACATCCATAATCCCTCACCCTGAGGTGGCCGCTTCTTTGCGGCCCTCGAAGGGCGCCCCACACTCAGGTTGTTAAGTGTTTCACCAGGCCCGCCGTTGATGCATCCAATCCCTCCGTAGACTGACGACCTTCAATGACGGGCTGCAAGCCGGTGGCCAGTTCCTTGCCCAGTTCCACGCCCCATTGGTCAAAGGCATTGATGCCCCAGATGGCGGCTTCCACGAACACGCGGTGTTCGTACAACGCTATCAGTCGGCCAAGAGTAAATGGGTCGAGCCGTTTGTAAGCGAGGGTGAGTGTTGGGCGATTTCCAGCAAAGACCTTGTGCGGTGCCATGGCCCTGGCGTCCTCTTTCGATTTGCCTGAAGCCAGTAACTGCGCAGTGGCTTCTTTCAGCGTGCGTCCTTTCATCAAGGCTTGTGATTGTGCCAGACAATTGGCGACTAGCAGTTCATGGTGTACACGCATGGCCGGGTCTTTTTCATGGGCCTCGGCGGCGATCAGAAACTCCACGGGGATCACGGTGGTACCTTGGTGCAGCAACTGGAAGAACGCATGCTGACCATTGGTGCCGGGTTCGCCCCAGACAACGGGTCCTGTGTCATGCTTCGAAACATCGCCCTGTGCTGTGACGCGCTTGCCGTTTGACTCCATGTCAAGCTGCTGCAAATAGGCGGGCAAGCGCAAAAGCCGCTGGTCATAGGGAATAACAGCGCGGGAAGGCAGGCCACAGCCATTGCGGTGCCACACCCCCAGCAGGCCCATGAGCACGGGCAAATTCTGCATGAGCTTGGCCGTGGCAAAATGCCGGTCCATGGCATGGGCACCCTTCAGCATCTCGTAGAAATGATGGGGTCCTACGGCAATCATCAAGGACAGGCCAATGGCTGACCACAGGGAATAGCGCCCACCCACCCAATCCCAGAAACCGAAAATGCGGTTTTCGGCAATGCCGAAGGCCTTCACCTTATTGATGGCGGTAGAGATTGCAGCGAAATGTTCGCCCACCTTGTCCTCGCCCAGGGCAGCCGCAACCCAGGCCCGCGCGGTTTTCGCGTTGGTCATGGTTTCGGTTGTGGTGAAGGTTTTCGACGCGACCAGAAACAGCGTTGTCTCGGGCTTCAATGTCTTCAGCGTATCGGCCATATGGGCACCATCCACGTTCGATACAAAATGTGTGCGCGGCCCATCGTGGTAAGGCGCAAGTGCAAGTGTCGCCATCACCGGGCCGAGGTCCGATCCACCGATGCCTATGTTCACAACATCCGTGATTTTGCTCTTGCGCACGTCTGTCGCAAATCGTGCCATGGCTTCCAGCACGTCGTGCACATCATGCACAATGTTGTGGCCATTGAGCATCACGATCTCGGACTTCGGCCGCCGCAGGGCCGTGTGCAACACGGCCCGCCCTTCCGTCGTATTGATTACGTCGCCGCGCATCATGGCGTGGGCCTTGCCTTCCACGTCAGCCGCTTTGGCCAGGGCATTCAGCAGGCGCATGGTTTTGCTGGTCACCTGGCACTTCGAATAATCCAGCAGAAGGTCGTCGAGTGAAGCCGAAAACGCGGCAAACCTGTCACCCTTGGCAAAGGCCTTGCGCATATCCGGCAGGCCCGCCTTGGCATGGGATTTGAGTTCCTTGAGAATGGTTCTGGTTGCCGGTGTCATGGTCTCACTCCTCAATCTCCTGCGCAGAGCTTTATGTTCTCAATACACCACCCGTGGCCTTGTTGACCATGGCCACAACTTTGGCCGAAACAGCTTCGATTTCTTCTTCTGTCAGAGTCTTTTCCCTGGGTTGCAAGGTCACCGATACGGCAAGCGAGATTTTTCCATCCGGCAGTTCGAACACGTCAAACACCTGCGCATCTGAAATCAACGCTTTGTCGGCCCCCTTGACGGATTTCAAGAGTTCAGCGGATTGTACTGTTGGTTCCACGACAAAAGCGAAGTCGCGTGACAGCGGCATCAGGTCAGACAACACAAGTGCAGGCTTGGCTGTTCCTTTTTGTTTCGGTACCGGAATAGTGTTCAACACAATCTCGAAAGCGGCAATCGGGCCTTTTACGTCCATCTCAGCCAGCAGGCCAGGATGGATTTCGCCGAACCAGGCGATCTGGTTCTTAGGACCCATCTGAACGGTACCGGAACGACCCGGATGGAACCAGGCAGGGGCACTTTGCAGCACCTGCAATGTGTTGGCGGCCAAGCCGCAGGCTTCGAGCACGGCCAGCACATCGGCCTTCACATCGAAGGCATCAACACTGCGTGCGCCGCCCAGCCACTGCTTTGGTGCCGATGCGCCGTGTCGAATGCCGGCAGCCCTCAGGGTTTCATCCTCCGGCTTGTCGCCCGCATAGGCGTGGCCGATTTCGGAGATGGCGAAATCCGAAAAGCCACGGGCCATATTGCGTCCCGCCGCCGATACCAGATTGGCCAGCAGCGAGGGCCGCATATCCGTAAGCTCCGATGAAATGGCATTGGCGAGTTGCAGGGACTTTTGCCCGCCACCAAAACGCACGGCATTTTGGTGGTCAAGGAAAGCATAGGTCACGGCTTCGTTGAAGCCGCGTTGCGCCAAGGTGCGGCGCGAGGCCAACATGCGCTTTTGCAAGGGTGTCAACACAGGCCGCGCTACGGCGTTTGGGCGTGACATTTCCGCGTAGGGGATATTTTCCAATCCCACGATGCGGCAGATGTCCTCGACGAGGTCAGCCTCGCCATTCACATCAGGCCGCCATGAGGGAACGGAACATGATGCGCCAGATTCGTTTTCTGTCACTGTGAAGCCCAGATTGCGAAGAATGTTTAATTGATCCGCCCACGGATGATCCAGTCCACCGAGCTGCTTCACGCGAGTCTTGCGCAAGGTGATGGTGCGACTGGTGTCTGGCACTTTGCCAGCGACGACCAGATGGGAAGCCTCGCCGCCACATAAATCCAAAATCATTTGCGTTGCGATTTCAGCACCGATGGGCGTGAACGCGGGATCGATGCCACGTTCGAAGCGATAGCGCGCATCAGAGTTGATGCCAAGTTTGCGGCCTGTGGTTGCCGTGCGCACGGGGTCGAAATAGGCGGCTTCGAGGAATACGTCGGTGGTTTCATCCGTGCAGGACGAGGGAATGCCCCCGATGATCCCTGCAATGCCTTCCACACCCGCTTCGTCAGCAATCACCGTCATGTTGGAAGACAGCGTGTAGGTCTTGTTGTCGAGCGCTTCGAGTGTTTCGCCATCTCTGGCCAAACGCGCCGTGATGTTTCCGTGAACCTTTTTCGCGTCAAACACATGCAGGGGCCGCGCATGGGCGAAGGTGATGTAGTTGGTGATGTCCACAAGTGTGGAAATCGGGCGCAAGCCTATCGACTTCAAACGCTGCTGCAACCACGCTGGCGACGAGCCATTCTTCACACCACGAATATAGCGCCCCACAAACAGCGGGCAGGCTTTTGCATCCGATGCCGGGAAGTCGAGCTTCACACGTATGGGCGAGTCAAATGAGCCTTGCACATTCGGCGCATTTAGTGGCTTTAACGAGCCCAAGCCCTTGGCCGCGAGGTCTCTTGCTATGCCATAGATGCCCAGCGCATCGGGCCGGTTTGCTGTTACCTTGACATAGAACATCGGGTCATCAAGGCCGAGCGCCGTGGCCGCAGGTGTTCCCACCGGCCAATCGCCCTGCACTTCGATGATGCCATCATGTGCTTCCGAAATCAAAAGTTCGCGCTCGGAACACAGCATGGCCTGTGATTCAGAGCCGCGTATTGTTGCAGGCGCAAATATCTGACCCGTCACCGGAATGGTGACACCGGGCAAAGCGATGATCGCCTTGATCCCCGTCCGCGCATTGGGCGCACCGCAGACAACCTGCTTCATGCCGTCAATGGTTTCGACATTGCAGAGTTTCAGCTTGTCGGCATTGGGGTGTTTGTCGGCTTGCTCGACATAGGCAACGGTGAAGGCGGCAAGCGCCTTGGTCTTGTCGGAAATGTCTTCAACTTCCAAACCAATGCC
>CAXTKL010000094.1:0-10092 GCA_964244825.1 uncultured Aestuariivirga sp.
CGAGGCAGGGGCCTTCGGGCTGTTCACGTCGGATGAAGTCGATGATTTTTGCCGTCGCCATGATAAAGCATCCCGAAAAAAGTGATGACAGGATTCAGCAGTGGCAACTTCCCAAGCGCGATGGAGACGCAAAGGACAATAACCCTTACTGACTTTCGCTTCTGATTGATTGGGATGGTGCCAATCGCACATCGAGCAGACTTGTGTTTGCCTCTGGTATGCTGGCCTTTGGACGAAACCAGCGAGACGAGAAGCCCTCACCGTCGTTGCTTAGGGACTAACCTTTGCGGCACGTGCGACTTTGGACGGGCTGCATATGATGGATTCGTGTGGCGGATTCAAGAACTATTTTGGGCAATTGGATTATTTTTCGTTAACAGATTCCTAATGTCAGCGGCGTGCCACAAACCGCAAGAGCAGATGTATCACGATCCCGACGGCTATGCCCTCAATGAGGTCGCGGAAAATGACGACAAGGAATGTGGCGGCAATCACCAGAAGGCTTTGCCAACGGGGGTTACGCGTGAGTTCGCGCACCTCAAGCATGCCCAAGGCGACAAGCGCCAGCACACCGGCAAGCGCTGCGAGCGGCACGTAAGCCAGGGCCGGTGCCGCCACCAGCATGACCAGCAGCAGGAATGCCGCATGCAACATGCCAGCGACCGGTCCATGCGCACCGGCCCGCACATTGGTCGCTGTCCGCGCAATGGTACCCGTCACCGTCAAGCCGCCAAACAGCGGCGTGATGACATTGGCAATGCCCTGCGCCACAAGCTCTGTGTTGGGTCGGTGTTTCCGCATCACCATCTTGTCGGCAACGACGGCTGAAAGCAGGGATTCAATGCTGCCCAGAAAAGCAATCGAAACTGCAGAAGGAAGCAGCTTGACCACAAGAGCCAGATCAAGAGGCGGCAGACGCGGCATGGCGAGGCCACGGGGAATCTCACCAAAGCGATCACCGATGGTTTCAACAGGGAGATGAAAAAGCCGGGATGCCAAAGTTGCAAAACCAACTGCAATCAACAACGAGGGCCACGTCGGTTTCATCTTCCGCAAAAACAGGATCAGCGCCACCGTGACCACCGACAGCACGGTTGCAGCGATACTGACTGACTGCGTTTCCATGAACAGAAATCTCAACTTCTCGAAAAGCAGGCCTGGTTCTTTGCCAGTGAATGCAAGTCCGAAAAAATCGTGCAGCTGGCTGGCCAGGATGATGACGCCGATGCCAGCAGTAAAACCCACCGTTACCTCATGTGGCACGCGCTTCACAAGATTGCCGAGTTTTAACACACCAAAAACAATCATGAGAATACCCGCCATGGTGCTGGCGAGCAGCAAACCGTCAAGGCCATGCACATCAATGACCGACGCAACAAGCACGATGAATGCGCCAGCAGGACCACCAATCTGGAACCGGCTTCCACCCAAAGCAGAAATCAGAAAGCCGCCGATGATGGCTGCGTAAAGCCCTGCCTGAGGTGGTGCATGTGATGCAATGGCAATGGCCATGGACAGCGGCAACGCAACAATCGCCACGGTCAAACCGGCGATCATGTCTTTCCGGAATGCAGCGGCGCCATAGCCTTCGCGCAGCATGCTCACGAACTTGGGATGGAAGCTTGGCATCAGTTGCGGAAACTCTGCCAGCCCGCGACCAGGCGCGTCAAGGTGGTCACACAGCACATGCCCGCATAGACATAAGCGATCACCGCGAAGTGTTGCGGCCAGATGCACATCGCAACAAAGCAGGCCACAGTTTCGAAACCTTCGGTCAAACCGCCGAGATAGTAGAAGCTCTTCGAGGGATAGTCGGTGCTCTTCTGCCCCCGCTTCTCGGCCATGATGGCATAGGCGAGGAAGCTCACACCGGTGCCAATGAAACTTGCCAGCAAGACAGCACCCGCAAGCGCATTGCGTTCCGGGTTGCTGAACGCAAAGGCCAGCGGCACCGCGGCGTAGAACAGGAAGTCAAGGGTGATGTCGAGAAAGGCACCGCGATCCGTCGGTTCTGAAAAACGCGCAACAGCGCCGTCAAGCCCGTCAAGCAATCGGTTGAGCAGCAGTGGCACAATCGCCGACTTGATCTCACCATGGGCGATCAGAACAGCAGCAATCATGCCAAGCGCAAATCCCATGAGTGAAACCTGGTTAGCCGCGATGCCAAGCCGGTTGAGCTGCCGTGCCGCAGCGTCAACGATGGGCTTGGTCAGCGCCAACATCTGCCGGTCAAACATCGTGCAATGCTCCGTCGATCGATATTTCCAACACGCGCCCACCCCGAGGGGCATCGTCGCGGTCATGAGTCACCATCAGGGCAGGAATTGCGCGCGCCTTGATATGGCTGAAGACATAGTCGCGCATCTGGCCACGCAACGCCTTGTCGAGTTTGCTGAACGGCTCATCCAGTAATATGGCAGCAGGTTTGGCCAGCAAGGCCCGCATCAGGGCCACGCGCTGGCGCTGGCCACCGGAAAGCGTGTGCGGCGGCCGACCGGCAAAGCCCTGCAACTCCGCGCGTTCGAGTGCCGTTGCCACCATGGCCAAACGTTCAGACCTTGGCATGGTCGGCACTGCGAACAACAGGTTCTCTCCCACCGTCATGTGCGGAAACAACAGGTCATCCTGAAACAGGCGTCCGATGCGGCGTGTTTCCGGCGGCTTGTGCAAAAGCGATTGTCCGTCAAGCAACACGTCTCCACTGCCTTGCAAAGCATCAACCAGATCACCACCAATGAAAGTCAGCAGCGAGGACTTGCCCGAACCACTGGGACCCATGACAGTCACAATATCGCCTGCCGCAACATCAAGCGAAAACGGTTTCAGCAAAACTTTCCCACCAAGCGACAGGCTGACATCACGTAAGGTCAGCATCACGTCGTACCCTGGACTGAGATGTTGCGCGAAAGTCCCCCATCGGCCCTCGGCCACTTCCCCAATCAATTGGGGAAGGACTCGCGGTGAGCTCTCCCCCAACTTGTTGGGGGAGTAACCCGAAGGGGGGAGGGGGGCTTTTATTGGTCATATGCGCTTCCCCTCCAGCGCGGACGCGACGCCCACGCTGACACACTGAACACAACCAGCGGCAACAACATCAGGACCAATGCATAAACTGCGACGAGGGCGCGATTGCCACCGCTCGACAAGGTCACCGCCTCCATGGGAAGCGTTGCGAAGCGTCCCGCCGCTGCCAATTGTGCTGGCACAAATTGCGCGATGGAAACAGCAAAGCCAATGGCGAGAGACGACAACAGTGGCGCTTTCAGCATTGGCCATTTTATTCTAGTCAGAAACCTGACGTGCGATGCCCCAAGACCATTGCCCGCAGCCTTCCAGCGCGGATCAAAGGCGCGGTAAGGCCCGATGAGCATCACGAGCACGTAAGCGATGACCGAGAGAAGATGGGCGAACAACAATCCCATTGCTGTGCCCGTGCCATCCACAAGCAAAAGCAACCGATATTGCCCAAGCGCCACCAGCAAGGCGGGCAGACCCAACAGGACTGTGGCGGCCGCAAGTGCCACGCGATCATGTTTTTGCTGTTGGGTCTCTGCCCAGATCACGACTGCAACAAGCGACAGAAAACTGCTGGCCACGGCCATGCCAAGGCTGGTCCAGAGAGGTGACGCGTCCTGCAAAAATCGCCACCATGCCGCCATACTGAAGACGGGCGCAACCACATCAGGAAATGGCCAGCGCGGTGACACAGATTGCAGCACGAGCGACACAATGACAGCTGCATAAACCAGCATCCACAACGGCCAAATCCAGTTGGCAACAGCAACACCTTTCTTCCAGTGCCGTGCCGCTTGCGTAAGCCACACGCGCTGCAGTGGCCGCGTGCCTCGCCACTGCATTGCCGTGACCGTCAGCACCGCGAGTATCAACCCGCTCAATACCAATGTTCCAGCAGCCCCCCGCGCATTCTTCAGCACCTCGCCATCATTCAAATCTGTCCACACCAGTTGCGCCAGGGTTGGCGGCTGGGTGGGGCCAATCACGAGGGCCATATCCACTACCGTCATGCCGTAGCTGAACACCGCGATGATCGGCCATATCGTTCGCTGCAAAACCTGTGGCAGCACCACGCGCAAAAATGCGGCACCGGATTGATGCCCCAGACTGCGCGCCACCAGTGTTTCGCGCGCAAAGCGTTGCTTCAGTTCATCCTGTTGCATCACACTCGCCATGGCCCAGACCAGAAAGGGTGTTTCCTTCAACACAAGCGCTGCAATCAAGGCCAGACCATGGGGATCTTGCGTGGTTTGCCATTGCGGTGGTGCGGTCCAGCCAGTGAACAGCAGCGCCGTCAGGCGGGCCAATAACCCTGTCGGTGCAATCAGGAATCCCAGCCCCATGGCCATTGCCAGATGTGGAACGGACAGAAACAGGCTGGCCTGTTGCAAAAGGCGATGACGCGTTTGCGCGATGATGATGATGGCAAAAAGCAGCGATAGCAGGGTGCTGGCAAAGCCGGTGAACAGCGTGAGCTTCAAGGCACCGGCGAATTGCGGGTGCTGCGCCATGGCTTTGAACGACTGTGCATCAACCAGCCCTGGCAGCAGCAAAACCAAACTGAGAAGCAGCGGCAGCAAAAACAGCAGCACCAATGGCGCTGCTGCCAAAACGAGCCGTGCCCATCGCATCAGCCCTGGCCGTAGTGTTTCAGCCAGGCCGCCTCCAGCAGCGCCACCCACGACGCATGGGGTTCGAGCAAGGCTGGTCCCGGCAGTGTTACACTGCCCGGTGCGGCAGCAGCGACGAACATTTTTGCGTCTGCCTCGGACAGTTTCGACACGGCCAATACGGTTGGATCACCCCAGGTTTTGAGATCGTTCTTTTTGGCCTGCGCCTCGGGTGACAACAGGAAATTTGCAAACACTTGCGCACCCGCTTTGGCCTTCGCATTGGCAGGGATGGCAACGAAGTGCGTGTTTCCAATGGTGCCCTTGGCGTGTTGCCAGGCTACGGTGGTCGCAGGCATGCGGCCCGCAGCCACAAGGTTGGCGGGTTCATTGGGGTTGAAGGTGATGCCGATGAACAATTCACCGTCCGCCACCATGTTGGTCACATCGGCCTGGGCCTTTGGGAACTGCTTGCCGTTGCGCCAGAAATTTTTGTGCAGGGTGTCGAGAGCCGACATCAGTACTGGCTCATAAGAACTGAAGGCCTGAGCATCTCCCGGCATTGCAAACACGTGTGGATCAATGACGCTTTCATAAAGCACCTGCTTGAGGAAGGTGGTGCCATGAAAATCAGGCGGCGCAGGGTAAGTGACCCGGCCCGGGTTGGCGGCGGCGAAGGTCGTGAGTTCCGTGAGACTGCGGGGTGGCTTTGGCAGTTTCGCGCCATCGGCGAAGAAGGTCAGCTGCGCCATGCCCCAAGGTGATTCCAGACCTTCCACCGCTTCGCTGAAATCCTGTCTGGTCGTGGGCTTGCCGTCCACATCCACCAGGGCATAGTTGGGTGTGGATTCGGACCATGGCCCGAACAGCAGCTTTTCTGTTTTCATGGCGCGGAAGTTTTCGCCGTTGATCCAGACGAGATCGACTGAACCATCAGTCTTGCCCGCCGCCACTTCATCGCGCACACGCTTCACCACTTCAGCAGTGTCGGTGATCTTGGTATGGGACACGGTGACGCCGTAGCGCTTTTTCACTTCGTCACCCGCCCAGGCGATATAGGCGTTGATGGTGTCGGATCCCGCCCAGGCATTGAAGTAGACGGTTTGGCCCTTGGCCTCGGTTTCGATGGCTGCCCAGTCGGCGGCGAAGACTGTGCGACCAAATATCGGCAGCAACGCTGCGGCGAGAACGTGACGGCGATTGATCATGGCATTTCCTTTGAGACTCAAAGGCTCTCATAGCCAAGTCAGCGGTGAAATTACATCACGCTTAAGTCGGGTGAGTTCAGATAATCGTGAAGAGGGTCACAACATTCCCGGCAGCACGCGGTCGGGGGGCTTGTGGCCGTCGGCCCAGGTCTTGATGTTGATGATGACTTTTTCGCCCATGTCAATGCGGCCTTCGAGGGTGGCGGAGCCCATGTGAGGCAGCAACACGACATTCTTGAGCGCCAGCAATTGAGGATTCACCGCTGGCTCATGCTCGAACACATCGAGCCCAGCACCTGCCAGTTCGCGCGCAGCAAGCATCTGGATCAATGCGTTCTCATCGATGATTTCCCCGCGCGCCGTATTGACGATGATGGCGGTCGGTTTCAGCAATTTGAGCCGGCGGGCCGACAGAAGATGATAGGTGGCCGGTGTATGGGGGCAATTGACAGAAAGAATATCCACCCGTGCCAACAGCGCGTCGATGCCTTCACAATAGGTGGCAGCGAGGTCCTCGACAATTTTCGGATGGGCGGGCTTGCGGTTGTGATAATGCACCTCCAGGCCAAAGGCCTTGGCGCGGCGGGCCACGGCGGTGCCGATGCGGCCCATGCCAAGGATGCCCAGTTTCTTGCCGCGCAGGCGTGACCCCAACATCCATGTCGGGCTCCAGCCGCTCCAGGCGCCATGCTTGACGGCCTCAGCTCCTTCAATGATGCGGCGGGACACGGCCAGGATCAGGGCCATGGTCATGTCGGCTGTGTCGTCTGTGAGAACGCCAGGCGTGTTGGTGACGGTGATGCCCCGCGCCAGGGCCGCCTCCACGTCAATATGGTCGACGCCATTGCCGAAATTTGCAATCAGCTTCAACTGCGGACCGGCCTGGTCCAGCAAAGCTTTGTCGATGCTGTCGGTGATCGTCGGCACCAATACGTCGGCTTCCTGCACCGCCGAAACGAGATCCGTATTGGAGAAAGCCTTGTCGGTGCCATTGACCTTGCACGAAAACAACTGCTGCATGCGGGCTTCCACGACGACTGGCAGCTTCCGCGTGATGATCACCAACGGTTTTGCTTGTCCCATGACGTGTCACTTGATCCTTTGGAAAACCCGGTCTTGACGCATTTTTAACCTTGCCCGTTCACTGATGGTGCTGGCCGAAAAGCCAGTGTCAGCGGCGTGCTACAGTCGTGTGTCTAGACGCTGGTTCCGGTCTGCCGCAACTGAAAAGCATTTGACCATGTCCGCAAGCCTGCTCAGCACTGCCCGCCTGATTGACCGGGGCATGATCCGTTTCAAGCCCGCGCATTTTGGCGTGGCTGCCCTGTTGCTTGCGGCTGTTGCCACAATCTGGATGGTCCGCGGCCTGCACGGCGGTGAACGCAGCATTGCTGCCGGTGACACCACTGCGTCCGTCGACGCGGCACCCGCTCAACTTGGGCCTTCTGGCTTTGCCATTCCACGCTTCCTCACGTTGAAATCCGGCAAGGTCAATGTGCGGACCGGCCCGTCCAGCGATCATGACGTGGCCTGGGTGTTCCAGCGCAAAGGCATGCCTGTGGAGGTGACGGCGGAATTCGAGAACTGGCGCAAAATCCGGGACTCCGAAGGGGCCGAGGGCTGGATCCTGCAGCAAATGCTGTCAGGCCGCCGCTTTGCCCTTGCCCCGGACTGGAACAAGCACAAGGCCGTGGCATTGCATGACGCGGAGTCGGGCGGAAGTGCCACAGTGGCCATGTTGATGCCCGGCGCCATTGCCCAGATCAAAAGCTGCACGGGCGAATGGTGTTATGTCACGACCGACCAATATGAAGGCTATGCGGTGCAAGCTGAGCTTTGGGGTGTCTATCCCGGCGAAGTGGTGGAATAGCAGAGCTGCGTGCTTATCAATCCCAGAACGACAAAACACGCGACACGCATTCTTACAAACGCGAGACCAAGCGCAGTTCAGAAAGCAATGTGGCGCACCTGATGACGTAGACTGGGCACCGTAACCCGGCTTGGGAAACGTTGGTGATCCGTGACAGATGATGCGGGCGTCGAAGAACCCGATCAAATCGAGTTTCAAAACGTCTCTGGAGTGCGCCCGGAGCGGGTGCTATCATCTGCCGAAGCCTTGGAGCAAACGGAGCGGTTCAGATGGAGTTTCGCGGCCCCGGATCCGAGTGGAACGGACCCATCGTGAGGGATTCCTCGCGAGACTCCCGCAAGACTGTCACGATTCTCTTCATCGACATCGTCGATTCGTCGCGATTGAGCCGCGATCTCGATGCTGAAGCGCTGCGAAACCTGCTCGCGCGCTATTTCGGTGAGTTGAGCGCCGTTATCCGGCGGCACGGCGGTTCGGTGGAGAAGTACATTGGTGATGCAATCATGGCGGTGTTCGGCGTGCCGGTCCTGCATGAAGACGACGCGCTGCGCGCCGTACGGGCAGCCGTTGAGATGCGCGACACACACGCCCGTCTCAACCAAGAGTTCGAAGTGGGGTGGGGCGTGCGGCTGGCAAGCCGTATTGGCGTCAACACGGGTGAGGTCATCGCTGACACCCATGGTGATTCGCCCCTCGTCGGAGAGGCCATCAACGCTGCCAAACGCCTTGAAGAGGCGGCGGCGGCCGGTGAGATCCTGATCGGGGAGACCACGCACAAACTGGTCCGCAACGCGGTCACCGTCGCGCCTAGCGGGCCACGTGTGCTCAAGCACGGCAAGACAATCCACGCCTTTGCCGTGGTTGATATTCCCTCCCGTGATGTCGATAGCGTGCGCCGCTTCCACTCACGCTTGGTTGGCCGCTCAAGCCAGAGTGCCGCGCTTGAGACCGCATTTAACACCGTGGCCCGCGACAGAACGTGCCGTCTGTTGGTCGTGCATGGTGGTGCGGGTGTCGGCAAGTCGAGGCTTGTAGGAGATTTTGTTGCTGGCCTCACTGGTCAAGCAACGGTTTTGCGTGGCCGCTGCTTGCCCTACGGCGAGGGCATTACTTACTGGCCGCTGGCGGAGATTGTCCGGGAAATGACGCGCGCTGACGGATTCGATGCCGGTGAGGAGTCCACGTCCGCGATTGCGGCGCGGCTTGCCGGGGTGGAAAAGGCAGAGTTGATCATGGAGCACTTGGGTCACGCGCTCGGGCTCGGTGGTGCCGGAGGAGCAACGAGTGAGGAGACGTTCTGGGCCGTGCGCAGATTGTTCGAAGCTCTGGCGCGGACGGGGCCACTGGTTGTCGTGCTGGATGACATTCACTGGGCTGATCCGACCTTCCTTGACCTGGTCGAGCATATCGCCAAATTCTCACACGATGTTCCAATCCTGCTGCTGTGCATCGCCCGGCCGGAATTGCTGGACAAACGCCCAAGCTGGACCGCCGAAAAACTTGCCGCAACCTTGATCCCGCTTGATCCGCTCAGTAACGCCGATTGCCGCGAACTGATTGCGAACATGCTCGACCGTGCACCCCTCCCGCCCGCAGCAGAGGCAAGGATCGCCGATGCGGCCGAGGGCAACCCGCTCTTTGCTGAAGAGTTTGTGGCCATGCTGGTCGAAGACTCAGCGCTGACGCGTGAGGGAGATCACTGGGTTGCCGCGTCCAACCTTTCTGAGTTGCCCGTTCCCTCGACAATCCATGCGCTGCTTGCCGCCCGTCTTGACGGTCTCCCAACGGACGAGCGCGCCATCCTGATGATCGCAGCAGTCGAAGGTTCACTGTTTCACCTCGGTGCCGTCCACGAACTTCGCCCAGCACTTGCTATGCCGCTTGAGGAGGGCTTGGTGGCGCTTGTCCACCGCGACCTCATCCGCCCGGACACAACCGAATTTGCCGGCGACAAGGCCTTCCGCTTTCGCCATGGCCTGATCCGCGACGCCGCCTATCGCTCACTGCCGAAAAATGCGCGGGCCGATTTGCACGAGCGCTGCGCCAACTGGCTTGAGCGCACAGCCGGAGACAGGCTCCGCGAATTTGAAGAGATTGTCGGCTACCATTTGGAGCAGGCTTTCCAGTACCGGGCAACACTTGGACCGCCCGATTCGCGCAGCAGAGTCCTCGCTGCCCGGGCGTCCGACCGGTTGGAAGCGGCGGGTCGGCGGGCACTCGTCCGCAGCGACTTGCCTGCTGCAATCAGCTTGCTCGAGCGGGTATCCCGGCTGATTCCGACCGCTGATCCACGACGCATCGCGCTGCTCGTCGATCTGGGTGCAGCGCTGATCGAGCGCGGCCAACTGGCAGCGGCAGTACCAGTGCTTGAGGAGGCTGGACGGTTGGC
>CAXTKL010000095.1:0-9966 GCA_964244825.1 uncultured Aestuariivirga sp.
GTACATGTCGTCACAAATTGGTCATTCCGTTGGCGGAGCGCTGACCGACGCAACGGGTTTACCGTTCTTTCACTGGTCAACGACGGGAGGTGATTTGCGGGTGGCGCATTTCGTGGGACTCCATGCCATGCAGCTTGTGCCGCTGGCGGCACTCAGTGAAAAACGCAGTGTGGTATTTGGTGTGGCCTTAATGATCAGTGTACTGACGGGTTTGACTTTTTTGCAGGCGCTGATGGGGGTGCCGCTGTTGCGCGGGTGAGAGAGTTTCGCTCTCCGTCACTCGCTTCGCTCGTGCCACCTCTCCCGCTTGCGCAGGGTAATCGCATTTTGCCGCCAAAGGGACCTCATCCGCCTCGCATTCGCTCAGCACCTTCCCCAGAGGGGAAGGGACTCGTTGCGAGATATCGACAATTTTTTGAGGTTTTGTGGACATTGAGGGAGGTCTCTCAATGAGTCGCTTCTCCGCTGGAGAAGCTGCCCGAAGGGCTGATGAGGTCCTTTGGATGCCATTTGCGATAGCCCTGCCCGCTTTCGGGAGAGTTGTCGCGCGAAGCGTGACGGAGAAGGCCCTGTTTACGCGTGCCGCAAACCATATTCCCGGAACGAAATCAGCCGCCGTGCTTTCTCATCCCACAGGGCCAGATGCATGGATGTCATGGCGCGCCAGAGGGTGAGTTTGGGGGCGATGTTTTGCAGGGCTTCACTGGCGGCGAGGCACGCACGCAGGCGGTAGTTTGGAATGCGGCTGGAAAGATGGTGGATGTGGTGCAGGCCAATATCACAGGTGAGCCAGTTCAAGACCGACGGCAACTGCAGGTGCGATGAGCCTTTCAGGGCGGCGATTTTGACGTCCCACTTGTCGGCCCCTTCCCACAGGGTTTCTTCAAACTGGTGTTGTACGAAGAACAGCCAGCCGCCAATCCATGAACCTACCAGCACGACAGGCATCACCACTGAGACCGTGATTGCAATGCCCAAAAGCCAGCATAGACCCCCGTAAAAAAAGAAAAGCGCAAGATTGTGGAGCAACAGACCTGGCACGACATCCGGGCGGTTCAGGTTGGAGCCGATGGCGAGGCGTTGCAGAATGAGAAAGTAGATCGGCGGCCCAACGACCAGCGAGATCAAGGGATGGCGCAGGACGCGATATTTCCATTTGCCTACCAGTGTCAGGCCCTGAAATTCTTCCACTGTCATGGTCTCAATGTCACCAATGCCGCGTCTGTCCAGATTGCCGGAGCCGGCATGGTGCTGGGCGTGGGAGTTGCGCCAGTGATCATAGGGCGTGAATGTCAGTATACTGAGGAATTGACCCATCGTCTCATTGGTGCGCTTTGCCGAGAAGAAAGAGCCATGGCCGCAATCATGTTGCAATGAGAAAAAGCGTGTGAGCAAGGCACCCAAGGGAAGCGCCAACAGCAAGGCTGCTGGATGTTGCAGCGGTTGCAGCCAGAACATGAGGGTGATCAAGGGAAAGAAAATCAGAGCCGTGGATATCACCTGCCACCAGGCGCGGTGATTGTCGGCATTCATGTAGGCCTTGCAATGATTGTGAAGATCGACAACCAGCCCGCGCAACTCTGCCGGATAATGCCCGCTTTTCGTCTGTGCCACGTGATTCCCCCGCCGTCCTGATATTGTCTGGCGAATCACATACACGGTATTGGTCAAAGTAACTGTTAATTCATGGTATGGCCGCGCAGCGTAAAAAAGCGGCGGCTTCGGCTTTTGTGCATGGGGGCCTTTCCTTGCATAGCCGGTGGCGAACGCCTAGATTGTTTTTACATAACAACCGGAGAATGACCATGGCTCTTGAACTGCCCGCCCTACCTTATGCCCATGACGCGCTTGGCCCTTACATGTCAAAGGAGACGCTGGAGTTTCACCATGACAAGCATCACATGGCCTATGTGACCAATGGCAACAACCTGCTGAAGGATTCACCGCTGGCGTCGGCGTCGATCGAGAATATCTGCAAGGCGGCCTTTGCGGAAAAGAACGCCGGACTCGTGAACAATGTGGGCCAGCACTACAATCACATGCATTTCTGGAAGTGGATGAAGCCCCACGGCGGCGGCAAAAAATTGCCGGGCAAGCTGGAAAAGGCGATTGAGTCTGATCTGGGTGGCTATGACAAGATGCGGGCGGATTTCGTGCAGGCGGGTCTGACGCAGTTTGGGTCCGGCTGGGCCTGGATTTCGGTGAAAGATGGCAAGCTGGCGATCTCAAAAACACCCAACGGCGAAAACCCCCTGATGCATGGCGCGTCGCCCATTCTGGGCTGCGATGTGTGGGAACACAGCTACTACATCGACTATCGCAATGCGCGGCAGAAATATCTGGAAGCCTTTGTCGACAACCTCGTGAACTGGGATTACGTAGCAGAGATGCATGCGAAGGGTTGAAGATCGAATCCGGTTTTGACACCCCCTCCCGGCTTCGCCGTACTCCCCCAGCTCCGCTGAGGGAGGACACCTTTCTTTCTCGCGCCTAGCGTGGGGGAGTACCCCGAAGGGGGGAGGGGGTGGTTGCCATTGAGTACAAAGCTTGCCACATCCCCCCATCATTGACGGACACAACGACGTTCTGCTTCGGCTTTGGTTGAAAAAATCGATGCGGGCGGCGGAGGATTTTGTTGAGGGGGACGGGCTCGGCCATATGGATCTGCCGCGCATCCGTGCGGGTCATATGGCGGGTGGGTTTTTTGCGATCTTTTCCCCGTCGCAAGCGGACTATCACCATGACGATGACGACCTGAACCCGCCCTATGATGCGGGTGTGGTGCAGCAGACGGCCCTGTCTTCGGCTGAGGGCATGCTGGATTTGCGTGACCGGATCGTTGCGCTGGCCAAAGGCGATGTTGTGCTGTGTGGAACGGCCACCGCGTTGCGAGCAGCCATGCAGGTTGGCAAGCTGGGCTGGATTACGCATATTGAAGGTGCGGAAGCAATAGCGCCCGATCTTTCGAATTTGCAGGCGCTCTATGACCGTGGGCTGCGCTCGTTGGGTCCGGTATGGTCACGCAGCAATGCGTTTGGCGAAGGTGTGCCGTTCCGGTTTCCATCCTCTTCAGATACAGGTGGTGGTCTGACCGATGCAGGCAAGGCATTGGTGCGGGCGTGTAACCGCTTGCGCATCATGATTGATGTCTCCCATCTCAACGAGCGCGGGTTCTGGGACGTGGCGGCGCTGAGCAATGCGCCCCTGGTGGCGACCCATTCCAACGCCCACGCGCTGGCGGCGTCCTCACGCAATCTGACCAATGAACAATTGCTGGCCATTGGCAGTTCCGGCGGCATGGTGGGATTGAACTATGCCACCGGGTTTTTGCGCAGCGACGGGCGCTGGGATTCGCTGACTGACATGAGCGTGATGGTACGGCACGTTGAACATCTTGTACGCTTTGCCGGTGAGGACTGCGTGGGGCTGGGCAGCGATTTTGACGGTGCACGCATCCCTTCGGTCATTGGCAATGTGACGGGCGCGCCGAAGCTGCTGGATGCACTGGTTGCTGCTGGGTTTGATGCCGCGCTGGTAACGAAGATTGCCCATGGGAACTGGCTGCGGGTGTTGGAACGGGTCTGGGGACTTTGATTGAAAACCGCACTTGGGTGATTCGGTTGATGTGTTCTAGAACTGTAGGATGATCCCACCCAGACGCCCCATGATGTTTCATTTACCGCTCGTGGGGTGGAAAGAGGCGGTGCGGTTTCCGAAGATCAAGTTGGGACCGATTGCGGCGAAGATTGATACGGGTGCCAGAACCTCCGCCCTGCATGCAGACAAGATCGACGTGCGTGGGCGGCGCGTGCGGTTTGTGATTGATGGCAAGGCTTATGCGGCACCGCTGGTCGGGTTTCGCCGTGTCAAAAGTTCCAATGGACTCAGCGAGATGCGGCCTGTTATTCGTGCAACGCTGCAACTGGGGCCAGTGCTGATGAAAACCGAAATATCGTTGACGGATCGCACGGATATGGATGTGCCCATGCTGCTCGGGCGCAACAGCATCAAGGGATTGTTCCTGGTTCACCCGGGAAAGACATTTGTCCTCACACGGCGTATTGTTCCCACATGAAAATTGCCCTGCTCACGCGCAATCCAAAACTCTATTCGCACCAGCGGCTGATCGAAACTGCGGTTGCAGCGGGGCATGAGATCGTGCCGGTTGATTATCTGCGCTGCTACATGAACATCACCTCGCGCAAACCCGAGCTGCGTTACAAGGGGGAGAAGCTCGAGGGTTTTGATGCTGTCATTCCCCGCATTGCCGCGTCGCACACCTTCTACGGTCTTGCGGTGCTCCGGCAGTTTGAAATGATGGGGGTTTACCCGCTCAATGAATCAGTGGCCATCGGCCGCTCGCGCGACAAACTGCGCTGCCTGCAAATTCTGGCGCGGGATGGCGTGGGTCTGCCCGTGACCGCCTTTGCGAATTCGGCTGACCACACCAATGAAGTGTTGCAGATGGTGGGGGGTGCGCCCGTTGTGATCAAGCTGCTCGAGGGCACTCAGGGCATTGGTGTGGTGCTGGGTGAAACCCATAAATCCGCGAAGTCTGTGATTGAGGCGTTTCATGGCGCCAACATCAACATTCTGGTGCAGGAGTTCATCAAGGAAGCCGAGGGGCGGGACATTCGCGCCTTTGTTGTCGGTGGAAAAATCGTGGCGGCCATGGAGCGCAAGGGACCGGACAATGATTTCCGCTCCAACCTGCACCGTGGCGGCACCGCCACCATTGTTGAATTGACGGCGGCGGAAAAGAAAGCCGCCTTGAAAGCTTGCAAATCCATGGGGCTCAATGTTGCTGGGGTGGATTTGCTGCGCTCGTCCCATGGGCCTGTGGTGATGGAGGTCAATTCCTCGCCGGGGCTGGAGGGCATTGAAGGTGCGTCGTCGAAGGATGTGGCAGGGGAAATCATCCGCTTCCTTGTCAAGAATGCGGGACCCGGCAAAACCAGAACAAAGGGGCGGGGATGACGCCATTTGAGCTTGGGTCCCATGTTGTGCAGCCGGGTGAGCGGCTGACGGTTGATCTTGAAGTGTCCACGCTCGCCAATGCCACGCGGATGAATTTGCCGGTGCATGTGGTGCATGGGGTGGAAGCGGGACCCGTGATGTTTCTGTCGGCCGTGGTGCATGGTGATGAGATTCTGGGATTGGAAATTGTGCGGCGGGTTTTGGCGCAAGAGGCACTGAAAACCATCAAGGGCACGCTGCTGGCCGTGCCGATTGTCAATGCCTTCGGGTTTCTCAATCACTCCCGCTATATGCCGGACAGGCGCGATTTAAACCGCTCGTTTCCGGGGTCGGATCATGGTTCGCTGGCTGGTTTATTGGCGGACCTGTTTTTCCGCGAGGTGGTGAAGCGATCGCACTACGGCATCGATCTGCACACGGCGGCCTTGCACCGCACCAACCTGCCGCAGATCCGGATTTCGCCGGGCGATGAAGAGTTGGCACGCATGGCCGAAGCCTTTGCGCCGCCTGTGATCCTGACGTCGAAACTGCGGGATGGGTCCTTGCGGCAATGTGCCATCGACGAGGGTGTGCGTGTGTTGCTGTACGAGGGTGGTGAAGCCTTGCGGTTTGATGAAGTGGCAATCGAGGCGGGCGTGAAGGGCTGCCTGCGCGTGATGAAGGCCATTGGCATGATTGCGGATGCACCTGCGGTGCCCGCGCATTTCGCCATCACGCATTCGTCCAGCAGCACCTGGGTGCGGGCACCGGAAGGTGGCATTCTGCATTCCGTGCGCCGGGTGGGAGACCGGGTGGGGTTGAACGAACCCATCGCTGTGATTTCAGATCCCTTGGGCACGGTGATGGTGCCGGTGGTGACGGAGGAAGATGGAATCATCATTGGGCGGACGAATTTGCCCATCGTCAATCGTGGAGATGCCCTGTTCCACGTGGCGCGGATGAAGACCAAGGGCCGCGTGGCCATTCTGCCGACGCCTGACGAAGACGAGATCATCTGAGCGTGGAAAAGCATGCGTATCATCACGGGGATTTGCGCGAAGGCTTGTTGCTGGCGGCCGAGGCGGCGCTCAACGACATGGCGGTGGAAGACGTATCGTTGCGCGAAATTGCGCGGCGGGCTGGCGTTTCACATGCGGCCCCAAAACATCATTTTGCCTCGCTCGGGCAGTTGTTTGCGGAAGTGGCGGCGCGGGGGTTTGAGCGCTTTTATGACACACTCGAGGAGGCCGCAAACCGTGACGCCGACCAGTCGCCGCGGGCCCGTGTGGTGGCGATGGGCCGGGCTTATTTGCGCTTTGCCGCCGACAATCCCGCCATTTATTCGCTGATGTTCGGCAAGCGCGACAATGTGATCCTGACCACGCCACGCCTGACCCTGGCGATGCTGACAGCCTGGGGCCAGCTTGAAGGCCAGGTGGCGGACATGATCGGTGGCATGCGGGCGCATTATGGTGCGGTGACCGTTTGGTCGGCGGTGCATGGCCTGGCCATGCTGCGCCTCGAACGCAAGCTGCCCCCCCATGTGGAACCGGATGTGGCGCTGGAAGCCATGCTGCGCACCATCGCGGCGGGTTTGGATGCCGAGCGGTGATAGCGATCGATTTATCAACACTGGCGCTGCTTGCGGCTGTCGGGCTGGTGGCGGGGTTTGTAGATTCAATTGCCGGCGGTGGGGGCTTGCTGGCGCTGCCATCACTGTTGCTGGCGGGGCTTGATCCGGTTTCGGCGCTGGCCACAAACAAGTTGCAGGGCAGTTTCGGCACCGGTTCTGCAGCACATGCGTTCTGGAAAAAGGGTCTTCTGCGGCCATCGGATCATGCAGCCGAAATTGCCATGGTCTTTGTGGGAGCGGCGTTGGGCGTGATGGCCGTGGCTTATGTGCCAACACAACTGTTGAAGCAAGCCATGCCGGTGTTGTTGCTGTTGGTCGCCGGGTATTTTGCACTGTCGCCGAAATTATCTGTAGACGGATCAATTCCGAAATTGGGGATAGGTGTTTTTTCATTTTTTGTGGCCCCGCTGATCGGCTTTTATGACGGCGTGTTCGGGCCGGGCACGGGATCGTTCTTCATGCTGGCACTGGTGGGCCTGTTCGGGCTTGGCGTGGTTGAGGCGACGGGCCGAACCAAGCTGTTGAACTTCACGTCGAATGTTGCATCCTTGCTGATGTTCATGCTGGGCGGAAAAATTGTGTGGGTCGCGGGGTTGTGTATGGCAGTTGGGCAACTCGTGGGTGCGCAGATCGGAGCCAGGGTGGCGATCAGCAATGGCGCACGGGTGATCAGGCCTTTGCTGGTGCTGGTGTGTGTTGGGATGGCAGCGAGGCTGTGGTGGGTACGGTGAGAAAAGACCTCACATAAATGCCTGTATGCCCGTCTGCGCGCGGCCCAGGATCAGCGCGTGCACGTCGTGTGTGCCTTCGTAGGTGTTCACCGTCTCCAGATTCACCATGTGGCGCATGACGTGGTATTCTTCGGAAATGCCATTGCCGCCGTGCATGTCGCGGGCCATGCGGGCGATGTCGAGGGCTTTGCCAGCGTTGTTGCGCTTCATCAGGGAAATGGCTGGCGGTGCCACGGTGCCGCGTTCGAGGCCGCGGCCCATGGCCAGGCAACCGAACAGACCGAGTGTGATTTCGGTTTGCATGTCCGCCAGTTTTTTCTGGATCAACTGATTGGCGGCAAGCGGCTTGCCAAACTGCTTGCGGTCCATCACATATTGCCGGGCGCGGTGCCAGCAGTCTTCTGCCGCACCCATGGTGCCCCAGGAAATGCCGTAGCGCGCCTTGTTGAGGCAGGAGAAGGGGCCGCCCAGTCCCTTGGCTTTCGGTAACATGGCGTCTTCACTGATTTCAACATTTTCGAAAACCAGTTCGCCCGTAATGGAGGCGCGCAAGGAAATCTTGCCCTTGATTTCCGGTGTGGAGAATCCCTTGGCACCGCGTTCCACCAAAAAGCCCCTGATCTCGTCATCCAGTTTGGCCCAGACCACGGCAACATCAGCGATCGGGGCATTGCTGATCCAGGTTTTGGATCCATTCAGCACGTAGCCGCCTTGCACTTTGGTGGCGCGGGTGGTCATGCCACCGGGATCAGAGCCTGCGTCTGGCTCCGTGAGTCCGAAACAGCCGACAATCTCACCCGTGGCCAGGCGCGGCAGGAATTTCTGCTTCTGCTCTTCGCTGCCGAAGGTCTCGATAGGGTGCATGACCAGCGAGTGCTGCACACTCATGGCCGAGCGATAACCAGAATCCACGCGCTCAATCTCGCGGCCCACCAGACCATAGGCCACATAGTTCAAGCCAAGCCCGCCCCATTTTTCACCCGTCATGATGCCGATCAGCCCCATGGCACCCATTTCGTGCAGAATGTTGCGATCAAACTTTTCTTCGCGAAACGCGTCCTTGATGCGCGGTTGCAACTTGTCCTGGGCATAGGCGTGGGCCGAGTCGCGGATCATGCGCTCGTCCTCTGTGAGGTGACTTTCGAAGTCGAGTGGATCTTCCCAGTTGAAATCAGAGGTCTTGGCCATGGTGGTTTCCAAAATTGTATAAGGCATTGAAGCTGGGGGACACTGGAATGTCAAACTGCGCGGGGTCGCAGGAGTTTGCTTGGCTTGCGCGGTCGCTAACCGCGCGCGCCAAGGTTCATGATTGCAGGTGAAATGTAGATTGCTGGCCGTGCTCCCGGGATTTTTTGCAGTATTTCAAGTTTCGTCAATTCATCGAGATCGCTTTTGGCTGTGGGGTATGTCACGCCGCATTGCCGGGCAGCTTCATCAATCGAGAGCCATTCTTTGATGAAGAGGGAGTCTACAATGGCTGCGAGACGGTGGTTGCCATTTTTTTGAATGGCTCTTTGGCGCAGATCCGTTTGCAGGTTTATGATTCTGTCAACAACGTTGATGGCCGAAAGACAACTTTCTTTTACCACAGCAAGGAAAAAATTGACCCAGTTGTTCCAATCAGCTTGTGTCGAGACTGCAAACAATCTCTCGATGTACTCGTCCTTTTTGTTTTCGATGTTGGCGCTGATGTGCAGGAGTGGCTCGCTGGAAAACAAAAGTTGTTGGGCCATCAGAGTGACAAGCATGCGCCCGATCCGCCCGTTGCCATCATTGAAAGGGTGGATTGCTTCGAATTGATAGTGTGTCATTGCAATATCGATAAGTTCCTCTCCGGACTTTCGATTTCCCCGGTTGATGAAGCGTTCCAGTTCATCCATGCACGTTACTGTCTCTTTGGGCGGTGGGGGCACATATCTTGCAGTCGCTTCACTGTCGCCCATTTTGCCCACTGCGTTTTGGTCCGTTTTGTACTCGCCGGGGCGTTTGCCAGCCCCTCTTGCGGGAGACAATCCTGACAGCAGTGTCTTGTGTGCCTGTTTGATAACCCGGTGCGAGATAGGTAGTTCCTGCAACGCTTGTTCGGCTCCACGAAGTGCCCTCACATAGTTGAAAGCTTCTCGCGCATTGTCGTCGCCGCCCTCGCGTGGTGACAATTGCTCGAGCAACATGTTGTTTATTGTTGTGATCGTTCCCTCAATAGCAGATGATGTGAGCGCTTCTTTGCGGATGAGTGGCATCACGAGCATATAGGGATTCTGTAAGCGCCTTGTTGCTCCTTTGAGCTCGCCGATGGCACCAGTGGCCGCCGCAAGACCTAATGCAATTGCACCGTAGTCAATTGCAGGCGGAAGTTGTGGCGGCACAAAGGCCCATGACCCAGAAATGGTTTTGACGAGGTGCTGGCGCTGATTGATGGAGAAGTCGTCTGGCTTCATTTAAAATATCCAACCTATTTTTTTAATATGCGCGGTGGAAATTAAAAAATCAAACGGTTTGTTTGAATTTAGCTGATCGATTTAAAACAAGTGAGCCAAGAATATAACTTGAGAAATTACCTGATCAACCTACTCAACGCCTTGAATTCTGCGGTTCCCGCTTTTTCCAGCAGTTCAAACACGACCATTTCCGTGTTGATGACTTCGA